>JBGQHJ010000013.1:0-55996 GCA_041497895.1 Methylomirabilia bacterium
ACTAGTTGCGGGGAGCCAGGGGTCTCCATCGGTATCCACTCGGGGTCATGGTCACCGCTCCTATCCCGCTTCCAGAGCCCCGATACGAGCCCTGGAAGGGGATGGAGGGTGATGGACAGCTACGGACTGGCGACGTCGGAGCGCTTCAGGAAGGCGATCAGCTTCTGGCGTAGCTCGGGAGGGAGCTTGGTCTCGGGGGTCTCACGCAGTCGGCGGGCGGCGTCGACGGTGCCCCGGTAGGTGTTGACGAAGGCCACGCAGGGCTGGCAGCCGTCCAGGTGCCACTCCAGCAACTCGGTCTGGTCCCGCGGCAGCGTGCCGTCGATGTAGTCGGCCAGGAGCTCCACGCACTCCGAGCAGCCGATCTCCCGCGAGGACCCGTCCATGCGCTCTCCCTCACCGATGAGGCGGTGACCTTGTGACGCAACCTTAACACACGCCCGCGCGGGGGCAAGTCGGTGTTTAGCGGCCCGGCGCATTGCCTTCCCGCGCGCTCACAGTGTAGGCTCGTCGCACTCATGGCCGCTCGCGTGGCTATCCTGACGCCGTTCGCCGCTCCGTCGGTCCGGGGTAACGCGATCACGGTCGACCGCATCGCCCGCGGGCTCCGGGAGCGCGGGGTGGAGCTTCGCGTCTGGGATCTGTCCGTGGTGCCCGAGACCGCGGTGGAGCACCAGATCGGGCAGTTCGGACCCGCGGTCGTGCACGCCTTCCACGCTCTCCGCGCCGGTCCGGCCGCGCTCCGCCTGGCCCGCCGCGCGAACGTGCCACTGCTCGTGACGGCCACCGGCACCGACGTCAACCACGATCTCCGGGATCCGGACTCGGCGCCGGTCGTGCGCCGGGTGCTGGAGGGCGCGACCGCGATCAGCGTGTTCGACGAGTCGATGGTGGCCGCGATCGTCGAGGCCGTGCCCGACGCCGCGGCCCGGATCGTGGTGGTTCCCCAGAGCGTCTTCTTCGAGCCGGCTCCGTCCGGGCACTGGCCCGCCGCCGCCGCGCTCCAGCGCGCGCCGGGGCCGATCGTGCTCTTCCCGGCCGGGATCCGGAGCGTGAAGCGACCGCTCCTGCCCCTCGAGGCGCTCGACCCTCTGCTCGCCGAGCACCCGGGGCTCGAGCTCGTCTACGTCGGCCCGATCCTCGATCCGGCGGCCGGCGAGGATCTCCTGCGGACGCTCCCGTCCTACCCGTGGGCGCGCCACGTGGGCGCGGTGCCGCACAGCCGGATGCCCGTCCTGCTCGAGCTGTCCGACGTGGTGCTCAACTGCTCGCTCTCCGAGGGTGGCATGGCCAATTCGGTGCTCGAGGCGCTCTCCCTCGGTCGCGCGGTGCTCGCGTCCGACATCCCGGGCAATCGCTCGCTCGTCGAGGACGGGGTCACCGGGCTGCTGTTCGGCTCGCGCGAGGAGATGGCCACCAAGGCGGATCGCCTGCTCAAGGATCCCGACTTTCGCGCCCGGCTCGGTCAGGCCGGCCGCGAGCGCGTGAGCGCGCGCTTCGGCCGGGACCGCGAGACCGACGGTTACCTCGCCGCGTACACGCGACTGACCCCCGCCGTCGGCTGAGACCGCGCGCGCCGCGGTGCAAGATTTCGGCACGTCGCGCGCGACGAGCGGCCAGATCGGGCAAGTAGTTGACGGGGGTGGGACACCCCCCTATGATGAATCAATTCCAAGGCGGGAAAGGAGCCGTTCATGGCGCAGCCTCCCGTGTCGAGCGAGTCCCAGGAGCAGCGGGTCTCCGAGTTCGTCAACGCGTACCAGTCGCTCCGCGCCGAGGTCGGCAAGATCATCGTCGGCCACAACGAGGTCGTCGGCCAGGTCCTGATCGGCCTCTTCGCGGGCGGTCACGTCCTCCTCGAAGGCGTGCCCGGGCTCGGCAAGACGCTCCTCATCAAGACGCTCGCCGAGAGCCTCGAGCTGTCGTTCACGCGCATCCAGTTCACCCCCGACCTGATGCCGGGCGACATCATCGGCACCAACATCATCGTGGAGGACGCGCAGGGGCGGAAGCACTTCCAGTTCCAGCGCGGCCCCATCTTCGGCCACATCCTGCTGGCCGACGAGGTGAACCGGGCGACGCCCAAGACGCAGTCGGCGCTGCTCGAGGGCATGCAGGAGGGCGCGGTCACGGTTTCCGGCTCCGCGCACCCGCTGCCGTCGCCGTTCTTCGTGCTCGCCACCCAGAACCCCATCGAGATGGAGGGCACGTACCCGCTGCCCGAGGCGCAGCTCGACCGCTTCCTGTTCAAGCTGCGGGTGCGCTATCCGGCGCTCGAGGAGCTGACCGAGATCATCGATCGCACCACGCACGTCCGCGCGGTCGAGGTGCGCCGCGTCCTGACCGGCCCGCAGGTGCTGTCGATGCGGGAGCTGGTGCGGGAGATCCCGATCGCCTCCCACGTGCGGGACCTCGCCTCGTTCATCGTCCTCGCGACCCATCCCCAGTGGGAGCGCGCGCCCGAGTCGGCGCGCCGCTTCATCCGCTACGGGGCGAGCCCGCGCGGGGCGCAGGCGCTGGTGCTGGGGGCGAAGGTGCGCGCCCTGTCGGAGGGGCGGTTCAACGTCAGCGTGGACGACCTGCGCGCGATGGCGCTGCCCTCCCTCCGTCACCGGCTCATCCTGAACTTCGAGGGCGAGGCCGCGGGGGTGGACGTCGACGACCTCGTCGGCCAGATCGTCGAGGCCGCCGAGGCCATGAGCGGGTCGGGCAAAGAGGTCTTCCTGAGGTAGGGAGAGGAGGCGGTCGATGCCCGGTCCCACGGTGATCGAGCGGCTGGTCGCGGACGTCGCCCGGCAGATCCGGCTGCGGCGGGCGGAGTTCTACGGCCTGCGCGGGCTCTTCTGGGGCGCGGCGGCCGCGGTGGTGCCGCTCCTGCTCAAGGAGTCGCTCGGTGGGTGGAGCTACGCGGCCGCGGCCCTGCTGCTGCTCGCCGGCGCGGGAGCGGGCGCCCTCTGGGGAGTCTTGCTCCGGCTGCCCGCCGCCGAGGCCGCCCGGCTCGCCGACCGCGGCTACGGGCTGCAGGAGCGCGTCAGCACCGCGCTCGAGTGGGCGGAGCGCCCCGACCGGACCCCGATCGTGGAGGCGCTGGTCGTCGACGCGACCGCGCGCGTCGAGCAGCTCGGCGGCCGGCGCATCATCCCGCGCCGCATGCCGCGGGAGGCCAAGCTGGTGCCGGTCCCGCTGCTGCTCGGGCTCGTGCTCGCGGCCGCCCCGCCGATCCCGCTGCCGCAGGCCCGGCTCCCCAACTTCTCGGTCTCCCGCGACGAGGACGAGGAGAAGGCCCCGGGGGACCGCAGCGGCGACATCCAGCAGGCGGAGCGCAAGCAGGCCACCCGCCGCGATCCGGTGCAGCGCGCGGACGTGCAGGAGCGCAACCTGAGCCCGCGCCTCGGGGGCGGAGGGCAGAGCCAGCCCGGTGACCTGGCCGCGGTGTTCAAGGACACCTCGCTGGGCGGCCGCGCGCCCGACTTCAACTCGTTCCTCAAGAAGGGCGACGAGCGGCTCCGCATGCTGGACTCCCTCGATCGGCTGCCGGATCTGCAAAGCGACTTCACCCAGAGCCAGGCGCGCATGGTCTTCCAGAAGGCCAAGGCGCTGCGGGGTGGGCTCGACCCGAACAAGAAGGTCTCGCCGGAGAAGCTGCGCGAGCTGCTGAGCGAGATGGAGCGGCTCGGGCGCAAGAACGGTGGACAGGGCCAGGGCAACTGGTCGGGGGACGCGTTCGAGGGCATGGAGGCTCTCGAGGGCGGGCAGACCGACAAGGCGATGGAGGCCATGGAGCGGGCGCTCAACAAGATGCGCTCGATGGAGGAGCGCGGCCGCGACGGGAAGTCGCTGAAGGGCGGGCGCGAGAGCGAGCGGCGGGGCGGGCGTCGCGGGGACAGGGGCTCCGGCCAGCAGGGCGGGCCGGGAGACGAGGGGGACTTCCCGGAGGGCGAGGGCCTGCTGCCCGGCCGCGGCAAGAGCGGCGCGCCGAAGGGCGATGCCACCGCGCGGCTGCGCGGGAGCCCCTTCGACGTCGGAGTGGAGGGGGAGGCCCGGGCCGGCCGCAAGCAGGGCATCGACACCAACATGGTGGGCCGCGGGGCCCAGATGCCGTCGCGCATGCAGTACATGGGGGTGCTGGGGCAGTACCGGAAGATGATGGAAGAGTCCATCGCGCGGGAGCAGGTGCCGCGCGACTTCCAGACCCAGGTGAAGGAGTACTTCCAGTCGCTGGATGAGAAATAGCGGCGTGACCACCGTGCGCTCCGGACAGGACATGCTGTCCGCCGACTTCCTCACCCAGCTGGAGCGCCTGAGCCTCCTGTCGCGCCGCTCGTTCCGCGGGCGGGTCAAGGGAGAGCGCCGCAGCCCGCGCAAGGGCATCAGCGTCGAGTTCTCCGACTTCCGGCCCTACGGGATCGGCGACGACCTGCGCTACGTCGACTGGAACGTCTATGCGCGCCTCGACCGGCTCTACCTCAAGCTGTTCGTCGACGAGGAGGATCTCTGCCTGCACCTCCTGGTCGACGCCTCCGCCTCCATGGGTTTCGGGGCGCCGTCGAAGCTCGATCACGCGGCTCGGCTGGCCGGCGCCCTCGGCTTCGTGGGGCTCGTGGGCCTCGAGCGGGTGGGGGTGGGCGTGCTGCGCGAGCGCATGGCGGAGGGCTTCAGCCCGGCCCGCGGGCGGAGCCAGGTGCTGCCGCTCATGAACTTCCTGGGCCGGCTCACGCCCGGCGGCTCGACCTCGCTCAACGAGGGACTCGCGGCCTACGCGCTCCGCTCGCGGGAGGCGGGCCTGGCCGTCCTCGTCTCGGACCTCATGGATCCGGCCGGCTACGAGCGCGGGCTCAAGGCGCTGCTCGAGCGGCGCTTCGACGTCCACGTCATCCACGTGCTCGCCCCCGACGAGATGAACCCCGGCTTCGGCGGTGACCTGCGCCTGCTCGACGCCGAGACCGACGAGCTGCGCGACCTCACCCTCGACGGCGAGGCCCTGCGCGGCTATCACCAGCGGCTGCGCGAGTTCCTCGAGCGCGCGGAGCAGTTCTGCCGCGGCAACGAGATCGCCTATCACCGGGTGGTGACCGAGACGCCGGTCGAGGAGTTCATGCTGCGCCAGCTCAAGGGGCTCCTGCTCGCATGAACTTCCTGAGCCCGTTCGCGCTCTTGCTCGGCACCCTCGCGGTGCCCCTGCTGCTCCTGTACTTCCTCAAGGTGCGGCGCCGCCAGCTGCAGGTCTCGAGCCTCCTGCTCTGGCAGGCCGCCCTGCGCGACCGGGAAGCCTCCACCTTCTTCCAGCGGCTGCAGCGGGATCCCCTGCTCATCCTGCAAATCCTGGCCCTGCTCGCCCTCACGATCGCGCTGGCGCGCCCGGCGGTCACCGTGATGGGGCAGGGCGCGAAGCGGGTGGCCATCGTCATGGACACCTCCGCGTCCATGAAGGCCACCGACGTCTCGCCCTCGCGCTTCGCGCAGGCGCAGCGGGCCGCGCTGGGCCTGCTCGGCCGGCTGGGCGAGGGCGCCGAGGTGATGGTGATCGAGGCGGGGGTGCAGCCGAAGGTGCTGGTGCCGTTCACCCGCGAGCACGACCGGGTGGCCTCGGCCCTCCGCTCGATGGAGGGGCACGACCTGCCCAACCGCCTCACCGAGGGGCTCCGCACCGCGCGGGCCCTGGTCGGCTCGGATCCGCGCGCCGAGATCCACGTCTTCACCGACGGGGCGCACCCGGAGGCGACCCAGGCGCAGGGCAACGACGTGCGGGTGCGCTGGATGGGGGTGGGACGCCGCTCCCACAACGTGGGCATCACGAGCCTCGCGGTGCGCCGGAACTATTTCGGCGCCTACAACTCACAGGCCTTCTTCTCGGTGGGAAACTTCTCGGCCGAGCCCCAGACCTTCTCCCTCCGTCTCACCCTCGACGACGAGACCCTGACCGAGCGCACCCTCACCCTCGACCCGCAGGTGCGGCGTGCCATCGTGGTGCCGTTCAGCGAGCAGCGCGGCGGCGTCCTCAAGCTGCGCCTCGACGTGTCCGACGATCTCGCGGCCGACAACGTGGCCTACGCGGTGATCCCGGCGCCCCGGACCCTCTCGGTGCTGCTGGTGAGCCCGGGCAACCTGTTCCTCGAGAAGGTCCTGTCCACCGATCCGCAGGTGAAGCTCGAGGTCCGCAAGCCGGACGCCTACCAGGGCGGGATGGAAGGCTTCGACGTGGTGGTGGTCGACAGCGTGAGCCCGCCCAAGATCGGCAACGGGCGCTTCGTGCTCGTCAACACCGTGCCCGCGGACGTGCCGCTCGAGGTGCTGGGCCGGCTCGACAACCCCACCATCATGGACTGGGACCGGACGCATCCCATCATGCGGCAGATCGACTTCGCCAAGGTGACGATCGAGGACGCGATGCGCGTCCGGCCGCTCGCCGCCGGCAAGACCCTGGTGGAGGCGGTGGGCGGGCCGCTCATCTACGCGCTCGAGGAGCGCGACCGCAAGGCGATCTTCTTCGGCTTCGATCTCTTCCGGACCGACTTCCCGTTGCGGGTGGCGTTCCCGCTGATCCTCTCCAAGGGGCTCCGCTGGCTGAGCCCGGTCGGCCTCGACCAGTCGAGCCTGCAGCTGCAGACCGGCCAACCGATCCTGCTCCCGGTCGAGCACGGCGTGACCACCGCCACCGTGCGCACGCCCTCGGGACGCAGCGTGCGGGCCCAGGTCAACCGCGGCATGGCGAGCTTCACCGAGACCGACGAGGTCGGCGTCTACACCGTCGTGACCGGACGGGGCGAGACCAAGGTCGCGGTCAACCTGATGAGCGCCGAGGAGTCGGATCTCACCCCGCAGCCGGTGCCCACCTTCGTGGAGGGGGCGCGGCCCGAGTCGCCGCCGGTGCTGATCCAGCGGGAGCTGTGGCCGCTCTTCGTGATGCTGGCCCTGGTGCTCTTCGCGCTCGAGGGCTTCCTCTACTGGCGGCGCCAGACCGGCGGCCGCCTCGGCCTGCCCCGGGGCCTGGGCGATCGGTGGGCCCTCGGGCTGCGCTGCGCGTTGCTGGCGGTGCTGCTCCTCTCGCTGACGCGGCCGACGATCCCGCGCTGGGCCGACCGGCTGAACGTGACGTTCCTGCTCGACATGTCGGACAGCGTGAGCCTGGCCGCGCGGGAGAGCGCGTACCGCTTCGCGGCCCAGTCGGTCGGGGCCATGCAGCCGGGCGACCAGGCGGGCCTCGTGGTGTTCGGGGAGGAGGCGGTGGTGGACCAGCCGCTGCGGCCGACCGCGAAGATCGAGCGGCCCCAGGCTCACGTTCCCGGGCGCGGCACCAATCTCGCGCAGGCCCTGCAGCTCGGCCTCGCCACCGCGCCGCCCGGCCAGGCCAACCGCTTCGTGCTCCTGACCGACGGCCGCCAGAACATGGGCAACGCCCTGGCCGTCGCGCAGGCGGCCAAGGACGCGGGCGCCGACATCTATTACGTGCCGGCGCCCCTGACCTTCCCCCAGGAAGTGGTGGTGGAATCGATGGTGCTGCCCCAGGAGGTGAAGTTCGGCGAGCCGTTCCAGGCCAAGGTGGTGGCGTGGAGCCAGGCCGAGGCCCAGGGGCGGCTGTCCCTCTACCGCAACGGGGAGTTTCTCGGCTCACAAGTGGTGCGGCTCTCGCCGGGCAAGAACGTATACACCTACCGCCAGTCGCTCGAGCAGAGCGGCATCCACGTCTACCAGGCCGCGCTGGACGTGGACGGCGACACCATCGAGGAGAACAACCGCGCGCTCGGCACCCTGGTGGTGCGCGGACGGCCCCAGGTGCTGCTCGCCGAGAAGGACCGCGCCCAGGCCCAGGCGCTGGCCGCGGCGCTGCGCTCGCAGCACGTGGACGTGACGGTGGTGGAGGCGGACAAGATCCCGAAGGACATGGCGGGGCTGCAGAAGTACGACGGGCTCATCCTGTCCAACGTCTCCTCGCTCAAGATGACGAAGAAGCAGATGGAGAACATCCGCGACTACGTCCGCGAGCAGGGGGGCGGGCTCATCATGCTGGGCGGCGAGGAGAGCTTTGGCCTCGGCGGCTACTATCGCACCCCCATCGAGGAAGCGCTGCCGGTGACGATGGAGGTCAAGCAGAAGATCGAGATTCCCAGCCTCGCGGTGGTGCTCTCGATCGACCGCTCCGGCTCCATGGCCATGACCACCGACGAGAAGGTGACCAAGCTCGACATCGCCAAGGAGGCGGCTCACCTGGTGGTCGATCTCCTCGACGAGCGCAACGAGGTCGGGGTGATGAGCTGGGACACCGAGTTCATCTGGGACTCGCCGCTCAAGCCGGCCCGCGACAAGCAGTCCATCCACCACGCGATCGCCACCATCAAGGCGGGCGGCGGCACCGACGGCTACCCGGCCCTGAAGGAGTCGTACCAGGTCCTCTTCGACCGGCCCGCGCTGCTCAAGCACGTCATCTTCCTCTCGGATGGCCAGATGACCCGCGGCGACTTCTCGGGACTCCTGCGCCGGATGGCCAAGGACAAGATCACGGTGTCCACGGTGGCCATCGGCAAGGACGCCGACGTGCCCCTGATGGTCGACGTGGCCAAGTGGGGCCGAGGGCGCTTCTACTACACCGAGGACGACTCGACGATCCCGCGCATCTTCACGCTCGAGACGCAGCTCGCCTCCAAGGCCTCGCTGGTCGAGCAGCCGTTCAAGCCGGTGGTGGCGAGCCCGGCCCACGAGGCCATCCAGGAGATCGACTGGAAGGAGGCGCCACCGCTCGGCGGCTACGTGGCCACCAGCATGAAGGCCAACGCGGACCTGGTGCTGATGACCCACCAGGAGGACCCGCTGCTCGCCACGTGGCGCTACGGGCTCGGCCGCTCGGTAGCGTTCACCTCCGACGCCAAGGCCAAGTGGGGCGTGCTCTGGGTGCGCTGGGGCGGCTTCAACAAGTTCTGGTCACAGGTGACGCGGTTGACGTTGCGCACCGGCACCCGCAGCGATACGGTGGCCACGGTCTCCCGGACCGACAACGTCGGCGAGGTGACGGTGGACGCCATCGATCCCAAAGGAGAGTTCATCAACTTCCTCGACTCCCAGGTCGGGGTCGTCGCGCCGGACAAGACGCGGACCGTGGTCGATCTCGAGCAGATCGGCCCGGGCCGGTACCGGGGCCGCTTCCCGGCGGGACAGGAAGGGGTGTACCTGGTCGGCATGGCGCAGCGGCGCGCGGACCAGATGGTGGGCTCACAGCTCGCGGGCCTGGTGGTGCCGTACGGTCAGGAGTTCCGCGACCTGGGGGTGGACGAATCCTTCCTCCGCGAGCTCACCGAGCTCACCGGGGGCGGGATGCTGGGCGATCCGAAGGACGCGTTCCTGCAGAACCGGCACCGGTCGCGCCTGAGCGTGGACATCTGGCCGTGGCTGGTAGGCATGGTGGCGGTGCTGTTGATCCCGGAGATCGCGCTGCGCCGGATCGGGCCCGTGGGGCTCGGCCGGCTGTGGGCGCGCGTGCGCGGGGGCCGAGCAAGAGGAGGACCAGGGCATGAGAGCACTGACCCTAGCTAGGTGGGCCGTCGTCCCCGCGCTGCTGCTCGCGCTGTTCGGCGCGACCGTCGCGGAGGCGGCGTCCAAGCCGCGCAACGTCCTGATCCTGCCGTTCGCCACCGTGGATCTCGCCCGCGACGAGCAGTGGATCGGCGAGGGCGTCGCCCAGTCGCTGATGCTCTCGCTGGTGCACGTGCCCGGGCTCGTCCAGATCGAGCGCGAGCGGATCCGCGCGCTCCCGCAGCCCGAGGCCTGGGACGAGGCGGCGGCCACGAGCGCGGCCAAGCGGCTCGGTGCCGATCTCGCACTGTTCGGGGAGGTGAAGCGGACCGGGACCGACCTCATCGTCCAGCCGCGCTTCCTCGAGCTGCACGGGGACAAGGTCGACCGGGGCGCCCTCGACACCTTCGCGGTGGCGGACGGCCAGCTTCTCGACCGGCTGCGTCCGCTGCCCGCGGCCTATCTGAAGGCGGTGAAGGCACCCGCCAGCGACGTGGAGCTGGCGCGGGCCCAGAAGTGGGCCGCGCCGACCACCCTCGTTCGCGCGTTCGAGCTCTACGTGCGCGGGCGCCAGGCCAGCTACCGCGGGACCCAGGACGCGAGCGAAGCGGCCGTCGAGTTCCTCAGCCGGGCGATCGAGGCCGATCCCCAGTTCGTCGCGGCCCAGTACGCCCTGGGCGTGGTGCACCAGAATCTCGGCAATCGCTGGAAGGCGGCGGCCCAGTTCCGCGCCTCGGCCCAGCTCGATCCGACCTACGCCGAGCCCTACAAGGCGCTCGGGGACCTGTACCTGACCGCCCCCCGCCGGCTCTTCGAGGAGGCGATCAAGGCGTACGGCAAGGCCATCGAGCTCCGGCCGTTCTACGCGGAGGCCCACGTCGGCCTGGGCGACGCCCTCGCCGCCAAGGGCGAGGTGGATCCGGCGGTGGCCGCGTACCAGAAGGGCCTCGATTACAACCCGATGAACGCGAAGGTCCACGTGAGCCTGGGCAAGATCTACTACTCGGAGAAGGGCCTGTACTACGAGTCGGTGACCGCCTACAAGAAGGCGATCGATCTCGATCCGGGCTACCTCGACGCGCGCATGGGCCTGGCCGAGGTGTACGAGGACAAGGGCCTCTACAAGGAAGCGATCGACGAGTACGGCAAGGTGGTGGACGCCGACCCCAAAAACAGCGGCGCGCTCTACAACCTGGCCCTGGTGTACGAGAAGGTCGACCCGAAGGAGGCCATGAGCCTGTGGGAGCGCTACATCGGTCTGGCCGGCAGCCAGCCCTCGGAGAAGGACTGGGTCGACGTCGCGCGGCTGCACTTGAAGAAGCTCAAGCAGCAGCAGGGCAACTAGAGGCCGAGCAGGCCTTTCAGCGCGGCCTTGTTGAAGCCACGCACCACCTGATCGCCCACGAGGATCACCGGAATGGACATCTGCCCCGTGAGCTTCACGAGCTCGTCGCGCGCGTCGGCGTCGGCCAGCACGTTGACGTCCTCGAACGCCACCCCCTGAGACGAAAGAAACTCTTTCGCCGCCTTGCAGGGCCCTCAGGTGGGACTGCTGAAGACACGGACCCGCGGACGCTCATCGGCCACGATCGGCTCCTCCTCTTTCTCGAATGAGATGCGCGCGGCTATCTTCGCTCATTTTGACGCTCCGCGCTCCGGATACGATTCGAGCGGGTCGGACGCGTGTTGCTACCACGGCGCGGAAATTCTCGCCATGCGACGCTAGGGATATGCGCAAGCCCAGGTGGATGGACGCCGGCGACGCGGTGGTGCGCCTCGCCTGGAAGCTCTTCTGGAGCTGGAGGCGGTAGAGAGCTCGCTCCCGAGCGGCTCCCGCTTTCGCTCACCGCACCGCCGGTTTCAGTCACTTCGGCGGCTTGCTCTTCGTCAGCTTCGGACCTTCGAACCCCACGAAATCAATAAGATAGACCCCTCTCCATCCACTGGCCCCTGTCTTGCTCCATCTAGCGGCATGCGTCGCTGCATGAGAGGGACGGTCATGACCCGCTGGGGGCGGAGGAGTGGCGAGCGAGGCTTCACGCTCGTCGAGCTGATGGTGGTGGTCGCGGTGATCGGCGTGCTCGCCACGATCGCGATTCCGCTCTACGCGAACGTGCAGGCTCGCGGCCGGCTCGCGAAGGCGCAGGCCGACGCGCGCACGCTCGCCTCCGCGATCAGCGTCTACGGCGCTCACATGGGGCGCATCCCCGCCACGCTGACCCAGCTGACCACGGTGGCGACCAACTCGCTCGGCCAGCCGGGTGGTCCCTTCATGGGCGCGGTCCCGAGCGCTCCAGGCGGCTGGTCGACCTACGCCTACACGCCCAACGTCACCGCCGGCACGTTCACCATCAGCACGACCGGCGACGGCACCAGCGTCTCGCTCCCGTAAGCCCGCGGGCCGCCGCCCGGCTCACGGCTCGCCCGGGCCGATGAGCGAGTGGATCTCCAGCACCGAGTCCAGGTAACCGAAGTCGACCGGCTTCGGGATGTAGTCCGCCGCCCCGATGGCCAGCGTCTGCTGGGCCACGTCCCGGCCACTTCCGGATCGTGCAGTCGCTCACGCCGACCGTTGAGCGATGGCGGCGGTGACGCCGTGCGGGCCTTCTGGGCCACAATGAGAGGCCGATCGCGGCAATGGGAGACGGATCCGGCATCCGTCGTGGCACTGGCGGATCCCTCGGCTTGGAGCGTTTGCTCCTAGCCGATACGACGTGCTCGGGTGACGTCGAGAGGGTGGTCGATCAGCAGCTCCACGCGCTCCACGAACCGCAGCGTATGCGGCAAGCCGGCGTGACGCTCGAACGCCGCTGCATCCTTCCATCGCGAATGTATGTAGAAGAGCCGGGGATCGCGGGTCGACTGAAACGCGTGAATGCTCAGGCAGCCCGGTTCCTCACGCGACGGAGCGAGGACGGCGAGCAACGTCTCGACCATCGCGCCCTCATTGCCAGGACGCGCGTGGAATCGCGCGAAGATGAACAGTTCCATGTCATTTCTCCCGTGGTCGTGCCATCGGGAAATCTAACAGACCGCGCCGCTGGTTGTGAATTGCCGCGGCTCGGCTGTGAGCGGGGAGCCCCGCTCTTCCCACGCGGGCAGTCTAGCCGGCTGGAAGCCTAGCGCGCCTCTCCTTGACTTAGCGGGGGGCATTTCCTATGGTGGCCGGGTCATGAGCGATCTGCGCAAGGACCCGACTCGAGGCCGCTGGGTTCTCGTCCGCCCCGGTGGCAAGCCGCCCGCGTCGTCGGCGTGTCCGTTCTGTCCGGGCAACGAATCGCTCACGCCCCACGAGATCTTCGCCTATCGCAAGGAAGGCTCGCGGCCCGACGGGCCCGGCTGGTCGGTGCGGGTGATTCCCGAGGCCGACCCGTACTTCCGCATCGAGCGCGAGCTGGTGCGCGAGGGCGTGGGCCTCTACGATCGCATCTCGCCGCGTGGCGCCACCGAGCTGATCGTCGAGAGCCCCAACCACGACGACACCGCCGCGACGCTCGGCGAGGGACAGTGGGAGCAGGTGCTGTGGATGTACGGCGAGCGGATCCGCGACCTCAAGCGCGACCAGAATATCCGGGACATCCTGGTCACGCGGCGTCACCGCGCTCCCGGCTCGCGCATCACGCACCCGTACTCGCGGCTCACCGCGATCCCGATCATCTTCGACGAGGTCCGGCGCAAGCTCCGCGAATGCCGCGAGCACTACGAGTACAAGCGGCGCTGCGTGTACTGCGACATGATCCGGCAGGAGATCGCGGGCGGGGACCGGGTGGTGCGCCTGACCGATCACTTCCTGGCGCTGTCGCCGTACGCGGCCCGCTCCCCGTTCGAGACGTGGATCCTGCCCCGCCAGCACAGCTGCCTCTACGAGGGCTCGCTGTCCGGGGAAGTGGTGGCGGACCTGGCCGGGATCCTGGGAGGCCTCTTCCGCACCATGGCCGCCAAGGTGGGCGACCCGGCGTTCGAGATGACGCTGTACACCGCGCCCAACCTGAGCGCAAAGATCCTGCCCGGGGAATGGGCCACCATCGCCGACGACTACCACTGGCATATAGAGGTCTGCACCACGCCCGACCGGGTCAACGGGGTCGGAGGTATCCATGTGAACGAGACCCCGCCGGAGGAGGCCAGCAAGCTGCTCCGGGACGCCTGGCTCTGAGCTAAGGCCACGCCCCCGCAGCCGAAAGCCAGGCCCGACTTGACAAGACCCCCCTGGAGTGGGAGACTCCGACCGTACGAGTCGGAGATCCTGTGGGTCGGATATAGGGGACTGACGTGCTGAGATTCACCAAGCGGGCGGATTACGGGCTGATGGCGATCCACTTCATCGCCTCCCACGGCGACGATGGGGCGGTGAGCGCCAAGCGGATCGCCGAGGAGTTCCGTATCCCCCCGGAGCGGCTCGCCAAGATCCTCCAGCGGCTGGCGAAGAAGAAGCTGATCACGAGCCACAACGGGCCCAAGGGCGGCTACGTGCTGACGCGGCTGCCGTCCGAGATCACGGTCGGCCAGGTCGTACGGGTCCTCGAGGGGCCGCTGAGCGTGGTGAGCTGCATGGCAGAGCACGACGATTGTCCGCAGTTCGCGCGCTGCAACCTGCGGGGCCCGGTGCAGAAGATCCAGGCCAGCATCACCCACGTACTCGATAGCATGACGCTCGCGGAGCTGGCGGCGGAGCCTACCATCACGGTGATGCCGCTCGCGGGCATTCACTAGGAGAGAGACGGCAATGGCGTTGAAGCTTCCGATCTTCATGGACAGCCAGTCCACGACCCCGGTCGATCCCCGGGTGCTCGAGGAGATGATCCCGTACTTCACCGAGAAGTTCGGGCATCCCGCGAGCCGCAACCATCCCTTCGGCTGGGAGGCGGAAGGCGGCGTGGACAAGGCGCGCGAGCAGATCGCCAAGCTGATCGGCGCGCGGGACCCCAAGGAAGTGATCTTCACCTCCGGGGGCACCGAGGCCATCAACCTCGCGCTGAAGGGCGTGGCCGAGATGTACCGGGAGAAGGGCAACCACATCGTCACCACCACCATCGAGCAGCGGGCGACGCTCGACGTCTGCAAGCGACTCGAGCGGCAGGGCTTCGAGGTGACGTATCTGCCGGTCGGCCGCGAGGGCCTGGTGGACGTGGAGGCGGTCCGGGCCGCGCTGACCGACAAGACCATCCTGATCTCGATCATGTTCGCCAACAACGAGATCGGGACGATCCAGCCGGTGGCGGAGCTGGGCAAGCTGGCCAAGGAGAAGGGGATCATCTTCCACACCGACGCCACCCAGGCGGTGGGCAAGATCCCGGTGGACGTCGAGGCGATGGGCATCGACCTCCTCTCCGCGACCGCCCATATGCTCTACGGCCCGAAGGGAGTCGGCGCCCTCTACGTGCGGCGCAAGAACCCGCGGGTGCGGCTGGCCCCCATGGTGGACGGCGGCGGCCACGAGCGGGGCATGCGCTCGGGCACGGTGCCGGTGCCGCTGGTGGTCGGCTTCGGGAAAGCCGCGGAGATCTGCCGAGAAGTCATGGGCGAGGAGTCCAAGCGGCTCGCCGCGCTGCGGGATCGGCTGCAGGAGCAGATCGTCTCGAAGGTGGACGAGGCCTACGTCAACGGCCATCCCACCCTGCGGCTGCCCCACAACCTCAACATCTCCTTCGCCTACGTCGAGGGGGAGTCGGTGCTGATGGGGCTCAACCGGGAGGCGGCGCTCGCCTCGGGCTCGGCCTGCACCTCGGCGACGCTCGAGCCGTCGTACGTGATCTCGGCGCTGGGGGTGGACTCGGAGCTGGCCCACTCCTCGATCCGGTTCGGGCTGCATCGGTTCTCCACCGAGGAAGAGGTGGACTTCGTCGCCCAGAAGACGGTCGAGGTCATCCATCGGCTGCGCGAGATGTCGCCGCTCTACGAGCTGGCCAAGGAAGGCGTGGACTTGAAGTCGATTCACTGGAAGGCGGAGTAACGGCGCCCCCAAGGCGTTCATCATCGGATCAGGGAGGCTCTACCGACATGGCCTACAGCGATAAGGTGGTCGACCACTACAACAACCCGCGCAACGTGGGGTCCTTCACCAAGGACACCCCGGGGGTGGGGACGGGCCTGGTGGGCGCGCCGGAGTGCGGCGACGTCATGAAGCTGCAGATCAAGGTGAACGTCGAGACCGGCGTGATCGAGGATGCCAGGTTCAAGACGTTCGGCTGCGGCAGCGCCATCGCCTCGTCGAGCCTGGCCACCGAGTGGCTCAAGGGCCGCACCGTGGACGAGGCGGCCAAGATCAAGAACACCGACATCGTGACCGAGCTCAAGCTCCCGCCCGTGAAGATCCACTGCTCGGTGCTGGCCGAGGACGCGATCAAGGCCGCGCTGCAGGACTACAAGGAGAAGTGGACCAAGAGCGAAGCCCCGGCGGGCCGGGACGCGTCGTAAGGGGTGTAAAGGAGACCTACGCTCAATGGCACTGGCGCTGACCGAGACGGCGGTGAAGCAGGTGAAGGAGCTGATGAAGACCCAGAATCTGGAGAACGTGTACCTCCGGGTGGGGGTCAAGGGAGGCGGCTGCTCCGGCCTCTCGTACTCGCTGGAGTTCGACAACGAGACGGGCCCCCGCGACAAGAGGTTCGACATCGAAGGGGTGCAGGTGGTGTGCGACGCCAAGAGCTACCTCTACCTCAACGGCACCACCCTCGACTACGTCACCCAGGGACTGACGGGCGGCTTCACCTTCGTCAATCCCCAGGCGAAATCGAGCTGTGGCTGCGGCACATCGTTCTCGGCCTAGGGCCCGTCTCGCGAGACGGAGACAACGGGCCCCGGCGGGCCCGTTCTTCTTTTAGAGCCTCGATCAAGGGATGACGGTGACGGACTACTTCACGGTGTTCGGGCTGCCCCGGAAGCTGGTGGTGGACGCCTCCGCGCTGCAGCGGCGCTTCTACGAGCTGTCGCGGGAGCATCACCCCGACTTCCACCAGGGAGCGGCCGCGGAGCGCCAGGCGGAGGCGCTGGCCCAGTCCGCCGTCATCAACCGCGCGTACCGGGCGCTGCGCGATCCGCTGTCGCGGGTGGAGTACCTGATCGCGCTGGAGGAGGGCCGCGAGGTCCGCGAGGGCGCGACCGAAAAGCCCAAGGCCCCGCGCGAGCTGCTGCTGGAGATGCTGGAGGTGCAGGAGGCGCTCGAGGCGGCCAAGGCGGAAGGCATGGGCGGCGAGGCTACCGGGCGGCTCCGCGAGGAGCGGGCGCGGCTCGAGGCGCGCTACGCGGCCGAGGCGGAGGCCATCGTGGGCCGGGGCGCGGAGTGGGACCGCCTGGTGGAGGAGGGCGGCGACCGCAAGGCGCTGCTCGAGTGGTTCAAGCAGCGGCTCGCCACCCGGGCCTACCTGCGTACCGTGATCGACGACCTGAGTGACGCGCTGGGAGAGCGTGAAGAGAGCCATGTCTCGCATCGTCGGCATTGACCTGGGAACGACCAACAGCCTCGTCGCCTACGTGGAGGGTGGCATCCCGCGGGTGATCCCGGACGCGGAGGGCCGCGCCCTGCTGCCGTCGATCGTGGCCTGGACCCCGAACGGGGTGGTGGTGGGCGAGGCGGCCCGGCGCCAGCTCGCCCGCAACGCCTCCCGCACCGTCTACTCGGTGAAGCGGCTGATGGGCCGCGGCTACGAGGACGTGAAGGACGAGCTCGCGCGCCTGCCCTTCGCGGTGACCCCGCAGGCGGAGGTCGTGACCATCCGCATCGGCGACCGGGAGGTGACGCCGCCCGAGGTGTCGGCCCACGTGCTGCGCGCGCTCAAGCAGCGCGCCGAGGCCCACTTCGGCGAGCCGATCGAGCAGGCGGTGATCACGGTCCCCGCCTACTTCAACGACGCCCAGCGCCAGGCCACCAAGGACGCCGGGCGCATCGCCGGTCTCGAGGTGCTGCGCATCGTCAACGAGCCCACCGCGGCCTCGCTCGCGTACGGGCTGCAGAAGATGGCCCAGGGGGTCATCGCGGTCTACGACCTGGGCGGCGGTACCTTCGACATCTCGATCCTGCGCGTGAAGGACGGGGTCTTCGAGGTGCTCGCCACCAACGGCAACACCCACCTGGGCGGCGACGACTTCGACCGGGCGATCGTGGACTGGCTGCTCGCGGACATCCGGGCACGCCACGGGGTCGATCTGTCGGGTGACCCGGAGGCGATGCAGGAGCTGCGGCTCGGGGCGGAGGCCGCCAAGTGCCGGCTCTCGTTCGACGAGCGCACCGTGCTCACGATCCCCTTCGAGCCCTTCACCTACCACCGCGAGGTCACGCGCGCCGACCTGGAGGCGATGGTCGATCCCCTCGTGGCCGCGACCCTGGGGCCGTGCCGGCAGGCCCTCGCCGACGCCGCGCTGCGGCCCGACGAGGTCGACGAGGTGGTGCTGGTGGGCGGCTCCACCCGGATGCCGCTGGTCCAGCGGCGCGTCGCGGACCTCTTCGGCCGGGCCCCGCACAGCCGCCTGAACCCGGACGAGGTGGTGGCGCTGGGGGCGGCGGTACAGGCGCAGATCCTGGCCGGCGGCATCACCGACATGCTGCTCCTCGACGTGACCCCGCTCTCGCTCGGCATCGAGACCCTGGGCGGCATCGTGAGCGTGCTGATCCCGCGTAACACCACGATCCCGACCCTGGCCAAGGAGTACTTCACCACCTCGGTCGACGGGCAGACCGCGGTCGACCTGCACGTGCTGCAGGGCGAGCGGGAGCTGGCCAAGGACAACCGATCGCTCGCGCGGTTCGACCTGGCCGGGGTGGAGCCGATGCCGGCCGGCATGCCGAAGATCGAGGTCACGTTCCTGATCGACGCCAACGGGATTCTGCAAGTGCAGGCCCGCGAGCTGCGGACCGGCAAGGCGGCCAGCATCGAGGTCAAGCCTACCTACGGGCTCTCCGAGACCCAGGTGGAGCAGATGGTGGAGGACTCCTACACCTATGCGGAGGACGACGTCAACGCGCGCCTGCTGATCGAGACCCAGACCGAGGCCGACACCGTGGTCAACCACGTGGAGCGCGCCCTCCGGCAGGCGGGCGGCATCGCGACCGCGGAGGAGCGGGCCGGGATCGACGCGGCGCTCGCCGCGCTCCGGACCACGCGGGCCGGCACGGACCGCAACGAGATCCGCGAGTGCACGATCGCGCTCAACCAGGCCACCGCGCCGCTCGCGGATCGCATGATGGAGGCGGCCATCAGGGACGCGGTCACCTCCAAGCGGGCCGACCAGCTCCTGGGGAGCAATTAGATGGCGGTGCACAAGGTGACGTTCCTGCCGCTCAACCGGACCGTCGAGGTCGACGACGCCAAGTACCCGCTGGCCGACCACGGCCGGCCGGGCTCGGTGCTGGACATCGCGCTGGCCAACAACATCCACCTCGAGCACAACTGCGGCGGTAGCTGCGCCTGCACGACCTGTCACGTGGTCGTC
Source organism: Methylomirabilia bacterium (assembly GCA_041497895.1). Classification (GTDB taxonomy): domain Bacteria; phylum Methylomirabilota; class Methylomirabilia; order Rokubacteriales; family CSP1-6; genus CAMLFJ01. The sequence continues at coordinate 18,934 of JBGQHJ010000013.1, forward strand.
CGCGAGGGCGAGGACAACCTGTCGCCGATGGAGCAGGACGAGGAGGACCGCCTCGACACCGCGGAGGGCCTCACCCTGCACTCGCGGCTCGGCTGCCAGGCGGTGGTCCGGGGCGACGTGGTGGTGGAGATCCCCAAGTGACCGGGCCCACATGATCTGGACAGACGCGGAAGACATCGCGCTGGCCCTGATGGACGCGCACCCGGACGTGGACCCGCTCACGGTGCGGTTCACCGACCTGCACAAGTGGGTGGTGGCGCTGCCCGGGTTCCGCGGCGACGCCAAGAACTCCAACGAGGGGATCCTCGAGGCCATTCAGATGAAGTGGCTCGAGGAGTACCGGGACCGCTAATTTCGCCCTCTCCCCTCGGGGGAGAGGGCAGGGTGAGGGGCTACGAGGGTGAGGGGATCTACCAGGTGACGACGTGGTCGTGAGCGAAGATCAGATCGAGCAGGCCGGGGTAGTCGAGCTCGCCGTCGGCGAGACGGCGCACGGTCGCGCCCGCGGGCAGGGGCGGGGCGGACGCGCCGTCGAGCAGCACCACCGTCACGCGGGCGTCCGGCTCGGCCAGGTTGGACTCGATGACGGAGGCGGCGAGCGGCGCGGCCGAGTCCGCCTTGAGGATGTGGAGGAACGCGGCCATCAGAAGATCAGGAAGCGAGTGGCTCTGGGCACCAGCGCCGCGATCTGGGCCGGGCTCACCGGGATCACCGGGTGGCCATCCGTGTTCCACCCGGGCGCGGTGGGTGGCGCGCCCTCGACGTGGAACGGCACACCCAGCTTCTTGAGCGAGGCGCGGAACTTGGCGATATCGTCGCCGTCGACCAGGTCGTCGGTGTCCTCGTCGAGCAGGTGCACCGCGGGCCCGGTGAGCACGATCCGGACCTCGTTGTCGCCGGCCACGATGCCGAGCGCGATGCGCATCGCCTCGTTGGCCCGGTGCGAGACGCGCGGGTCCTCCGAGATGACGACGAGGGTGGGCTCGTGCTGGCTCAATGCCGCGCGACTAGTTCAGGGCGACGAAGCGGTCGGTGCCGTTGATCACGTCGGTGAGGACCACGAGGCCGCAGTTGGTGGCCCGCTCCGACAGGGGACGGCGCCGCTTCTGGCAGCCGTAGGCGCACACGAAGAGCTTGAGCCCGCGGTCGGCGAGAGCCTGCAGGCGCTCGTCCTCCACCGCGGCGACCGCGTCGTCGATCAGGTAGAGGTACACGTCTCCGCCGCCGTCGAGCGCCGCCTTCGAGAGACCGAGCGCGGTCTCGAGGTTCGGGTGGTCGGGCGCGGTGGACACCATCAGGCCGAGCTTCCGTCTGGCGAGGGCCATGCGGGCGCAGCGTAACAAAGTGAAAGGGGAGCGTCAATGAGCCGACAGATCTATCTCGATCACAATGCCTCGACTCCGGTGCATCCGGAGGTCGTCGAGGCGATGCTGCCGTACTTCAGCGAGCGGTTCGGCAATCCCTCGAGCGTGCACGGCTTCGGCCGCGAGGCGCGCGAGGGCCTGGAGACCGCCCGCGACCAGGTCGCCCACTTCCTGCGCGTCGGCAAGGAAGAGGTCGTCTTCACCTCCGGCGGCACCGAGTCCGACAACATGGCGGTCAAGGGAGTGGCGATGGCCCGCGGTCGGGGCCACATCATCACCACCAAGATCGAGCACCACGCGGTCCTGCGCGCGGTGCAGACCCTGGAGCCCCAGGGCTTCGCCGCGACCTATCTCGAGGTGGACGGCTACGGCATGGTCGATCCGGACGCGCTCCGGCGGGCGATCCGGCCCGACACCATCCTGATCTCGATCATGCACGCCAACTCCGAGATCGGCACCGTGCAGCCGGCCCGGCAGCTCGGGGCGATCGCCCGCGAGCACGGCATCCCGTTCCACATGGATGCGGTGCAGACCTTCGGCAAGGTGCCGATCGACCTGGACGCCTTCAACGTCGACATGCTGTCGTTCTCGAGCCACAAGATCTACGGGCCCAAGGGCGTGGCCGGCCTGTATATCCGGAAGGGCACCAAGATGGTCTCCCTCCAGCACGGCGGCGAGCACGAGCGGCGGCGCCGGGCGGGCACCGAGAACGTGGCCGGGATCGTGGGCTTCGGGAAGGCGGTCGAGATTCGTGGGCGCGACATGGTCGAGGAGGGCCGGCGGGTGACCGGGCTCCGCGACCGACTCTGGGAGGGCCTGAAGAGTCGGGTGCCCGAGGTGCGGCTCAACGGCCATCCCACCGAGCGGGTCCCGGGAACGTGCAACGTGTGCTTCCGGCACGTGGAGTCGGAATCCATCGTGCTCGGCCTGGATCTGAAGGGCATCGGCGTGTCGGCCGGCTCGGCGTGTACCTCCGGCAACGTGGAGCCGTCCTACGTGCTGGTGGCGATGGGCGTCCCGCTCGACTGGGCGATGGGGTCGGTGAGGCACTCGCTCGGGCGGAGCACCACCGCCGAGGACATCGACTACGTGGTCGACTGCACGGAGCCGCTGGTGGCGAAGCTGCGGAGCGCCATGCCGGCGCGGGCCTGAGGCGCCGGCCCAGGCCGCGGCGGTGCAGTACAGCCCGGCCCTGATCGATCACTTCCGGAATCCGCGGAACGCGGGCCGGATGCGGGATCCGGACGGGGTGGGGGAAGGGGAGCACAAGGAGTGCATGGACCTGGTACGCTTCCACCTGCGCGTGCGGGAGGGTCGGGTGGTGGAGGCGCGGTTCCAGGCCTACGGCTGCGGGCCGACGATCGCGGCGGCCAGCGCGGCCACCGAGGTCGCGACGGGCTCGGGGCTCGAGGAGCTCCTCGAGCTGCCGGCCGCGCGGGTCGAGGCGGCGGTCGGGGGATTGCCGGAGGCGCGGCGGCACGCCGCGCTGGTCGCGGTGCTGGGGCTGCGGGCGGCCGCGCGTGACGCGCTGGACCGGGCCCGGACAAGGAGCGAGCGCGATGCTTGATCGGATGCGTCAGGACGTGAGGACGGTGATGGAGCGCGATCCGGCGGCCCGGTCGGCGCTCGAGGTCGTGCTGTGCTATCCAGGCGTGCACGCGATCTGGTGGCATCGCTTCGCGCACGCGCTCTGGCGGAGCGGGTGGCGGCTGACCGGCCGCTTCGTCTCCCACGTGGGGCGCTTCCTGACCGGCATCGAGATCCACCCCGCCGCGGTGCTGGGGCCGGGGCTCTTCATCGATCACGGCATGGGCGTGGTCATCGGCGAGACCGCCGAGGTCGGGAAGAACGTGAGCATCCTGCAGGGAGTCACGCTCGGCGGCACGAGCGTCAAGCGCGAGAAGCGCCATCCTACGATCGGCGACGACGTGGTGATCGGCGCGGGGGCCAAGATCATCGGGGCGTTCACCATCGGGGCCGGGAGCCGGATCGGGGCCGGATCGGTGGTGGTGCGCGAGGTGCCGGAGAACTGTGTTGTGGTCGGGGTGCCCGGTCGCATAACATTCCGCAACGGCGAGCGGGTGACCGGGGGCATCGATCTCAACCAGGCGGACCTCCCGGATCCGCTCGCGCGGGCCCTGGAGCAGATGCTCGATCGCATCCACGGGCTCGAGGCGGAGATCGAGCGGCTGAAGAAGGCGTCCGAGGCGACGGCGGGCGCCCGCGCGCACTGATCCACCACGGGAGGCGATCGCCGGTGCTGCCAAAGGACACGATGGACGTGAAGGAAGCGGCCCGCTACCTGGCCATGGACGAGAAGACGGTGGCCGCGATGGCGGCGGAGCGCCGGATCCCCGCGCTGCAGCACGAGGGGAAGTGGCTCTTCTCGAAGAAGTCGATCGACAAGTGGCGCGGCCGCAGCGTCGTGCGCTGAGTTCTGAACGGTTGCCCGCAATCTGGGGGAGTGCGGGGGCCATTTCGGGGCCCCCGCAGATGAAGAGCCTGAAGAAGTAGACCGTAGTGGCACGCACGATCCTGCACGTGGACATGGACGCGTTCTACGCGTCGGTGGAGCAGCGGGATCGGCCGGAGCTGCGCGGGCGGCCGGTCATCGTGGGGGCGGATCCGCGGGGACGGGGAGTCGTCTCGGCCGCGTCGTACGAGGCGAGGCGCTTCGGCGTCCACTCCGCGATGCCGATCGGACGGGCCGCGCGGCTCTGTCCCGAGGGCGCGTTCGTCCCGGTGGACATGGACAAGTATGCCGCGGTGTCGCGGCAGGTCATGGCCATCCTGGCCGACTTCACGCCGCTGCTCGAGCCGGTGTCCATCGACGAGGCCTTCCTCGACGTCACCGGCACCGAGCGGCTCTCCGGAGACGGGCCCACCGTGGCGGCGACGATCAAGGCGCGCATCGCCTCGAGCCTCGCCCTGACCGCGTCGGTCGGGGTGGCCGCCAACAAGTTCGTGGCGAAGGTCGCCTCCGACCTCCGGAAGCCCGACGGGCTCGTGGTGGTGCGACCGGACACGGAGGCCGATTTCCTCGCACCCCTGCCGGTCTCGCGGCTCTGGGGCGTCGGCCGGGTCACCGCGGCCGGTCTCGAGGCGATGGGGGTCACCACCATCGGGCAGCTCGCGGCGGTGCCGGTGGCCTACCTGGAGGCGCGCTTCGGATCGAGCGGGCGCGGCCTCCACGATCTCTCGCGCGGCCTCGACGACCGCGCGGTGGAGCCGTTCGCGCCGCCGAAGTCCATGGGCGCCGAGGAGACCTTCGGGCGCGATCATCGCGACGTGGAGCGCCTCGCCGCCACGCTGCGCGAGCAGGCGGAGCGGGTGGCGCGCGAGCTGCGGGAGGGAGGGTACGCGGCCCGCTGCGTCACGCTCAAGCTCCGCTTCGCGGACTTCTCCACGCTCACCCGCCGCCACACCGACGACCCGACCCAGGACGGGCTCGCGATCTATCAGCGCGCCCGCGCCCTGCTGGATCGCATCCCGCTCCGCCAGGCGGTGCGCCTCATCGGGCTCTCCGCCTCCGGGCTCGGGCCCGCCGCGGCCGGTCAGCTCTCGCTGCTCGGCCCGGACCCGACGCGCCGCGAGCGGCTCGCGCGCGCCATGGATCGGGTGACCGCCCGATTCGGCGAGGACTCCCTTCGCCCCGCGAGCCTGCTGCCGCGCCGCCGCCGGCCGCGCCCATCGGAGTGATCGCCGCCTTCCCGTTGCCTTCGTGGTGGGCTTCGGCTAGACTCCGCTGAACAGCGGTTCATTCGGGAGGGAGCGGCTCATGGAACGGCTCATCGCCTACGACAAGCTGGCCCGCGAGGATCGCCTCGTGCGGATGCGGGCGCGCGAGGTCGCGCAGCTCAAGATCGACCAGGGGCTGCCGCCCTTCCCGGACCTGCTCTCGCGCGACTCCATCAAGGAGCGGGTCCACGGCATCATGGTGGGCGAGCTGCAGGCCATGGAGGGCGCGGGCCGCTCGGTGTACGACTTCCCGGACGCTCCGTGGGAGTTCACGATGGACATGGCGCGGCAGGTGTGGGACGAGTCGCGCCACGTCGAGATCTACGTCCGCCTGCTCGAGCACCTGGACGGCTACATCGGGGAGTTCCCGGAGACCACCATCCTGTGGCGCTGCGCCTGCGCCGAGGACGCGGCGGCCCGCGTGGCCGGCGTCAACCGCGGGCTCGAGGGCCTGGCCTGCGACGTGTTCAACCAGCTCGTGCACATCGCGCGCAAGATGGGCGACCCGATCCTGGAGCGCGCGGTCGACTACGTGCTCGCCGACGAGATCACCCACGTGCGCATGGGCTCGAAGTGGCTCACCCGGCTCACCGAGGGCGATCCCGAGCGCCGTCGCCGCGCGGTGGAGTTCCAGGAGACCATCGACGAGCGGTTCAACCTGGGCGGGATCCGGCGCGAGGGCGATCACGAGGCGGTGCCCATTTCCATCGCCACCGAGGCGCGTCGCGAGGGCGGGTTCACCGACGAGGAGATCGCCCGGCTCATCAAGACGACGCAGCGCTCCGCCGTCTACTAAGCCCCTCCGCGCCATGACCCATCCCCTGTCGGGGTACCTCGAGGTGGACGAGTCCGCGAGGACGGTCCGCCACTATCGCTACGCGGTCGAGCGGATGATGCGCATGCTGGGCGGGTGGATCGCGGTCACCCCCGAGCTGTCGGTCAAGCTCCTGCTCGGTCGGCACGTCTGGGACAATGCCCAGCACGTCGATCTCTGGGGCAAGCGCCTGCCCGAGCTGCGCGCGGCGGCCCAGGTGTCGGAGGCGGCCAACGCGTCGCTGGTCGCGTTCCTCGACACGCTCGAGGCCGCGGAGGCGCCCGGGCAGACGATCGAGCGGGTGGTGGGGGTGTACCGCGTGCTCAAGCCGCAGCTGCTGGCCACCTACGAGGCGCACCTGGCGAGCGCCAATGCGGTCTACGAGCCGCCGACGTGCCGGATCCTCGCCCGCTGCATCGAGGACGAGCGACGCCACCTCGCGGCGGGCGAGACCATCCTGCGCCACCTCCTGAGCGCGCCCGCGCTCACCGAGCGCGCAAGCGCGTGCGAGGCGCGTCTCTGGACCCTGCTCGAGGCGGCCGGCGGGGTGACCGGGGCGGGGCCGCTCGCCCGCGCCTCGGCCGCCGGGGCCGCGGAGGCGCCGCTGAGCGACGACGCGCGCGAGTTCATTCGCCTCGAGCAGTCGACCGGGGCCTGGCCGATCGCGGCGGAGCTGATCGTCGCGCTCGATGGCTTCGGCGCCGCCCTCGTCGCCGGGGATCTGCAAGCGGCGCGCGGCTGGCTCGACCCCTCGCTCGTGCCGGGTCCGGACCTCGAGGGTCGCTTGCTCGCCGCACGGGGCGGTCGTCATCGCGTCGTGGCCTTCGCCCGGGTGGGGGCGCAGCGCCTGGTCAAGGTCCGGGTCGACGGCGACGGGGCGGATCTCACCCTGCTGCTCCGCTGCGTGCCCACCGACGCGGGCTGGCGCATCGCCGCGCTCGAGCCCGTCACCGCCTCCGCCGCGCAGCCCGCCTGAGCCCCGTGCTGCGGAGCGTCCTGGTCGCGAATCGGGGGGAGATCGCCCGGCGGATCATCCGCGCCGGCCGCGCGCTCGGCATCCGCTCGATCGCGGTGTACTCGGAAGCCGACGCGGCCTGGCCGCACGTCGCCGACGCCGACGAGGCGGTCGCCATCGGGCCCGCGCCCGCGCGCCAGAGCTACCTCGACATCGAGCGGATCCTCGACGCGGCCCGGCGGACGAACGCCCAGGCGATCCATCCCGGCTATGGGTTCCTCTCCGAGAACTGGCGCTTCGCGCAGGCCTGCGAGGCCGCGGGCCTGGTCTTCGTGGGGCCGTCCTGGCGGGCGATCCAGCAGATGGGGGACAAGATCGGCGCGCGCCGGCTCATGGCGGCGGCCGGGGTGCCGGTGGTGCCCGGCAGCGACGGGGCGGTGGAGTCGGTCGAGTCGGCGCGCGAGGTGGCGGCCCGCGCCGGCTATCCGATCATGCTGAAGGCGGCCGCGGGGGGCGGCGGCATCGGCATGATGAAGGTCGTGGACGAGGCGGGGCTGGCCGCCGCGTTCGCCTCGGCCCAGCGACGGGCCCAGGCCGCGTTCGGCTCCGGCGGGCTCTTCCTGGAGCGCTACGTCCAGGGCGCGCGTCACGTCGAGGTCCAGGTGTTCGGGGACGCGACCGGGCGCGTGATCCATCTCCACGAGCGCGAATGCTCGATCCAGCGCCGGCATCAGAAGCTGGTCGAGGAGAGCCCGGCGCCTCGCCTGCCCGCGGCCCTGAAGGCACGCCTGACCGAGGCGGCGGTGACCGGGGCCCGCACCGTGGGCTACGTCAACGCGGGGACGATGGAGTTCATCGTTCTGGGCGACGAGTTCTACTTCCTCGAGATGAACACCCGGCTGCAGGTGGAGCACCCGGTCACCGAGGAGGTGACCGGGCTCGACCTCGTGCAGGCGCAGCTGCGCGTGGCCGGGGGAGAGCCGCTGCCGTGGACGCCGGAGCAGATTTCCCAGCACGGCTCGAGCATCGAGTGTCGGATCTACGCCGAGGATCCGGCCAAGGGGTTCATGCCGTCGCCGGGGCGCCTGACGCGCCTCGTACTGCCGCAAGGCCCGGGCGTCCGCCTCGAGTGCGGGGTGGCGGAGGGCGTGGAGGTGTCGGTCCACTACGACCCGCTCCTCGCCAAGCTGATCGCGACCGGCCGGGATCGGGACGAGGCCATCGCGCGGATGGCCGCGGCCCTCGACGCCTTCGTGGTGGAGGGCGTCAAGACCACCATCCCGTTCCACCAGCGCGTGATGCGGAGCGACCTCTTCCGGGCCGGATCGGTCCACACGCAGCTGATCGAGCAGGGCGCCTTCAGCTGAGGCGCTGCCCGGGAGGCGGGATGGAGAGCACTCTCACCGAGGCGCGCATCCGGGCCACCATCGCGGCGGGTCACTGGCGCGACGAGAGCCTCGAGGCCTATCTCGACCGCTGGGCGCGCGAGCGTCCCTCCGGCACCGCGCTGGTCGACGGCCGCGGCCGCTGGTCGTGGGAGGCCCTCGCGCGCGCGGTGGACCGGGTCGCCGGCGGCCTGCGGGCGCACGGGCTCGAGCCGGGCGGGGTCCTCTCCTGCCAGCTCCCCAACTGGAGCGAGGCGGTGGTGCTCTTCCTGGCCGCCCTGCGGGTGGGGGCCGTCGTCAACCCGATCCCGCCGACCTACCGGGCGAGCGAGCTGCGGTTCATGCTCGGCCTGCTGGAGTCGCAGGTGGCGGTGGTGCCGGCCGGCTTCCGCGGCTTCGACCACGCGGGCATGCTCGCCGCGCTTCGCCCCGCGCTGCCCCAGCTCCGGCACGTGTTCGTGGCCCGCGGCGAGGGGCCCGACGGCACCACGCCGCTCGCGACGCTGACCGAGGGGTCGTGGGAGGCGCGGAGCGATCGCGGCACGCTTCCCGGGATGGACGCCAACCGGGTTCACGAAGTGGTGTTCACCTCGGGTACCACCGGCGAGCCCAAGGGCGTGATGCATACCCAGAACACCACGTGCTCCACGATCCACCGGGCGATCGAGCGGCTCGAGCTCTCGGACCGGGACGTGATCCTGATGGCGTCCACCGTCGGTCACCAGACCGGCTATCTCTACGGCTACTGCGCCAGCCTGCTGCTGGGCGCCACCACGGTGTGGATGGACGTCTGGAACGTGGACGAGGCGGCGCGGCTGATCGAGGCGGAGGGCGTGACCGCGACGATGGGCGCGACCCCGTTCCTGCGCGACCTGACCTACCGCGAGGCGGGGCGCGACCTGCGCTCGCTCCGGCTGTTCATCTCGGCGGGGGCACCCATCCCCCGCGCGCTGGTGCGGGACGCCCGGGAGCGGCTCGGCTGCGTCGTCTCGGCGGGCTGGGGGATGACCGAGAACGGTCTCGTCACGTGCAACGGGCTGCGGGACCCCGAGGAGAAGATCTTCGGCAGCGACGGGCTCCCGGTGCCGGGGATGGAGCTCCTGGTGGTGGACGGCGACGGCGCCCCGGCCCCGGCCGGCGCCGAGGGCGACCTGCTGGCCCGGGGCGCGGCCCAGTTCGTCGGCTACTTCCGGCGCCCGCAGTTCACCGCGGACGCCCACACCGCCGACGGCTGGTTCCGCACCGGGGACCGCGCCACGATCGACCGCGACGGCTATCTCGCCATCACCGGCCGCACCAAGGACGTCATCATCCGGGGCGGCGAGAACATCCCGGTCGTGGAGGTCGAGAACCTGCTCTACACTCATCCCAAGATCGCGGGCGTGGCCATCGTGGCCATGCCCGACCCCCGCCTGGGAGAGCGGGCGTGCGCGGTGGTCGTGCCCCGGGAGGGGCAGACCCTCACGCTCACCGAGATCGTCCGGTTCCTGGAGCAGCACCAGCTGGCGCGCCAGAAGTTTCCCGAGCGCCTCGAGCTGGTCTCCGAGTTCCCCACGACCCCCAGCGGCAAGATCCAGAAATACCGGCTCCGCGATCTGGTCGCCCAGCGCATGGAGAGGCCCGTATGAATCTGAACCTCGAGGGCAAGAGCGTCATCGTCACCGGCGGCGGGTCGAACATCGGCCGCGCCATCAGCCTGGCCTTCGCCCGGGAAGGCACGCATCTGACCGTCGCCGAGATCGACGAGGGGCAGGGCGGCAAGGTGGTCGCCGAGGCCCGGCGCCTCGGGGCGGCCTCCGCGACCCTCGTCCCCACCGACGTGACCCGATGGGAGTCCGTCCAGGCCATGGTCCGCGAGGTGGAGGGGCGGGCCGGCCGGGTGGACGTGCTCGTGAACAACGTGGGCTGGACCTACGACCGGCTCTTCGTCGAGAAGGAGCGGGCGGAGTGGGAGCGCGAGATCCAGCTCAACCTGTGGGGCATGATCAACTGCACGCGCGCGGTGCTGGACGGCATGATCGCGCGCAAGGCGGGCGCCATCGTGAGCATGGGCTCGGACGCCGGGCGCATGGGTGAGTTTCGCGAGGCGGTCTACGGCGCCTGCAAGGCCGGGGTCATCGCGCTCAGCAAGAGCCTGGCGCGCGAGGTCGGCCGTCACGGCATCCGCCTCAACGTGGTCTGCCCCGGCATGACCATCCCGGCCACCGACGAGGACTTCGGCGGGCTCAGCATGTGGGCCGCCGACGCCAACCGGGCCTTCAGCGCTCCCGAGATGCAGGCGCGCATCGCCAAGGCCTATCCGCTGCGGCGCATCGGCAAGCCGGAGGACGTGGCCCCGACGGTGGTCTTTCTCGCGTCCGAGGCGGCCGCCTTCATCACCGGGCAGACGGTGTCGGTGAGCGGCGGCTACACGATGATGTGAGGCAGGAGACGCCCATGGACTTCCGGACCATCACCTGTGCGACCGGCGACGGCATCGCGCGCGTCACGCTGAACCGCCCCGACCGGCTGAACGCGATCAGCCCCGAGCTGCTCGAGGATCTCGACCGCGCGTGCGACGTGGTGGAGGGCGACCGCGGGGTACGGGTGGTCACCCTCACCGCGGCGGGACGGACGTTCTGCGCCGGCGCGGACCTGCGCGCGGTGAAGGAGCTCTCGCCCGATCCGGTGCGCTGGAGCGCGTTCATGGGCCTCTGGCACCGCGTCTTCGATCGGATCGAGGCGCTGCCGGTCCCGGTCGTCGCGGGCGTGCACGGGCTCGCGCTCGCCGGCGGGCTCGAGCTCGTGCTGGTGGCGGACCTGGTCGTGGCCGACGAGGCCGCGCGCCTCGGGGACCAGCACGCCAACTTCGGGCTGGTGGCGGGGGGCGGGGGGAGCCAGCGCCTGCCGCGGCTCATCGGGGCCCGACGCGCGAAGGAGCTGATGCTGCTCGGCGGCTGGCTCGGCGCGAGCGACGCCCTCGCGTGGGGCCTGGTCAACCGGATCGTCCCCGCGGGCACGCTCACCGCCGCGGTCGAGGAGATGGCGGTCGCCCTCGCGGCGGGCAGCGCCTCCGCCAACCGGACCGTGAAGACGCTGGTCAATCGCGCCTTCGACTCCGCGCTGCCGGACGGGCTCGAGCTCGAGCGCCGGCTGGTGGCCGAGCACATGCGCTCGGCCGACGCCGCCGAGGGGCTGCGGGCCTTCGCCGAGAAGCGCAAGCCGGTGTTCTAGGAGACGTCATGGACCTGGCATTCTCGCCCGAGCAGGAAGAGCTCGTCCGCATCCTCCGCCAGTTCGCCCGACGGGACCTGGCCCCGCAGTCGGCCCGCTGGGACCGGAGCGGGGAGTTTCCCGCCGACGCGTGGCGCCGGATGGGAGAGCTCGGCCTGCTCGGCTTGCGCGTGCCCGCGGCCTACGGCGGCCAGGAGTCCGACTTCGTCACCTTCGGCCTCGCGATGGAGGAGATCGGCCGCGGCGACTTCAGCTGCACCTACGGCATCCAGCTCGCCGGCCTGGCCGGCGAGATCCTGGGGCGGAGCGCGACGGAGGAGATCCGGGCGCGCTGGCTGCCGCCCACCGCCCGCGGTGAGGCGGTGGTGGCGCTCGCCCTCACCGAGCCCGGCGCGGGCTCGGACGCGGCCAACCTCGCGTGCCGGGCCGAGCGGGACGGCCAACACTACGTGCTCACCGGCGAGAAATCCGGCATCAGCCTCGGCATGGTGGCGCAGGCCGCGATCGTCTTCGCGCGCACCGATCCGGCCAGGCGGGCCCGCGGGGTCAGCGCCTTCCTGGTGCCCCTCGACCTGCCCGGCGTGTCGCGCAGTCCGCTGCGGGACATGGGCACCCGCGCCATCGCGCGCGCGGTGCTCGCCTTCGACCACGTCCGGGTGCCGGCGTCGCACCGCCTCGGCGAGGAAGGCACCGGGTTCTACCAGGTCATGCAGGGCTTCGACTACAACCGCATCGGCATCGCGCTCGCCTGCCTGGGCGTGGCCCAGCAGTCGGTCGAGGAGACCATCGCCTACGTGAAGGAGCGAAAGGCGTTCGGCCACGCGATCGCCCGGTTCCAGGGCGTCTCCTTCCCGATCGCGGAGGCGGCCACGCATCTGGAGGCCTGCCGCTGGCTCTGCTACCGGGCGCTCTGGCTCGCCGACCGCGGCCGGCCCCACACCAAGGAGTCGGCGATGACCAAGTGGTGGGGGCCGCGCCTGGCGGTCGACACCATCCACCAGTGCCTGCTGCTCCACGGCCACTACGGCTACACCGACGAGCTGCCCTTCGCGCAGCGGATGCGCGACGTCATCGGGCTCGAGATCGGCGACGGCGCCGCCGAGGTGATGAAGATGGTGGTGGCCCGCGAGCTGATGGGGCGGGAGAGCCTGCCCTACTAGCCGGCCTCCCGGTCCCGGCCGGATGTGAGAGAATGCCTCCGCTTCAAATCCCTCCGCGGAAACGACAAGGAGCGCTCAATGTCTGAGGACGTCAAGGCCCACATCACCGGCGTGGTCTTCCAGCTCACCACCAAGCCGGGCGACGCGGTGGCGGCCGGGGATCCGGTCATCGTGCTCGAGTCCATGAAGATGGAGATCCCGGTGGAGGCCCCACGCGCGGGCAAGGTGCGGGAGATCAAGGTGGCCGAGGGCCAGACGGTGCAGGAGGGAGACACCGTCGCGGTGCTCGACTGATCCGCCCCCTCGAGGAGGACACGACATGGCCGTCGCGATGATCCGCGACCTCTACGACTATCATCGCTGGGCGAACCGGCGGCTCTTCGACCTGGCGGCGGGCCTGGGCGACGCGGTCACCCGGGACATGGGCGCGCACTGGAGCTTTCCCACGCTCAAGGGGATGTTCGCCCACATCTACGGGGCCGACAACGTCTGGCTCGCGCGCTGGAAGGGATCGTCGCCGGGCCGCCTCCTGGGCGACGCCGACTTCCCCACCGTCGCCGACCTCCGCGCTCGCTGGGACGCGCTCGAAGCCGAGCAGCGGGCGTTCGTGGACGGGCTCGGGGAGGCCGACCTCGCCCGGCCGGTCGTCTACAAGAACACCTCGGGCCAGGAGTTCCGCGTGGCTCTCGGGCCGCTGCTGCAGCACGTGGTCAATCACGCGACCCATCATCGCAGCGAGGCCGCCACCATGATCACGCTGATCAGCGGCTCGCCGCCCGACACCGGGATCAACACCTATCGCGTCGCGGTCGTGAAGGGCTGATCCCGATGGGAATGAAGGAGCTGGCGGACGATCTCCGGGCGCGGCGGGAGCGCGCCCGGGCGATGGGCGGAGCCGAGGCGATCGCCAAGCAGCACGCCGAGGGGAAGCTGACCGTCCGCGAGCGCCTGGATCTGCTCTTCGACGCGGAGTCGTTCCAGGAGATCGGGGTGCTGGCCACCCACGCCAACATCGTCCCGTCCATGAAGGGGCGGGAGACTCCCGCCGACGGGGTCGTCACCGGCTTCGGCAAGGTGGACGGCCGGCCCGCCGCGGTGATCGCCTACGACTTCACGGTGATGGCGGGCTCGATGGGGCGCACCGCGGAGGTGAAGTGCAACCGCGCCCGCGAGATCGCGCTCGGCAAGCGCATGCCGATGATCTGGCTGATCGACTCGGCGGGCGCCCGCATCCAGGAAGCGATCGGCTCCACCTTCGCCGGATCGGGCTTCCTGTTCCGGGAGGAGTCGATCATGTCGGGGGTGGTCCCGATGGTGGCGGCCATGATGGGGCCGGGCGCCGCCGGCACCGCCTACATCCCGGCCCTGGCCGACTTCGTCCCGATGGTCAAGGGCACGAGCCACATGGCGCTCGGGGGCCCACCGCTCGTGAAGGCGGTGGTGGGGGAGGACATCACCGCGGAGGAGCTGGGCGGCTCCAAGGTGCACACCGAGATCTCCGGGGTGGCGGATCTCGAGGTGGCGGACGATCGCGCGTGCATCGCGGCGGTGAAGGAGTATCTCTCGTTCTTTCCGTCGTCGAACCTGGAGCCGGCCCCGATGCGGCCCTGCGACGACCCCGCCGATCGGATGGACGAGGCGCTGGTGAGCCTCGTGCCGGACAGCGCCCGCCGCGCCTACGACATGAAGAAGGTGATCGGGCACCTAGTCGACCACGGGCGCTTCTTCGAGATCAAGCCCGGATGGGCGCGCAACCTCGTCACCGCGCTCGCGCGCCTCGGCGGCCGCCCGGTCGGCATCGTGGCCAACCAGCCCATGGTGCTGGGCGGCGCGCTCGACGTGGACGCGGCCGACAAGGCGGCGCGCTTCATCATGCTGTGCGACGCCTTCAATGTTCCGCTGGTGTTCCTGCAAGATGTGCCCGGCTTCCTGGTGGGCTCGAAGGTCGAGCGGCAGGGCATCATCCGCCACGGGGCCAAGATGCTCTACGCGGTGAGCGAGGCCACCGTGCCCAAGGTCACGGTGGTGGTGCGCAAGGCCTACGGGGCGGGCTACTTCGTGATGTGCGGGCGCGCCTACGAGCCGGACCTCATCGTGGCCTGGCCCACCGCCGAGATCTCGGTGATGGGGCCGGAGGGAGGTACCAACATCATCTTCCGGAAGGAGATCGCCGCCGCGGCCAGCCCGGACGAGGAGCGGGCGCGGCGGGTGGAGGAGTTCCGCCGTCTCATCAACCCGTACATCGCGGCGGGCGGCGCGCTCATCGACGACGTCATCGACCCCCGCGAGACGCGCCCGGTGATCATCCGCGCCCTCGAGATGGCCCGCACCAAGAAGATCGAGCGGCCCTGGAAGAAGCACGGCGTGATGCCGGTCTGACCCGAAAGGAGAGAGTCATGCACATCGGAATCTGCATGTTCGCCACCGACTACGCGATCCGCGCCGACGAGCTGGCCCGCGCCGCCGAGGAGCGCGGCTTCGAGTCGCTGTTCGTCCCGGAGCACACCCACATCCCGGCCAGCCGCCGCACCCCGTTCCCGGGCGGCGGCCAGCTCCCCAAGGAGTACTCGCACACCTTCGATCCGTTCGTCTCGCTGATGGCGGCGGCCGCCGCGACCAAGCGCCTGAAGATCGGCACCGGCATCTGCCTGATCATCGAGCGCGACCCCATCACCACCGCCAAGGAGGTGGCGAGCCTCGACCTGCTCTCGGGCGGGCGCTTCCTCTTCGGCATCGGGGCGGGCTGGAACGCGGAGGAGATGGAGAACCACGGCACCGAGTTCAAGAGCCGCTTCAAGCGGATGCGCGAGCAGGTGCTGGCCATGAAGGAGATCTGGACCAAGGACGAGGCCCAGTTCCACGGCCAGCACGTCAACTTCGATCCGATCTGGGCGTGGCCCAAGCCGGCCCAGAAGCCGCATCCGCCGGTGCTCCTGGGTGGGGAGAGCGGTCACACGCTCCAGCGGGTGGTCGACTTCTGCGAGGGCTGGTTCCCGCGGGGCCGCGCGGGCGACGTGATCCTGGCCGGGCTCAGGGACCTCCAGGCCCGGGCCGCTCGCGCCGGCCGCGACATGAAGACGATCTCGGTCTCGGTCTTCGGGGCCAAGCCGGACGAGGCCACGCTCGAGACCTTCGCGGGCGCCGGCATCACCCGCTCGATCCTCCGCTTGCCGTCCGAGGGACGCGAGGTGATCCTGCCGCTGCTCGACCAGTACGCCAAGCTGATCCGCTAGGACGCAACTCGCGGGCGGAGTCCGCTTCGAGCGCGGGCTCCGCCCGCGCATCCCGTGGTCGGGGGGAGGTTCGGAAGGGGGGCGTGAGCCCCCCTCCGAGTCAGTTCTCGACGAAGGCGCGCAGCGCGCGGCCGCGCAGCGGGTGGCGCAGCTTGCGCAGCGCCTTGGTCTCGATCTGGCGGATGCGCTCCCGGGTCACCGAGAAGCGGCGGCCCACCTCCTCGAGGGTGTGCTCGCCGGCCTCGCCGATGCCGAAGCGCAGACGCAGGATCTCCTTCTCCTTGGGCGACAGCGTGCTGAGCGCGCGCTCGACCTGCGTGGTCAGGTCCTGGGTGATCAGGTTGTCGTTGGGCGACTCGGCTCCCTTGTCCTCCAGGAAGTCGCCCAGCTCCGAGTCGTCCCCGATCGGGGTCTCGAGCGAGAGCGGCTTGCGCGAGGACTCCAGGATGAGCCGCACCTTGCGCGCCGGCACTCCGGTGTGCTGGGCCAGCTCCTCCGGGGTGGGCTCGCGTCCCATCTCGTTGACCAGGGAGCGGTTCACCCGCGAGATGCGGTTGAGCGTCTCGACCATGTGCACCGGGATCCGGATGGTGCGCGAGTGGTCCGCGATCGCGCGGGTGATGGCCTGCCGGATCCACCACGTGGCGTAGGTCGAGAACTTGAAGCCCCGCCGGTACTGGAAGCGGTCCACCGCCTTCATGAGGCCGATGTTGCCCTCCTGGACCAGGTCCAGCAGCGACAGCTCGCTGCCCAGGTAGCGCTTGGCCACCGAGACGACCAAGCGCAGGTTGGCCTCCATCAGCTCCTTCTTGGCCTGCCGCACCACCCGGTCGTGCTCTTCGATCTCGCCGAGCGAGGCGAGCAGGGCCTTGCGGCCGAGGCCCGCGCTCTCCTCGAGCTGCCGCAGCTCGGGCCGGGTCTTGCCCGCGCCCATGCTCTTGACGAGCTGGCGGATGTCGGCCACGAGCTGGTCGGCCAGCGCCGGCTTGAGCGGGAGGTTCTCGAGCACGGACTGGATCGACGCCCGGTTCTGGGCGATCCACTTGTTGTAGTTGTCGCGCGTGGTCTTGCTTCGCCGCTTGTCGCGGAGCGCGGTCTGGAGCCGCTCGATCTCCCGCTCCAGACGACGGATGCGCGCGAACGCGGCCAGGCTCGAGCGGACCTCGCTCGGCGTGGGCTCACCACCCTCGGGCAGGAGGATCACGTCGTCGAGCGGAACCTCCTCGCGGCGCACGCGATCGACCAGGGCCAGCAGCTTGGCGGTGGCGAACGGCACCCGACCGAGCGCGCGGCGGAGCGCGATCTGGCCGATCTCGATCCGCTGGCCGATCGAGACCTCCTCCTCGGCCTTGAGCAGGGAGACCTTGCCGATCTCCTTGAGGTAGAGGCGGACCGGGTCCTCGGCGGGCGAGGCCGACGGCCGAAGCGCTTCCTCGGACAGCGCGGGAGTCTCGTCCAGCTCGACCGCGGAGTCGACCACGCGGTCGAGCTCGTCGTCCACCGGTGGTGTCGCGGTCTTGCTCAGGATCTGGGGCTGCCGCCCGCGCCGCTTTGGCTCGGTCGAGCCCCCTCTGAATTGGCCTGTCTCGATCGCGGTCACGCTGTCGGTCTCTCTAAAAGTCATTACGGCCCCTCGTATTCGTCGGGATGCTTCCGGTAATTGTTTCCCTGGTCCGTCCTTTTTCGGCTCCGCCCTCAGTCGTTTAGATGGCGTCTCGGGCGCTTCGGTTGCAGCGCCCGAAGCCGCGGCGAGGGTTTATCGAGGAACCGGCAGACCACGCCCCGCGTTCCTCGCGGCTCCCGCCGTTCAAAGCAGACGCGTCCAGACCGGCAGGTATTCAGGCGGGCGGGCACTCGGGAGCCTTCACGAGCCCCCAAAGTGGATGGGACGACGAGAAGAGCGGGAAAACGGGGTGGTTACTGGGCCCGGTTGAGGGTCAGGTCGAATATCGCCAGCACGCTGTCCTTCATGCTGATCATCCAGGTGCGAATGAGCGGGACGCCCCAGTCCCCTGGCCTTACCCAGCTCTCGCCGCGGACCCACAGGGATCCCCCCGGCTTCAGACGGACCCGGCCCGCGAACGTCGTCGGCCGGCCGATATCCTTGATGGTGAGCACCCCGTGGATCGTCAGGATCACGTCGTTGTTCTCGGCCAGCGACGGGAAGGAGCTATCCACCTTGTCGATCCGGTAGCGGATGTCGGCGTGATGGTCGGTGTCGAGCGCGCGACGGATGTCCTTGTCCCGGCTGGGCTCTCCCGAGCGCAGGCCGGTGGCCGGCACGGTCAGATTCCCCTTGATCGGCTGCCGGAGATCGGAGGCATCGAGCTCGACCTCGCCCGTCGCCCCCGCCGCTGCCGCCGAGAACCTACCGAACGCGAAGGGATGGAACGCGTCGAAGCTCACCCGGCTCTTCTCGGGCTCGATCGTGAAGCGCTGGGTCTCGGCCAGGGTGGGGGACGCCAGGAGCGATCCGCCCAGGAGGGCGCCGACGAGGACCGTGAGCGCGCGTTGGCCGGGCACAGGGTGGAATACCACGGTCAACCGGGGCCGGTCAACCCGCCGGGGCGAAATTAAGTTGACTCTCGGCAGGGCGGGTCTTAACGTCTAAATGCCCGCCATGATGAGAAATTGTTGGTGACGAGAATCTGATGGCCGTTGCACCAAGCGCCTCCTACAGCTTCACCGCCCGGCTCGAGATCCGGAACAAGCCCGGCATGCTGGGCCGCGTGACGTCGATCATCGGCAAGGCCGGAGGCGACATCGGGGCGGTCGACCTGGTCGAGATGACCGGGGAGCGGGTCCTCCGGGACATCACCATCAAGGCCCGCGACAGCCGTCACGCCCATGACATCGTCGACCGCCTCAAGGTAGCGGCCGGGGTCCGGATCGCGAACATCTCGGACCGCACGTTCCTGATGCACCTGGGCGGCAAGATCGAGATCCACAGCAAGGTGCCGATCCGGAGCCGAGACGATCTCAGCATGGCCTACACGCCGGGGGTGGCCCGGGTCTGCCTGGCGATCAAGGACGACCCGAGCCGGGCGTTCACCCTGACCATCAAGCAGAACGCGGTCGCGGTGGTCACCGACGGCACCGCGGTGCTGGGGCTCGGCGACATCGGCCCCGAGGCCGCGATGCCGGTGATGGAGGGCAAGGCCATGCTCTTCAAGGAGCTGGCCGGCGTCGACGCGTTCCCGATCCCGCTCGACACCAAGGACCCCGACAAGATCGTCGAGACGGTCAAGATGATCGCGCCCGCCTTCGGGGGGATCAACCTCGAGGACATCTCGGCGCCGCGCTGCTTCGAGGTCGAGGAGCGGCTGCGCAAGGAGCTCGACATCCCGGTCTTCCACGACGACCAGCACGGCACCGCGGTGGTGGTGCTGGCCGCCCTGCTCAACGCGCTGAAGATCGTCCGCAAGGAGATCCGCCACGTCAAGGTGGTGGTCTCGGGGGTGGGCGCCGCGGGGACCGCCACGATCAAGATCCTGCTCGCGCTGGGCGCCCGCCACATCATCGGCGTCGACGAGCACGGCACCATCTACCGGGGCCGCCCGGTGGGCATGGACTTCATGAAGACCTGGGTCGCCACCGCCACCAATCCCCGGAACCTCAAGGGCCGCCTGTCGGACGCGATCCGGGGCGCGGACGTGTTCATCGGCCTCTCGGTGCCGCGGGTGCTGACGGTGCGGGACGTCAAGAGCATGGCGCGCGATCGGATCGTGTTCGCGATGGCCAACCCGGTCCCCGAGATCCAGCCCGAGGAGGCGGAGCGCCACGTGCGGGTGATGGCGACCGGGCGCTCCGACTATCCGAACCAGATCAACAACGTGCTCTGCTTCCCCGGCTTGTTTCGGGGCCTGCTCGACTCGCGAGCCCGGCTGGTCAACGACGAGATGAAGATCGCGGCGGCCCACGCCATCGCCTCCTGCGTCGGGCGGGGCGAGCTCGGCCCCGAGTACATCATCCCGAGCGTCTTCAACAAGAAGGTCGCCCCCGCGGTGGCGCGAGAGGTGGCCAAGGCCGCGCAGAAGACCGGTGTGGCCCGGCGTCGTCGCCGCGCCGACGCCCCCGTCTGGGCCTAGCCACCGCGGTGAGCCGTCCCGCGCCGCGCTGGTCCGTGGTCGTCCCCGCCTACAACGAGGCGGTGCGCCTGCCCGGCTACCTGAAGGACATCCAGGCCTACTTCGAGGGCCGCGACGAGTCGTACGAGGTGATCGTGGTGGACGACGGCAGCCGGGACAACACCGCCGAGCGCGTGCGCGAGGTGGCGGCGGGCCGGCCGGGGGTGATCGTGCACGCGCTCGCGCAGAACCGGGGCAAGGGGCACGCGGTGCGCGCGGGCATGGCCCGCGCGGTGGGGGCGCTCCGCCTGATGGCCGATGCCGACGGGGCGACCCCGATCGCGGAGGTGGCGCGCCTCGAGGCGGCGATCGCGGCGGGCGCCGACATCGCGGTCGGCTCGCGGGTGCTCCAGGATCCCACCGTGGCCCGGCAGGTGCGCACCCACCGCATGCTCTCCGGCCACGTGTTCAACTTCCTGGTGCGGCGGCTCGGGGTGGTGGGCGTCGTCGACACCCAGTGCGGTTTCAAGCTCTTCCGCGGCGAGGTCGCGGCGGCGCTGTTCCCGCGGCTCGACACCGACGGCTTCGGCTTCGACGTCGAGCTGCTGCTGCTCGCCCAGCGGCGCGGCTACCGGGTCGCGGAGGTGCCGGTGAACTGGGCGGACCAGCCCGGCTCCAAGGTCGGGGTGCTGCGCGACGGGCCCCGCATGCTCCGCGAGGTCCTGGCCGCGCGCCGGCGCCTGGCCCGGCTTCCGGGAGGGCGGCCATGATCGCGCGGCGCACGCAGGAGATCGAGCCGTTCCTCGCGGTGGAGGTCTTCCAGCGCGCCCAGGCCCTCGAGCGGCAGGGGATCGACGTCATCCACCTGGAATTCGGAGAGCCCGACTTCGACACGCCGGCGGTGATCCGGGAAGCGGCGGAGAAGGCGCTCAAGGACGGGCGCACGCGCTACGCCCACACCCTCGGCATCCTGCCGCTGCGCGAGGCGATCGCCGACCACTACCACACCCGTTACGGGGTGACGGTGTCGCCGGACCAGATCCTGGTGACCGCGGGGACCTCGCCGGCGATGCTGCTCCTGTTCAGCGCACTGCTCGACCCGGGCGACCAGGTGATCCTCTCCGATCCCTACTACGCCTGCTATCCCAAGTTCGTGAAGTTCGCGGAGGGCGAGCCGGTCTACGTGCCGGTGGAGGAGTCGGACGCCTTCCAGTACCGTCCGGACGCGGTGGCCGCGCGCCTCTCCCCGCGCACCAAGGCCCTGCTCGTGAACTCGCCGGCCAACCCGACCGGCACCGTGCTGAGCGCCGAGCGCCTCGCCGCCCTCTGCCGCCTCGGTCCCTGGGTGGTCTCGGACGAGATCTACCACGGGCTCACCTACGAGGGGCCGGAGCACACCGTGCTGGAGTTCACCGACCACGCGTTCGTGCTCAACGGGTTCTCCAAGGCCTTCGCGATGACCGGCTGGCGGGTGGGCTACGTGATCGCGCCCCCCGCCTTCATGCCCGCGCTGGCCGCGATGCACGGCAACTTCTTCATCTCGACGAACGAGTTCGTCCAGTGGGCGGCGCTGGCCGCCCTGCGCGAGGCGGGGGAGGAGAGCGCCCGCTTCCGGCGGATCTTCGACGAGCGGCGGCGGGTGATGGTGGACGGCCTGCGATCGATCGGGCTCGGGGTGGGCGCGCCGCCCACCGGGGCCTTCTACGTCCTGGCCAACGCCCGCCGGTTCACCAGCGATTCGCTCGCCTTCGCGTTCGAGATCCTCGAGCGCGCGCACGTGGGCGTCACGCCCGGGGTGGACTTCGGCCGCAACGCGGAGGGCTACCTCCGCTTCTCCTACGCCCAGTCGACCGAGCGGATCCAGGAGGCGATGGGCCGCATCGGCCGGTTCCTGTCCGAGCGCCGGTGACCGACGCCGGCTGCGTGATGTGCGGCAAGTACGGTGCGGCCGGCCCGCGGCTCATCGCCGAGCTCGAGACCGCGCGGGCCTTCCTCCACGAGGACCAGTTCTTCCCGGGCTACGTGCTCCTGGTCCTCCGCCGCCACGCCACCGAGCTCTACGAGCTCGAGGCGGGGGAGCGCCGGGCGCACCTGGAAGAGGTGAGTCGCGTGGCCAAGGCCCTCGCCCGTGCCTTCCAGCCGGTGAAGATGAACTACGAGCTGCTCGGCAACCAGGTGCCGCACATTCACTGGCATCTGGTCCCCCGCCTTCCGGCCGACCCGGATCTCCGCGCGCCCATCTGGCGCGTCGACCACCGGCCGGCCCCGCTCGCTCCCGCGGCGGCTCGCGAGCGGATCGAGCTCATCCGGCGCGCCCTCGACGCGTCCACCTGACGCGATGGATCCGTCGTACGCCGCGGTGCACGCGGAGGAGGACCGGACCCACTGGTGGTTCCAGGGCCGGCGCGCGGTGCTCCTCTCCGAGCTGGCGCGCTGCCTGCCGGAGGGGCCGCGCCGGCTGGCCGAGATCGGCTGCGGCAGCGGCGGGATGCTCGAGTCGCTGGCGCGCTTCGGCCCCGCGGTCGGCGTCGAGACCGACCCCGCCCTGCGCGAGCACGCGCGGGCGCGGGGGCTCGACGTGCGGGCCGGATCGCTGCCGGACGACGTGCCGCTCGAGGCCGGCCGCTGGGACGCGGTGTGCCTCTTCGACGTGCTGGAGCACGTCGCGGACGACGCGGGCGCTCTTGCCGCGTGCCGCCGCCTCCTGGCGCCGGGAGGCCGCCTGATCGTCACGGTGCCGGCCTACGCCTGGCTCTGGAGCCGCCACGACGAGCTGCTGGGCCACCGGCGGCGCTATACCACCGGCTCGCTGCGGGCCGTCGCCCTGGCCGCGGGCTTCGCGGTGGAGCGGCTCACCTACTTCAACACCCTGCTCGCCCCGCCGATCATGGCGGTGCGGATCGCGCGGACGGCCCTGCGGCGTCCCGGCCACGACCTCGACCGGCCCGCTCCGCTCGTCAATCGGCTGCTGGCGCGAGCCTTCGCCGCCGAGGCGCGCCTCCTGCGCCGCGTCTCGCTGCCGTTCGGCATCTCGGTCCTCCTGATCGCGCGCGTCGCCCCCGCAGCGACCGGCCGATGACCGGCCGCCCCGCGGTGGCGGTGGCCGCCCTGCTGGCGGGGCTCGGGATCGTCATGGCGACGTGGCTCGCCATCGATCGCCGCCCGCCCGAGTGGGACCACGCCAACCACCTCGAGCGCGCGGTGCTCTGCCAGCGGAGCCTCGCCGAGCCGGCGCCGGAGGCGCTCCAGGAGATCATCGCGGAGTCGAGCTTCTACCCGCCGATCGTGACCTGCGCGGCGGGTGCGGTCGGCCTCGTGCTGCCGCCGCTCGTCGCGGCGCACGCGGTGATGTGGGCGGCGCTCGTCGTGGGCACGCTCGCGGTGCTCGGGCTCGGTCGCCGTCTCCTCGATCCCGCGGCCGGGCTCCTGGCCGCCTTCCTCTTCGCGACCGCGCCCTTCGTGGTGTTCTCGCTCACGAACTTCCAGCTCGATCTGCCGCTCGCCGCCATGGTGGCCCTCGCCCTCTACGCGCTCGCGCGCAGCGAGGCGCTCGCGGAGTGGCGGTGGTCTCTCGGCCTGGGTGTGGTCATGGGGCTCGGCATGCTGACGAAGCCCCCGTTCGCCGCGTACGTGTCGGGCGCGCTCCTGTGGGCCGCCTGGCGGGCGGTCCGCGCCCCGGACCGGCGCGACCGCCTCGCGCGTCTCCTGGCCGCCCTCGGGGTGGCGGCCCTGATCGCGCTGCCGTGGTACGGCCCGCGCCTGGTCGGGCTGCCGATGCAGGTCCTCAATCGCTCGTTCAAGCAGGCCGCCGAGTCCGGGCACGCCCCCGCGCTCACCTCCGGGGCGCTGCTCTTCTACCCGCGATGGATCGTCCCCCAGTTCGGGCTGCTCGCCACGCTGCTGCTGCTCGGGGGCGTGGTGGCGCTCGCGCGGAGCGATCGCGCGCGGGGCCTCGTGTGGGCCACGCTGGCCCCGACCGTGATCTTCTTCCTGATCCAGAACAAGAACCTGCGCTACACGCTGCCGCTCCTGCCCGCCGCCGCGCTGGCCGCGGCGGCCGCGGGGGCGGCCCTCGGGCCCCGGGCGCGCCGCGCGGTGTCGTGGGCCTGCGTGGCGGTGGGCGCGCTGCAGGTCGGCTCCGCCGCGTTCGCGATGCCGTCGCCCACCGTGCTCGCGCCCATCGTGCCGATCGTGGCCTTCTCGCGACCACCGGACGGCCGCGACTGGCATCACCGCGAGCTCCTCGCCGCCATCGTCGGGGCCGCCGGCCCGGGCGGGGTCCGGGTGGCGGTCGTCCCCAACGACAACTTCTTCTCGGTCTCGAACTTCCGCTACGAGGTCGTACGGGATCGCCTGCCCCTCCGGCTCTCGCGCGCGTGGGACCAGGGGCCGATGGCGGTCGACTTCGCGATCGTGAAGACGGGCGACCAGGGACCGGACGCCGCCTCGGCCAAGCCCGATCGGATCATGGCCGCACTCGAGGGTGGCGATCCCTGGCTGGCCGCGACCTTCCCGGTGATCGCCCGCGTCCCGCTGCCGGACGGCAGCGAGGGCATGGTGCGGATGCGGCGCCTCGAGCCCGTCCGCGCGCTCACCGCCGCCCAGCTCGCGGAGCGCCTGCGGCGGGGGGGCGAGGCGCTGCTGGCCGACGTGGTGCGCGAGGCCCGCGGGCTGCGGATCACCCTCGACTACCGCGACGAGGCGCTCCGGGCGGGTCAGATCGACGGCGTGACGCTCGAGGCCGAGTCCGCGCTGGTGGGCGAGTTCGCGCGCCGCAAGCCGCCGCTCCGCATCGGGCCGGTGCGGGTCCGGGCGCGCGGTATCGTGGTCAACCCGGGTCGGCTCGCCGCGACCGGCGCGGTCGAGCTGCTGGACGTCCGCTCCCTCGCGGTCGAGCGGCTCGGCGTCGCCCAGGAGGACCTGGCCGAGTTCCTCGCCCTGCAGCGAGGCCTCTCCGGGCTCGGCGTCGCCATGGAGCGGTGCGGGATCGCGGTGCACTGGTCGCTGCCCGGGCCGGACCTGCGGGCGCGCCTCGGGCTCGAGGCGGGGCCGGGGGCCGCCCCGTTCGCCCTGCGCGCCGACCGGGTGAGCTACGGCGGGATGCGCGTGCCCGCCCTCCTCGTGCACTGGATCGTGAGAAACTTCGACCCGACCCCGCGCCTGCGGCGACTGCCCATGGCGGTGTCGGTGGCCCCGATCTCCATCGGGGCAGGGCGGCTCGAGGTCGGGATCGACCCGGACCCGCTCTGCCCGCCAAAGGAGTCACGCTGATGGCCGAGAGCCTGGCCGACAAGAAGGCGCGGGCCCGGAAGATCGTGAGCCGCCTCGCCCGGACCTACCCGGACGCACGAACCGAGCTCCACTTCACGACGCCGCTCGATCTCCTGGTCGCCACGATCCTGTCCGCCCAGTGCACGGACGAGCGCGTCAACGCGGTCACCGCGCAGCTGTTTCCGCGCTACCGCCGGGCCCAGGACTGGGCGGACCTCCCGCTCCCGACGCTGGAGAAGGAGATCCACTCGACCGGCTTCTTCCGGGCCAAGGCCCGCTCGATCGTCGGGATGGCGCGCGGGCTGGTCGAGCGTCACGGGGGCGAGGTGCCCCGCACCCTCGAGGCGCTCGTCGCCCTGCCCGGGGTAGGGCGGAAGACCGCGAACGTGGTGCTCGGCAACGCCTTCGGCATCCCCGCCCTGGCGGTCGACACCCACGTGTTCCGGGTCTCGCAGCGGCTCGGCCTGGCCCGTGGGGACGATCCCGAGAAGATCCACGACCAGCTCTGCCTGGTGCTGCCCAAGCCGGGCTGGACCCAGGCGAGCCACCTCCTCATCCTGCACGGCCGGCGGGTGTGCTTCGCCCGGAACCCGGCTTGCCCGACCTGCCCGGTGGAGCCGCTCTGCCCCTGGCCCGGCAAGACCAAGCCGGGCAAGCCCAAGGCGGCCAAGCCCGCCCGGAGCGCGCCCCGGGCCCGCTCCCGACGGTCAAGCAGTTGACCCGGTGGGGGCTTTCTCTTATGATTACCCGTTGCCATTCATTCAATCCGGACGGAGAGCATGACGACAGTAATGCCGAAGGAAGCGGACGTGGAGCGCAAGTGGTTCCTGGTCGACGCCACTGATCGGGTGCTGGGCCGTCTCGCCACCCAGGTCGCGACGATCCTCCGGGGCAAGCACAAGCCGCAGTTCTCGCACCACCTCGACGTGGGCGACCACGTGGTGGTGATCAACGCGGAGAAGATCCACCTGACCGGGCGCAAGCTGACCGACAAGATCTACCGCTGGCACAGCGGCTACATCGGAGGCCTGCGCGAGGTGAGCGCGGAGCGGATGATCAAGACCCATCCCGAGCGCGTGATCGAGTGGGCGGTGCAGGGCATGCTCCCCAAGGGCCGCCTGGGCCGCGCGATGGCCAAGAAGCTGAAGGTCTACAAAGGGGCGGAGCACCCGCACGCCGCCCAGAAGCCCGAGCCGCTCGCCACGCGCGCGCGCGCCCGCTGAGGAGCCCCATGGCCGTCGTCACTCGTTTCTACGGAACCGGACGCCGCAAGACCTCGGTGGCCCGTGTCTGGCTGCGGGCGGGCAGCGGCCGCATCCTGGTCAACCGGCGCCCCTTCGAGGACTACTTCCCGCGCGAGACGCTGCGCATGGTCATCTCGCAGCCGCTCCAGCTCACGAACACCCTCGGCCAGTTCGACGCCATCGTGAACGTGGGCGGCGGCGGCCCGACCGGCCAGGCGGGGGCGGTGCGTCACGGCATCGCGCGGGCCCTGCTGCAGTTCGACGACAAGCTGCGCCAGACGCTCAAGCGGGCCGGCCTGCTCACCCGTGATCCGCGGATGAAGGAGCGCAAGAAGTACGGTCAGCCGGGCGCGCGGTCGAAGTTCCAGTACTCGAAGCGGTAGCCCACCCCGAGGTCGGTCATGCTGCGAGTCGCGGTCACCGGGGCCAGTGGGTACATGGGCGCGGAGCTGCTGCGCCTGCTCTCCGTCCATCCCAAGGTGCGCATCACCGCGGTCACCTCGGAGCGCCTCGCCGGGGAGCGCCTCGACAAGAGCTACCCGCACCTGCGCGGGCTCAGCGACCTCGTCTTCCAGGACATAGAGCCCAATCGGCTCGCCGCCGAGTCGGACCTGGTCTTCCTGGCGCTGCCGCACATGGAGTCGCAGCGGCTGGTCCCGGTGCTGCGCCGCCACGGCCGGAAGGCGATCGATCTCTCGGCGGACTACCGCTTGAAGGACGCCGCGCTGTACACCACCTGGTACAAGGCGCCGCACGAGGACGCGGCGGGCCTCGCGGAGGCGGTGTACGGCCTGCCCGAGCTGCACCGCAAGCAGATCGCGACCGCGTCGCTGGTCGCCTCGCCGGGCTGCTATCCGATGGGGGCGGTGCTCGCCACCGCGCCGCTGCTGAAGAGCGGCCGGGGTGCGGTCGACGGCATCGTGATCGACGGCAAGTCGGGGGTCACCGGCGCGGGCGCGCAGGGACGCAAGGCCGAGCCGATGTACCTCTTCACCGAGGCCAACGAGAACGTGCAGGCCTACGGCATGGCCACCCATCGCCACACGCCCGAGATCGAGCAGGAGCTGTCCGCGCTCGCGGGCCGGCCGGTGGTGGTGAGCTTCACCCCGCACCTCGTTCCGCTCAACCGGGGCCTGTTCACCACCGCGTCCGTCCCGCTGACCCGGCCGGCCACCACCGCGGAGCTGGTCGCGCTCTACCGCGAGTTCTACGCGGGCGAGCCGTTCGTGCGCGTGCTCGACGAGGGGCAGCGTCCGACCACTCGATCGGTCGTGGGCTCGAACTTCTGCGACGTCACGGTGGTGGCCGACCCGCGCACGCATCGCGCGGTCTGCGTGTCCGCGCTCGACAACCTGGGCAAGGGCGGCTCCGCCAACGGCATCCAGAGCCTCAACATCATGATGGGGTGGGACGAGCGGACCGGTCTCGAAGCGCCTCCGGTGTATCCGTAGCCCGCATGCCGGACTTCCAGTGGCTGGAAGGTGGCATCACCGCCGTGCCCGGCATCCTCGCCTCCGGCATCGCGGCGGGCATCAAGCCCAGCGGCAAGAAGGACCTCGCCCTCGTGTACTCCTCGTCGCCCGCGCGCGCGGCCGCGGTCTTCACCACCAATCAGATCAAGGGCGCGCCGGTGCTGGTCTCACAGGAGCACGTGCGGGACGGCCGGGCCCAGGCCATCCTCGCCTCCGCGGGCTGCTCCAACGTCTGCACCGGTGAGCAGGGGGTGAAGGACGCGCGCGAGATGACCCGGATCACCGGCGAGCTGCTCCGCATCCCGCCGCGGCAGGTCCTGATCGCCTCCACCGGGGTGATCGGCCAGCCCCTGCCCATGGACAAGATCCGGGCCGGGCTGCCCAAGCTGGTGAAGGGGCTCTCGCCGCAGGGGGGACGGCTCGCCGCCGAGGCGATCATGACCACCGACACGCGGCCCAAGGAAGCGGCCCTGCGGGTCGACGTGGCCGGGCGGCCGGTGACCATCGGCGGCATCGCCAAGGGCGTCGGCATGATCGAGCCGCACATGGCGACCATGTTCTGCTTCCTCGCCACCGACGCGATGGTCGCGCGCGACTCGCTGCCGCGCGTGCTCCGGCGCGCGGTGGACGGCTCGTTCAACCGCATCACGGTGGACGGCGATCAATCCACGAGCGACACGGTGGCGCTGCTCGCCAACGGGCTCGCCGAGAACGCGCCGCTCGAGCGGGGGGGCAAGGGCCTCCGCCAGTTCGCCCGCGCGCTCGAGGCCATCGCCGAGCGCCTCGCCCGCATGCTCGTCGAGGACGGGGAAGGCGCGACCAAGCTCGTGGAGATCGCGGTCCGCGGCGCACGCACCCGGCGCGAGGCGGTGCTGGCCGCCCGCTCGGTGGCCAACTCGCCGCTCGTGAAGACCGCGATCAACGGCGCCGACCCCAACTGGGGCCGCATCATGATGGCCCTCGGCAAGGGACCGGCCCGGGTGGCCGCCGACCGGGTGGCCATCGCGATCGGCGGCGAGTCGCTCGTGGAGAAGGGGATGCTGCGGGCGGGGGCCCGGATCGACCGGATCCACGAGGTGATGGGCGGGTCGAGCTACACCATCGCGATCGACCTGGGACTGGGGCGGGGCGAGGACTCGGTGTGGACATCGGACCTCAGTGAGGAGTACGTTCGAATCAACGCGAAGTACACGACCTAACACGCACGGTTGCGAGCTTCGGTCTCCGCGGGCCGCGTCGGCCCCCGGGGAAGTGTCGCCCCCCTTTCCGGGGGCCGACCGCTCGCAGCCGGAGGCCAACCGAACGACGACGGAAAGGAACGCCGGACCATGGCAACGCTGACCATGAAGGAGCTGCTGGAGGCCGGGGTGCACTTCGGCCACCAGACCAAGCGCTGGAACCCGAAGATGCAGAAGTACATCTTCGGCGAGCGCAACGGCATCTACATCATCGATCTACAAAAGACCCTCAAGAAGTTCCGCGAGGCCTACGCCTTCGTGCGCGACCTCGCCGCCGACGGCGGCACCGTGCTGTTCGTGGGCACCAAGAAGCAGGCCCAGGAGACGGTGCTGGAGGAAACGGCCCGCTGCGGGCAGTTCTACGTCAACCACCGCTGGCTGGGCGGCACCCTCACCAACTTCACCACGATCCGGAAGTCGATCGCGCGGCTCAAGAAGCTCGACGAGATGAGCGAGACCGGCGAGTACGAGCGGCTGCCCAAGAAGGAAGTGATCGGGCTCGAGCGCGAGCGGGCCAAGCTCCAGAGCGCGCTGGTCGGCATCAAGACCATGGACCGGCTCCCCTCCGCGATCTTCATCATCGACCCCAAGAAGGAGTCGATCGCGGTGGAAGAGGCGCGCCGGCTCGCGATCCCGATCGTGGCGATCGTGGACACCAACTGCGACCCCTCCGGGATCGATTACCCGGTGCCGGGCAACGACGACGCGATCCGCTCGGTGCGCCTGATCACCTCGCGCATCGCGGACGCGATCATCGAGGGCAGCGGCACCCTGGCCAAGCAGGAGGTGGAGGAGATCCCGGCCTCGCCGGACCTGCCGCTGGTGACCGAGGCCGAGATGTCGGCGACGGCGGAGCCGGGCGCCTGACGCCCCGAGGCGAGGACACCCACGTCATGGCATCGTCGGCGGAACAGGTGAAGGAGCTCCGGGAGCGCACCGGGGCCGGCGTGATGGACTGCAAGGTGGCGCTGGAGGCCGCCAAGGGCGACATGCAGGGGGCGATCGAGCACCTGCGCAAGAAGGGCCTGGCCGACGCGGCCAAGAAGGCGCACCGCGAGGCCAAGGACGGGGTGGTGGCGTCATACATCCACCCCGGCAGCAAGATCGGGGTGCTGGTGGAGGTCAACTGCGAGACCGACTTCGTGGCCCGCACCGACGACTTCCAGCAGCTCGTGAAGGACCTGGCCATGCAGGTGGCCGCGGCCAACCCCTCCTACGTCTCGCGGGAGGACGTGCCGGGGGCGGTGGTGGAGAAGGAGCGGGAGATCTACCGCCAGCAGATGGCCGACCAGAAGAAGCCGGCCCAGGTGCTCGACAAGATCGTCGAGGGCAAGCTCGAGAAGTTCTACGCCGAGTCCTGCCTGATGGAGCAGCCGTTCATCCGCGACGCCTCCGGCAAGACCCGGCTCCGGGACATGGTCGACCAGGCGACGGCCAAGATGGGCGAGCGCATCGTGGTCAAGCGCTTCGCGCGCTTCCAGGTGGGCGAGAGCTAGGCCGTCCATGGCCGCCCCCGGCGCGGCTCCCGCGTACCGGCGCGTCCTGCTCAAGATCTCGGGCGAGGCGCTGGCGGGTGGCCAGGGCTACGGCATGGATCCCGACGTCATCGCCGGCATCGCCGAGGAGGTGGCCGAGGTGGTGCGGCTCGGCGTCGAG
Organism: Methylomirabilia bacterium; assembly: GCA_041497895.1. GTDB lineage: Bacteria > Methylomirabilota > Methylomirabilia > Rokubacteriales > CSP1-6 > CAMLFJ01. The sequence goes on from JBGQHJ010000013.1 coordinate 49,744, forward strand.
CTGGCGGTGGTCATCGGGGGCGGCAACATCTTCCGCGGCATCGCGGCCAGCGCGGGCGGCATGGACCGCGCCACCGGCGACTACATGGGGATGCTCGCCACCGTGATCAACGCGCTCGCGCTGCAGGACGCCATCGAGAAGGCGGGCGTGCCCACCCGCGTGCTCTCCGCCATCGAGATGCGCGCGGTGGCCGAGCCCTATATCCGGCGCCGGGCCATCCGCCACCTCGAGAAGGGCCGGGTGGTGGTGTTCGCGGCCGGCACGGGTAATCCATTTTTCACCACTGATACGGCGGGGGCCCTGCGCGCGGTGGAGATTGGCGCCGAGGCGATCCTGAAGGCCACCAAGGTGGACGGGATCTACACCGCCGATCCGGCCAAGGACAAGACCGCGGTGCGGCTGCCGCGCGTCGGCTACATCGAGGTGCTCAACCGCGGGCTGCAGGTGATGGACACCACGGCCATCTCTCTCTGCATGGACAACAAGCTACCGATCGTGGTCTTCGATCTCACCCGCCGGGGCAACATCCGGCGCATCGTGACGGGCGAGCCGGTCGGATCCGTGGTCTCCGCCGACGCGGCGGCGCCGAAGGGGTAGGCCATGACGCAACAAGCGGTGCAGAAGGACTTCGAGACCCGGATGCAGGCCGCCGTCGACGCGCTCACGCGGGAGTTCGCGAGCGTCCGCACCGGCCGCGCCAACGCGGCGCTGCTGGACGCGGTGCGCGTCGAGGCCTACGGCAACATGACCCCGATCAACCAGGTCGCGTCGGTGTCGGTGCCCGACCCGCGCACGATCCTGATCCAGCCGTGGGACGCCTCCCAGCTGAAGGAGATCGAGAAGGGCATCGTCAAGTCGGACCTGGGGCTGAGCCCGGGCAACGACGGCAAGGTCATCCGGCTCACCATGCCGACCTTGACCGAGGAGCGGCGCAAGCAGCTCGCCAAGACGGTGGGCAAGTTCGCGGAGGACGCGCGGGTCGCGATCCGCAATGCCCGGCGCGAGGCCAACGACAAGATGAAGGCCCTCGCCAAGGACAAGAAGATCTCCGAGGACGAGGAGCGCCGCGGCCACGACCAGATCCAGAAGGCCACCGACCGCTTCACCGCCAAGGTCGACGAGCTGACGAAGAAGAAGGAGCAGGAGCTGCTGACCGTCTAGCAGACGGCGGTTTACTTCTTCAGGCTCTTCATCTGCGGGGGGCCCAGACATGGCCCCCGCACTCCCCCCGGATCGGCGGACAACCGTCTGCTTCCCGCGGTCGCGCGTAGGCCTTTTGGCCTGTATTTCGGCATTTTTGCTGGCAATGCGGCAGGCCCTCACGTACCATCGTCTGATATGACGGCGAAGGCCGGGGCTGGGGTGTCGGTGGCGGAGTTGTCGACGCTTCCGGAGGACGACCTCAGGCGTCGGGTCATGGCGCACGCGGTGCCCCGCCACGTCGCGATCATCATGGACGGCAACGGCCGGTGGGCCACCAGCCGTGGCCTCCCGCGCGTCGCCGGACACGGCGAGGGCGTGAAGGCGGTGCGGGGCATCGTCCGCACCGCGGGAGAGCTCGGCATCGAGTTCCTCACCCTCTACGCGTTCTCGTCCGAGAACTGGCAGCGCCCGCACCAGGAAGTCTCCACCCTGATGGCCCTCCTCGAGCGCTCCATCGAGCGCGAGCTGCCGGAGCTGATGGAGCGCAACGTGCGCTTCCGCGTGATCGGCCGGCCCGAGGGCGTGCCCCCGCGGGTGGGGGAGCGGATCCGGCGTCTCATCGACACCACCGCGCGCAACACCGGGCTCACCCTGCTCATGGCCTTCAACTACGGCGGGCGTGACGAGCTGGTGGACGCGGTGCGGACCCTCGCCCGTGAAGTCCAGCGGGGCGCGCTCCGGCCCGAGGACATCGACGAGGTCCGCGTGTCGCGCGCGCTCTACACCGACGGGGTGCCGGACCCGGATCTCCTGATCCGCACCAGCGGCGAGCTGCGCCTCTCGAACTTCCTCCTGTGGCAGGTGGCCTACACCGAGCTGTGGATGACCTCCACGCTCTGGCCGGACTTCGGGGCGCGCGAGTTCTGCCTCGCGGTGGCCGACTTCCAGCAGCGGGATCGCCGCTTCGGGAGGGTCTGATGTCTCAGGCCCAGGGCGTTCACCTCCCGCGTCCGGTCGAGGCGGCCGGCTCCTCCCGCCTGGCCGCCCTGATGCGGCGGCTGCTCAGCACGCTGGTCCTCCTCCCCCTCTTCGTGTGGATGGTCGTCGAGGGGCCGATGTGGCTCTTCGGCACGGTCATGGTGCTGGTGGGCGCGCTCGGGCAGTGGGAGTTCACCGGCATGTTCGAGCGCGCCGGGGTCCGGACGTTCCGGGTGATCGGGCTGCTCGGGGGCGCGGTCCTGACCGCGAGCTTCGCGCTGCCGGTCTCCGAGCGCGTGACGTTCACCGCGGTCCTGCTCGCGATCCTCGGGGTCGGGCTGCTGCGGGGCGAGACCGCCGGTCGCGCCGCGTGGGAGCCGGTGGTGGTCACCCTCTGCGGAGTGTGCTACGTGAACTGGCTGCTCGGCTACGCCTTCTGGCTGCGGGATCTCGAGTACGGCGTGGAGTGGATCCTGCTCCTGGTCTCGGTCACCTGGCTGGGCGAGACCGCGGCCTACCTGGTGGGCTCGACGCTCGGCCGGCACAAGCTGGCCCCGTCCATCAGCCCGCGCAAGACGGTGGAGGGCGCGGTGGCCCAGCTCGCGGTCTCGGTGCTCGCCGCGCTGGGCGCGCGCGCGTGGTTCTTCCCGGTGCTGTCGGTGCGGAGCGCGATCGTGGTCGGGCTGCTCCTGGGCGTGGCGGGCCAGGCCGGCGATCTCATGGAGTCCGCGATCAAGCGCAGTGTCGACACCAAGGACACCGGGCGGCTCATCCCCGGCCACGGCGGCATGCTCGATCGCATCGACAGCCTGCTCGTCAACACCCCCGTGCTGTTCTACTACGCAACCTACGGGAGGTCTCTCGGGGCATGAAGCGGCTGACCGTGCTGGGTGTCACCGGCTCCGTCGGGCGGCGCACGCTGGAGCTGGTCGAGCATTTCCCGGAGGAGTTCCGGGTCGAGGGCATGGCGGCCCGCGGCTCCAACCCCGAGCTGGTCGCGGAGCTCTGCCGGCGCCACCGGCCCCGGGCGCTCGCGCTGTCGGATCCGAGCGCGCTGGACGCGGTGGCGCGCGCGCTCGCCGCGCCGCGCCCCGAGCTGCTGGCGGGTCCGGAAGGGCTCGTCACGCTCGCCCGGCAGGTCGAGGCCGACGTGGTGCTCTCCGCCATCGTGGGCGGCGCCGGGCTGCTGCCGACCATGGCCGCGATCCAGAGCGGCAAGAACATCGCGCTCGCCAACAAGGAGACGCTGGTGATGGCGGGCAGCCTGATGACCGCGGCGGCCCGGGAGCGCGGGGTCGCGCTCCTTCCGGTCGACTCCGAGCACAGCGCGGTCTTTCAATGCCTCGAGGGCCACAACCGGAGCGAGGTGCGCCGCATCCTGCTCACCGCCTCCGGCGGTCCGTTCCGGACCATGAAGGCGGCGGACCTCGCCCGGGTGACGGTGGAGCAGGCGCTCAACCACCCGACCTGGCGGATGGGCGCCAAGATCACGGTGGACTCGGCCACCCTCATGAACAAGGGGCTCGAGGTCATCGAGGCGCGCTGGCTGTTCGACGTGCCGCCCGAGAAGGTGCAGGTGGTGGTGCATCCGCAGTCGGTGGTGCACTCGCTGGTCGAGTACGTGGACGGCTCGGTCATCGCCCAGCTCGGCGTGCCCGACATGGGCATCCCGATCCTCTACGCGCTCACGTACCCGCAACGGCTGCCCTGCCCGGCCGAGCGCCTCGACCTCACCCGGGTCGGCGCGCTCACCTTCGAGGAGCCGGACGTTCTACGGTTCCCGTGCCTGGCCCTCGCGCGGCAGGCCCTGCTCGAGGGCGGCTGCGCCGCGGTCATCCTCAACGCGGCCAACGAGGTCGCGGTGGCCGCGTTCCTCGAGGGCCGGATCCGCTTCACCCAGATCCCGGAGCTCATCGCCGAGGCCCTGTCGCGGGTGCCCGCCCGGGCCCTCGACGGCATCGACACGTGCGTGGACGTCGACACCCGGACGCGGGCGACGGTGCGGGAGTGGCTTCCCGGCGGCGTCGTCGCGGCGGTGAGATAGCGGAGGCGCCGGTGGCGACGGTACAGATGCTGGTCTCGTTCGTGGTCGTGCTGGGAATCCTGATCGTCGTCCACGAGCTCGGGCACTTCCTGATGGCCCGCCTCGCCGGGGTCGGGGTCGAGCGCTTCTCGATCGGCTTCGGCCCGGTGCTCTGGCGCTTCCGAGGAAAAGAGACCGAGTACTGCGTGTCCGCGATCCCGATGGGCGGCTACGTGAAGATGATGGGGGACGACGAGAACCCCCTCGAGGGCGGCAAGGGCGCGACCATCGATCCGGCCAAGGCCTTCAACGGCAAGCCGCTCGCGGCGCGCTTCCTCATCGTGTTCGCGGGGCCGGCGATGAACTTCGTGCTGGCCGCGCTGATCGCCGGGCTCATGTTCATGCTGGTCGGCCGGCCGGTGGCGCCCACGCTGGTCGGTCGGGTCGCCGAGGGCAGCCCGGCCGCGCAGGCCGGCCTCGCCACCGGCGAGCGCATCGTGGCGATCGACGCCAAGCCGGTCTCGTACTGGGAAGACCTCGTCCGCGTCGTGCAGGCCGCGCGCGGGCGCCCGCTGCAGGTCGCGGTGCAGGGGCCGGCGGGCGAGCGGACCGTCACCCTCACTCCCACGCAGACCAAACGCAAGGACCTCTTCGGCGACGAGCAGAGCGTGTGGGAGATCGGGGCGAGCCCCTACATCCCCGCCGTCATCGGCGACACGGTGTCCGGCGATCCGGCCGAGCAGGCCGGGCTCAAGCCGGGCGACATGGTGGTGGCCCTCGAGGGGCAGCCGGTCCTCTCCTGGGACGAGCTCGCGGAGCGCATCCACCAGCGGGCGGGACAGCCCACCCGGCTCGAGGTCAAGCGCGGCACCGAGACACTCGCGATCACGGTGACCCCGAAGAAGGGCAAGGTCCCGGGGCCGGACGGCAAGGAGACCGAGGTCGGGCTCGTGGGCATCCGGCCCGGCGGCTCGGTGACCATGGTGCGGTCGAACCCGATCTCCGCGCTGTGGGAGGGGGTCGCGTGGTCGGGCGACGTCACCATGAAGACCGCGATCGGGCTCTACAAGATCGTGGTGGGCCAGCTCGACCGGAGCAACATCGGCGGCCCGATCCAGATCGCGAAGACGGCGGGGGAGCAGGCGCGGCAGGGCATCGTGAGCCTCGCCCTCTTCACCGCGGTGATCAGCATCAACCTGTTCCTGCTCAACCTGCTCCCGGTGCCCATGCTCGACGGCGGCCACCTGCTCTTCTTCGCCTTCGAGGCGGTGCTGGGCCGGCCGCTGTCGGTCCGCAAGCGGGAAGTCGCGCAGCAGGTCGGCTTCGCCCTGCTCATGCTGCTCATGGTGTTCGCCTTCTACAACGACTTCAAACGGATCGGACTCTTCTGATGGGACAGTACGAGCGGCACGTCTTCGTGTGCACGGCGGGCGATACCTGCCCCGCCCAGGGTGACGTCGAGAAGTACGTCAAGACGCTGAGGGCGGGAGTGGTCACCGCCGGCCGCCACGCCCTAGTCCGGGTCAACAAGGCGGGCTGCTTCTCGCAGTGCGGGCACGGCCCCATGATCGTGGTCTACCCCGAGAACGTCTGGTACGCGGTCGTCCAGGAGGGCGACCTGCCCGAGATCCTCGAGTCGCACATCCTGAACGGGGTGCCGGTCAAGCGCCTGATCTACGATCCGGGCGTCAAGGGCGCCAACAAGGTCAAGTAGTGCGCTGGACCCGGTCGCTGATCCCCACTCTCCGGGACGATCCCGCCGACGCGGAAGCGATCAGCCACAAGCTCATGGTGCGAGCCGGGCTCGTCCGCCAGCTCGCGGCCGGCATCTACGTCTACCTCCCGCTCGGGCTGCGCGTGATCGAGAAGGTCAACGCGATCATCCGCGAGGAGATGAACGGCATCGGCGGGCAGGAGATCGAGATGCCGGTTCTGCACCCCGCCGAGATCTGGCAGCAGTCGGGGCGCTGGGACGTGATCGGCGGCGAGATGTTCCGGCTGAAGGACCGCAACGGGCGCGACATGTGCCTCGGCATGACCCACGAGGAGGTCATCGCCTGGCTGGCCGCGCACGAGATCCGCTCCTACCGCGACCTGCCCCAGATCTGG
>JBGQHJ010000014.1:0-54466 GCA_041497895.1 Methylomirabilia bacterium
ACCCCGCCCGCGTAGAGCAGGAGCTGGATGGCGGCGAGGAACTCCGCGTCGAGGGACAGGAACACCCCGGCGGTCGCGGTGAGGGCCAGCGCCAGGTAGAGCACCGAGTGGAAGAGGTTTCGGGTCAGCACCACCGCGAGCACCCAGAAGGCGATCGGCTCGAGGCTCACTCGGGGGCGCCTCCCGTCTTGGCGGCCTTGGGCGGCGTCTGCATGTCGCGCAGCAGGTTGCCGGTCGCCCACGACGGCTGGAACTTGAGCCCGATCTGGTGGAGGCGGTCCTTGTCGAGCAGCAGCTCGCGCCGGTCCGCGGTCGACATGTCGAACGATTTCATCATGATGATGGCGTCGGTCGGGCAGACCTGCACGCACAGCTCGCAGAACTCGCAGGCGTAGAGCTCGAGGGTGAAGGTCTTGGCGAAGTTGCGGCCTGGAGCCTTGAGCATCTCCACCTTGATGACCTGGGGCGGGCAGATGTACTCGCAGAGCCGGCAGCCGATGCAGTTCTCCTCGCCGGTCTCCTTGTCGTAGGTGAGCGCGAGCAGGCCCCGGTAGCGGTCCGGGTAGGCCCGGGGCCGATCCGGGTAGTGCACGGTGATCGGCCGCCGGATCAGGTTGATCAGGGTCACCTTCATCGTGCGGCCCACCGACAGGACCAGCTCGTAGAGGTCCCGCCAGAAGCTCTCGCCGAGCGGTGGTCTAGCCATTGCCGGTGCTCCGCAGGGCCACCACCATGGCCGTCGCCATCAGGAGCACCAGGCTCGCGGGCAGGAGCACCTTCCAGGAGATGGCCAGGATCTGGTCCACCCGGATGCGCACGAAACTCCAGCGGATCCAGGTCACGAGGAGGAAGACGAACATGGCCTTGAGCAGGAACCACGTCGCGCCCCACCAGGGCGAGGTGTCCGACCACGGCCCGGACCAGGCGCCGAGGAACAGGAGCGCGCCCAGGAACGAGGTCCCGATCATGTGCGCGTACTCGCCGAGCTGGATCAGCGCGAACTTCATGCCCGAGTACTCGACGCGGAACCCGGCGATCAGCTCGGACTCGGCCTCCAGGATGTCGAACGGCACCCGGTTCTCGGCGGCCAGGGTCGCCACGATGTAGGCGAGGAACGCGAGGGTACCGAGCGGGAACCAGAACACGTAGGGCATCGTGGCCTGGGCCGCCGCGATGTCGGAGAGCCGGAGCGAGCCCGCGAGCACCACCGGGATGAGGGCCACGAAGATGAACGGCAGGTCGTACGAGATGATCTGGTTCACCGCCCGCATCGCGGAGATCAGGGCGTACTTGTTGTTCGAGCCCCAGCCGCCCATGAAGAGGCCGACGATCTCCATCGCGGAGACCGCGAGGAAGAAGAGGATGCCGATGTTGAGGTCGGCGATCCCGAGCCCGGGCGCGAACGGCAGGGTGGCGAAGATGAGCATGCAGGGCACGAGGAAGACGATCGGGGCCAGGTTGTAGACCCGTCGATCGGCCTGCCGCGGGACCACGTCCTCCTTCATCATGAGCTTGAGCGCGTCCGCGATCGGCTGGAGCAGGCCGTGGGGCCCGACCCGGTAGGGCCCGATGCGGGACTGCATCCGCGCCGCGAACTTGCGCTCGAGCAGGGTGACGTAGGTCACCATGCCGATGATGACGTTGAGCACGATGAAGCCCACGATGAAGGCGTGGATCGCCTCCGTGGCGAGCGGGGGCAGGGCCGGCATGCTAGCGATCCACCTCGCCGAAGACCGGGTCGACCGAGCCCATGATCGCGACCACGTCGGCCACCTTGGTGCCGATCAGGATGTGCGGCAGCACCGAGAGGTTGGAGAAGGACGCGCCCCGCCACTTCATGCGGTAGGGCTTGGCCCCGCCGTCGGAGATCAGGTAGCACCCCACCTCGCCGCGCGGGCCCTCGACCCGGGCGTAGCCTTCGCCCTTGGCCACCCGCACCTGGCCCACCGACTTCACCCCGGGACGAGAGGAGATCGGCCCCTCCGGCAGCCCGTCCAGCGCCTGGCGCACGATGTTGATCGACTCGCGGAACTCCACCATCCGCACCCGGTAGCGGGCGTAGCAGTCGCCCGCCGTCTCTACCGGCACCTTGAAGTCGAAGTCCTCGTAGGAGGAGTAGGGCTCGAGCCGCCGGATGTCGTAGCTCACCCCCGAGCCGCGGATGAGCGGGCCGGAGAGGCCGATCGTCTGGGCCAGCTCCCGCGAGATGGTGCCCACCCCCTGGGTGCGCGCCTGGAAGAAGGCGTTCCGCTCCAGCATGTCCTCGTACTCGACGAGCCGCCGCTCGACGAGGGCGATGGTCTCGCGGCACTTCTGGGCCCAGCCCGCCGGGATGTCGTAGCGGACGCCGCCCACCTGGTGGAAGCCGTAGAGCAGCCGCGCGCCCACGAGGGCCTCGAACAGGTCGAGCACCCACTCGCGCTCCCGGATGCAGTAGAGGAACACGGTGGCGCCGCCTCCGAGCGCGCCGCCCATGTCGAGGCACCAGGTGCCGAGCCACAGGCAGTGCGAGGCGACGCGCTGCAGCTCGCTCATGATGACCCGGAGATACTGCGCCCGCTTGGGCACCTCGATCTTGCCGATCGTCTCGGCCGCGCGCACGTAGGCGAGCTCGCTGCACATCGCGGCCACGTAGTCGGTCTTGGACGCGATCGACGGGTACTGGGTATAGGTGAGGGACTCCCCGAGCTTCTCGTGGCAGCGGTGCAGGTAACCGATGACCGCGTCCACGCCCACCACCGTCTCGCCCTCGAGGCTCAGGATCGCGCGGAAGACGCCGTGGGCGGACGGGTGCTGCGGCCCCATGTTCATGGTGAGGCGCTCGCTGCCCCCGTAGCCCAGCTCGATGACTTTTCGCGCTTCGGGATCCATGGAGGCGACTAGCGCATGGGCGAGAACGCGGCGGGATTCAGGACGATGGCCTGCATGTTGGCGAGGAGGGGGAGGGCCTTGGCGAGGAAGGCCTGCCACTCCGGCTCCTGGGCCATCTTGGCGCGGGCCGCCGCGCGATCGTTCAGGTCGCGGTAGACCCACATGTGCACGACCTCGTTGAGCTGGGCGACTTCCGTCTGCCAGAGCCCCACCCGGCGCGTGAACTTGTCGCGGAAGGGCACGATGTCCTTGAAGAGGCCGAGCCACTCCCCCGAGCGCCCGACGTGCGCTCGGTACCAGCGCAGCTCGTAGACGTTGCCGGTGGCGGTCGGCGGGGTCATCGGCACCACCGCGGAGAGGAGCTTGTTCTCCTGGGCCAGCATCATGGAACGGATCCTGGGGATGTACTCCTTGGTCCACGCCTCGTCCCGGCCGAGCGCAGCCCGCAGGCGCTCGCGCTCGCCGAGATCGGCGTAGCTCCACAGGTGCACGAGCTGGTTCAGGGTGCCGAACTCGGTGGACCAGTAGCCCTCGAGCTTCCCGTACCTGTCGCCGCGGATCTTGCGGCCGATCTCCCCGTTGAGCTTGAGGTACTCGCCCTGCTTGCCCGGCATCAGCGTATACGTGCGCAGCTCGTAGATCATGCTCTGGCTCCGGTCAGCGGTAGGGTGGGTGAGGGGTGTCCACCGCGTAGGACTTGAGGAGCGGGTGCCCCTCCCAGTCCTGGGGCAGCAGGATGCGGCGCAGGTCGGGATGGCCCTCGAAGCGGATCCCGAACATGTCGAAGCACTCGCGCTCCATCCAGTCGGCGCCGGGGTACAGGGACACGAGCGACGCGCACGTCGACTGGCCCGCGCCCAGTCGGGTCTTCAGCATGAGGGCCAGGCCGACCTCGAGGTTCTCGACGCGGGTCACCACCTCGAGCCCCTGGTCCTTCCAGTCCACCGCGCTCAGGAAGTTGAAGTAGAGGCAGCCGAGCGGGGCCTTGGCGAAGGAGGCCAGCTCGCGCCACCGGTCGGGCGGGACCGTCACGGTGAGGAGGCTCCCCTCGCCTTCGGCGGCCACGCCGAAGCGCTCCTGGATGCGAGCCCGCACCTGCTCGTGGGTCACGCGGTCAGTCGACTTTGGCGGTGGGGGCGGCGCGTTTGCCGGTCTGGCGGAAGTGCGCGATCTGCTCCTGCAGCAGGAGCAGCCCGTTCAGCAGCGACTCGGGCGGCGGCGGGCAGCCCGGCACGTACACGTCGACCGGGATCACCCGGTCCACGCCCTTGACCACGTGGTAGCCGTGGCGGAACGGGCCGCCCGAGTTGGCGCAGGAGCCCATCGAGACCGCCCACTTGGGGTCGGGCATCTGGTCGTAGATCCGCTTGAGCATCGGCGCCATCTTGATCGTGACGGTGCCCGAGACGATCATGAGATCGGAGTGGCGCGGGGAAGCCCACGGCACCATGCCGAGGCGCTCCACGTCGAAGCGCGACGCGAAGGTCGCCATCATCTCGATCGCGCAGCAGGCCAGCCCGAAGGTCACCGGCCACACCGAGGACTTGCGCGCCCAGTTGAGCACCGCGTCGGCGACGCCGGTCGCGACGAAGCCACCCGGGAAGTTGAACACGCCCTCGGTGACGCTCTCGAAGAGCGCGGAGTGCTTGTCGCCCTCCGGCCGCTCCTGGTGATACTTCTCCCACTCCTGCAGGTCCTTGAATTCCGTCCAGACCGGGGCCGGAATCTGCGGGATCGGCGCCTTTATTTCCATTCGAGTATCCCCTCCTTATAGGCATACACCCAGCCGAGCGAGAGGATGCCCAGGAAGAGACCCATCGTCGCCATCGCCCACAGCCCGAAGCTCCGGAGCACCAGCGCCCAGGGGAAGAGGAAGACGGCGAGGGCGTCGAACACGATGAAGATGAGCGCCACGAGGTAGAAGCCCACCGGGAACTGCACCCACGCCTCGCCGATGGGCTCGGCCCCGCACTCGTAGTTCTCGAGCTTGGAGAAGTAGGGACGGGCGGGGCGCAGAACGAAGGCCGCGCCCAGCGACACCAGCGCGAAGGCCACGATCAGGGCCAGATAGATGATGACCGGCAGATACCCCGCCACAGGTAAACCTCCCCCCGAGTGACTCCAAACCCCGCGGAGTATAACACAGGAGGCCCTCCGGTCCGACCACCGAGGCGCTCGCCACGTGTATGGCGGCACCCCAGCTGTCCGGCTTTCCTTCAAACCGTCAGCGCCCTTACGCAAAATTGACACTTGAAGCCCGGCAACTCGTGATTTTTCCTACCCAACCTGTTGATTCGGCTGACGTCTCACCTATGCAATGAATGGCATTTCAGTTGCTTCCCCATAGCCCGCTGACCGAATAGCGTCACCCACGCCCGACCGACACGATGGGAGAACAGTGAGCAGCGACGATCTGAATCGGGAAATCGCCTTCGCCGGCCAGCGGGTCAAGCAGAAGGTCATCTTCGCGCTCACCCTGGCCTCGGTCATCCCGCTCCTCATCCTGACCTACGCCTTCCAGGCTCCCGTCCGGCAGCTACTGGGGCCGATCGGGCAGTACACCGAAGCCTTCACCATGCCGGCGCTGCTCATCTTCACGGGCCTGCTCATGGCCGGCGGCGGCTTCGTGGTATGGGATGTGGCCTCGGCGATCTCGCGAGCCGCCCAGCTCGCGACCGCGACCAAGGCCTCCGAGATCCCCGCGGTGCCGAACCGCAAGGATGAGATCGGCACGCTCATGAGCTCGTTCGCGAAGATGCTCGCCACCATCGAGCAGCAGACCGACGAGATCAACCAGTTCCCGCGCCGGCTCGACCAGCTCGCCCGCCAGGCCTTCCGTGACCCGCTCACCAGCCTGCCCAACCGGGCCCTGTTCATGGACCGCCTGCAGCACGCGCTCACCCGCACCGAGCGGCGGGGCGAGCAGCTCGCGGTGCTCTTCCTCGACCTCGACCGGTTCAAGGTCGTCAACGACAGCATGGGCCACGGCGTCGGCGACCAGCTCCTGATCGGAGTGAGCCAGCGCCTCTCGGCCTGTCTCCGGCCCGAGGACACGATCGCGCGACTGGGCGGCGACGAGTTCGCGATCCTGCTCGAGGACGTGAAGGACGACAAGGGCCCCACCTCGGTGGCCGACCGCCTCACCGCGGAGCTGCAGCAGCCGTTCATGGTCGAGGGGCGCGAGGTCGTGATCACGGTGAGCATCGGCATCGCGATGAGCACCGCGCGGCGCACGACCCCCGAGGACATCCTGCGCGACGCCGACCTGGCCATGTATCACGCCAAGGGCAAGGGCAAGGCCCGCTACGAGATCTTCGACAAGAGCATGAACGCGCCCGCCCAGGAGCGCATGGACCTCGAGCTCGACCTGCGGAACGCGGTGGCGCGGGGGGAGTTCGTGCTGCACTACCAGCCGGTGGTCGACCTGCCCACCGGCCGTATCAGCGAGGTGGAGGCGCTGGTCCGGTGGAAGCATCCGCAGCGCGGGCTGCTCTTCCCCGCCGACTTCATCGGCCTCTCCGAGGAAACCGGGCTGATCGTGGCGCTCGGGCGCTGGGTGCTCCACGAAGCGTGTCGCCAGACGCGCCAGTGGCAGCTCGCCTCGCCGGACACCAAGCTCGCGATCAGCGTGAACCTCTCGGCCCGCCAGCTCCAGCAGCCCGGTCTGGTGGAGGAGATCGCCGCGGTCCTGCGGGAGACGCGCCTCGACCCGGCCTCGCTGCGCCTCGAGATCACCGAGACCGTCGTCATGCACGACGCGCCGACCACGCTCGCCAAGCTCGAGGCGCTCAAGGCCCTCGGCGTCCAGCTCGCCATCGACGACTTCGGGACCGGCTACTCCTCGCTCGGCTACCTCAAGCGCTTCCCGGTCGACACCCTCAAGATCGACCGCTCGTTCGTGAAGGGCATCGGCGGCGACGTGGAGGACAGCGCGATCGTGCGGGCGGTCATCACGGTGGCCAAGAGCTTGAACCTCTCGGTCACCGCCGAGGGGATCGAGACCGCCGAGCAGCTGGAGCATCTCCGCGCACTCGGCTGCGACCACGGCCAGGGTTACTTCTTCGCCAAGCCCATGGCCAGCGATCGCGTCCCCGCGCTGCTGCTGGCCACCTCACCCTGGGGCACCGCCACCGCCACGAACGGCCACGCCAGCTAGGACCACCAACCCAGGGGTCAGGTCTTGCATCCCGACAATGTCGGAATGTAAGACCTGACCCCGTTCGGTTTACCGGGGGGCGATGCGGATGCCGGCGGGGCCTCCGTTGGTCTTGATGCGCTGACCGGTGTCGGTGAGCGTGCTCCCGTCCCACCGCAACACCTGGATATCCCGCTCCACCATGTTCTGCACCAGGATGGTCCGGCTGTCCGCCGAGAACGCGATGCCCTGCGACCACCGGCCGACCCACGCCGCGGCCAGCGGCACCAGCCGGGTTCCGTCGATCCGGTAGAGCAGCAGCTTGCCGTTGGCGTTGTGGAACGGCGACTCCTTGGGCTTGTTGCTCCCGTTCATCACCTGTACCGCGCAGAGCTTGCCGTCGGGCGAGAGCATGAGCCCCTCGGGAGTCTGGCCCACCGTCACCGTCTCGACCACCCGGATCGGCGTGGCGCGCAGGTCGATGACGCTCACGGTGTCGTTATCTCCCTGGCCCCGCCCGATATTGGCCACCACCGCCACCGAGCCGTCGGCGCTGACCTCGATGCCGTAGGGCCGAAGCCCCGCGCTCAGGTCACGCTTGGTGTACTCGACCTTGGGCCCGTCGATGGCGAGGATCGAGACCATGCTGTCCCCGTCCCGCGTCACCAGCGCGGTCTTGCCGTCCGGGGTGAAGACGGCGTGGCTCGGCCCCGACTTGTCGTCACCGAGCCGCACCACACCGGCCGGGGCGACGGTCTTGCCCTGGATCGTGAACACCGACACGGTGCCCCCGGAGCGATTCGCCACCAGTGCGAGCGTGCCCTGCCGGTTGACCGACACCCCGGAGGCGCCGGGGCCCGCCTGGAGCGTCGCGATCACCGCGGGCGGCGTCGCGCGAAGGTCCACCACCGAGACGCGGTTGTCGGGGATGGTCTTGGTCGCGTCGACCGGATCCACCTTCATCGAGGAGGTGATCAGCGCGAGACCCTGGTCGGGAGTGATCGCCACGCTCATCGGCGGGCCCACCACGCTGCCGGGCACCGGGAACTCGGCGACCACCTTTGGCGGGGTCACGCCGAGGTCGATGATGGTCGCGGTGTCGGGCGCCGGATTCGGCACGACCTTCACCACTCCGTTGTCGAGCAGGACCTTGTTGTCGTTCGACGAGACCGCCCACTGGGCCTGCGCGCCGGGCGGCAGGGTGAGCCCAGCGCCGAGCAGGAGGAGGAACGAGATCCGCACCGGGAGCTTCACGCCACCACGTCGTGCCATGGGAGCCTCCTCACAGGGTTGGAAGATGGTGCCGGCCATGCTACGCGCGCGCCCACGCGCCTATCGCGTCGTCGGCCGGGCCGCGAGCCCCATCACGCGCCCCACCTGGGGCGGGCGCGGCAGCGACTCGTGCGCGGCGCGGATGCGGGCGAGCCGCTCCAGGATCTCGGGAGCCATGGGAGCGCCGCGGCGCGTCTGGTGGCTCACGTGCAGCGACATCAGCTCGTTGGTGGCGGCGAGGTAACCCGCGTCGCCGTGGTACATCTCGTGGATGTAGTGGATGCGCTTGGCGTCGAAATCGAGCAGCCGTGTGGTGAAGCGCAGCGGGTCCCGCTCGCGCACCTCCTGATGGTAAGTGACATGGGCCTCGAGGCAAAAGGTGGTGACCCCCCGCGCCCTCCGGTGCGCCCGGTCCAGGCCCACGAACCGCATCCACTCGTCGGTGGCGAGATCGAACACCACCACGTAGTAGCCCATGTTCATGTGCCTGTTGTCGTCGATCCACTCCGGACGGACGACGTCGCGATACGCGTCGAAGGGCGCGGGAATGTCCCCCATCCGGGCTAGAGCAGCGCGGTGAAGAAGCCGAGGGTGCGCTGGCGGGCCAGCCGGGCGCTCGGCTCGTGGTAGCTCCCGCGCTCGTCGCAGCTGAAGCCGTGGCCGGCCGGGTAGGTGTGGATGGGCACCTCCGGATGCGCGGCGCGGATGCGCGCCCGGTGCTCGGGCGGGATCCCCTGGTCGGTCTCCCCGAAGTGCAGCAGGACCGGGCACCGCGGCGTCTCGCTCGCGGTTTCCGCGATGCCGCCGCCGTAGTAACCCACCGCCGCCTTCACCCCGTCGATGCGCGCGCAGGCGAGCCAGGCCAGGGTGCCACCGAGGCAGTAGCCGACCACCCCGGTCGGCAGCCCCTCGGCCTTGAGGGCCTCCACCGCGGCCCGCACGTCACGGACCATGTCCGCGATGTCGACCTTGCCGCGGATCGAGCGGCCGCGCTCGATGTCGTCGGCGGTGTAGCCGAGGTTGATCCCGGGCTCGACCCGATCGAAGATGGCGGGCGCGAGGGCCACGTAGCCGTCGGCCGCGAAGCGATCGCACAGGCCCTGGATGTGGTGGTTGACCCCGAAGATCTCCTGGACGACCACGAGCCCGCCCTTAGGCGCCCCGCTCGGCGCGGCACGATAGGCGGAGAGACGGTGCTGGTCTTCGGCGGTGAGATTGATCATCTGACCCATCGGTCGGCTCCTTGTCGAAAAGGTTGGAGAGATGACTGCCCCTCAGAGCAGCGGACGCGCGAGCACCACGAGCCGGGGCAGGTCCGGCTCGGGGCCCTTCAGCAGCACGGTGGCCGCGGCGGCGACGCGCGCGCCCGCGCGCTCGAGCAGCCGGCCGGCCGCGCGCACGGTGCCCCCGGTGGCGATGACGTCGTCCACCAGCAGCACCCGGCGGCCTTCGAGCAGCGGCCAGTCGAGCGGATCCAGCACCAGGGCCTGTCGACCCGAGGTGGTGATGCTCACCGCCTCCTCCACCAGCGGCTCGCGCGGCCGGCGCGGCATGTAGTTCTTGAGGCCCTTGCGAAGCACCACGTAGCGGTCCTGGCCGAAGCACTCCGCGACCACCTGCACCATGCCCACCGCCTTCGACTCCGAGCACACCACCACGTCGAAGACCTCGTCGGGCGCGATGCCCTCGTCCATCAGCCGGCGATAGAGCAGGTCGCCACAGGCCTGGTTGAGCCGGCCCTGGCCGAGCAGGTTGAACGAGGCGATGTACTGCTGGGCTCCGTGGAGCCGGGTGATCGGCCGGTCGGTGGTGAGCGCGCCGGAGCCGATGCGGAGCTCGCACCAGCCGATCACGTCGCCGGGCGCGCTCCCGCCCGCGGGCGCGCCGCCGGAATCGGCGAGCTCCCAGCCCTGGGCCTGGGCGAGCGTGGCCGCGAGCCACCGTGCCGCGTCCATGTCGCCGCCGTCGAGCGTGGTGAGGCACTCGACCTGGGCCCGGCGCAGCCGGAGGCGTGCCTCGTCATCGACCGCGCCGCGCGGCAGGACCGCGGCGGGCCGCTCGCCTCCCGCGTGGGCCAGGGCCTCCACCGCGGAGGCGGCATCCTCGTACGCCCCGATGACGACGGACACGATCGTCTGCCCTCAGAGCGCGTCGACGGCCTGTAGGACGTCGGCCGCGTGGCGGTCGACCTTGACGTTGTCCCAGCGGCGCACGACCTTGCCGTCCGGGCCGATGAGGTAGGTCATCCGGGCCACGCCCATGTACGTCCGACCGTAGAGGCTCTTCTTCTGCCACGCCCCGTACTTGTCGGCCACCGTGTGCTCCGGATCGGCGAGCAGCGGGAAGTTCAGCTCGTGCTTGCGCGCGAAGCGGGCCTTGCTGGCGGTGTCGAGCACGCTCACCCCGAGCACGGCGGCCCGGCCCTTCCTGAAGTCGGGCACCGCGTCGCGGAAGGCGCACGCCTCCCGGGTGCAGCCCGGCGTGTCGTCCTTCGGGTAGAAGTAGAGGATCAGCGCCCGGCCCGCGTAGTCCCGGAGCCGGTGGGTCTTGCCGTCCTGATCGGGCAGCGCGAACGCGGGGGCCTTGCGTCCCGGCTCGACGAGCGGCATCGAAAGCCTCCTGGCTCTGCTCGGGTGGGTGGACCGGCGCCCGGCCGCGCGCCGGCGCCCATCCTACTACCCGCCGCCGGGAGACGCTACCGGGCCGAGAGCCGGCGCCCGATGCGCTTCTCCACCACGTGGGTGACCGCCGAGAAGTCCTCCCGCCCCCACCCGCTGTCGAGCGCCTCGTCGTAGGTGCGCTTGGTCTCCTCCAGGATCGGCGCCGGCACCTGGACCGAGCGGGCCAGGTCGAGCGCGAGCGTCGCGTCCTTGCGCATGAGCTCGAGCATGAACGTGGGCGAGAACTCTCCGTCGAAGATCCGCTTGGCCCGCCGGTCGAAGTAGGTGCCGTAGGCCATGCCGCCGCCGTTCTTGACCACGTCGTAGAACGTGCTCGGATCCACCCCGGACTGCACGCATACCGCCAGCGCCTCGGCCACCGCCACCGAGGTGACCGCGGCCAGACCGTTGTGGATGAGCTTGACCCGGTTCGCCATGCTGGAGCCGCCCACGTACATGTGCATCTTGCCCATGATCTCGAGATAGGGCGCGATCGCCGGGAGGCGGCCCGCCTCGCCTCCCACGATGAAGAAGATCTGCCCCTCCACCGCCTGGGGCTGCGAGCCCAGCATGGGCGTGTCCATGTGATCGACGCCCCGCTCCCGGAGCGCGGCGTGGAGCGTGGCGGTCACCTGCGGGCTGACCGTCGAGCAGTCGCACGTCACGAGCCCGCGGCGGGCCCCGGAGGCGATGCCGCCGGCGCCCAGGTAGACCTCGCGCACGATCGCGTCGTTGGGCAGGCAGGTGAAGAGCACCGCGCACTGCGCCGCGACGTCCGCCACCGATGCCGCCACCGTCGCCCCGGGCAGCCGCGCGGCCGCGGCCCGCGCGGCGGGGCTCGCGTCGTAGGCCACCAGCGAGACCCCGCCCTTGGCCAGGTTGCTGGCCATCGGCAATCCCATCGTGCCCAGCCCGATGAATCCGACTCGCTCGCTCATGGTCGCTCCTGACTCGATGTGGGATCAGATGACGGGCGCGGTGGCGCGCACCGGGTGGCGCGCGCCGTCCACGAGCAGCGCGGACCCTTCTCCGGTGTCCAGCAGGAACGGAGCGAGCTGCTGCATCGCCACCCGGCCGAAGCGCGCCCGGAAGAGTCCGCCGCGGATGCGGCAGAAGAGCAGCCCGCGCTCGGTCTCGAGCGTGCGCGGATCGAGCGCCTCCCGGTAGTCGCCTGCGAAGTGAAGCTCCACCGCCTGGAGCGCCGCGCCCTCGATGGTCAGGCGGAGGCGCTGGACGACGAACGGGGTGTCGACGGCCTCGAACCAGTTCCGCTCGCCCTGGCAGAGGACCAGACAGCGCCCGTCGTCGGTCCGGGTCATGGCCCGCAGGAAGAAGCGCAGCACCGCGGGATCGACGATCTCGGTGCCGTCGTGGAACACGCGCCCGTCGCGGTCGACCTGGTAGCGGTACTCCCGCGCGAGCTCGGTCATCGTGCCCCGGCGACCGGCACCGACGGCTGGCGCGCGACGCGGCGGGCCAGCAGGGCGCGCGCCTCCGCCGGGCGTCCCGCCCGCAGGTAGGCCGCCAGCAGCGTATGCTCGAAGAGATCGCGCTGGGCCCAGCTGCCGCCCACCCGCACGAACTGGTCGAGCACCGGCGCGAGCGCCGCGATCGTCTCCTCGTAGCGCCCGGCCGCAAACGCTCCCATCGCGACCGCCACCGCCGGGGTCACCGGGCCGGACGGCGCCCGCCCCTCCGCGTCCGCCTCCCGCAGCCGGGCGATCCAGCGCTCGAGCGCGGCGCCCTCACCCGCCGCAGCCAGGGCCACCGCGCAGTGCGCGTCGACGAAGGCGAGCCCGGGAGACGGGAAGGCGGCCCCCGCGTGTCGGGCCACCACGCGCCACGCTTCCGGCACCGGCGCCGCGCCCGAGAGCTCGCGGCGCCAGAGCAGCGACGCCGAGTCCACCACGGTCGTGAACGCCGAGCACCGCGACCGGCCGGGCGCGATGCTCGACTCGTAGATCGCGAGCGCGGCATCCCCACGTCCGCGACCCAGCTCGAAGAGGGCCCGGTGCCAGGAGAGGTGGCAGTGCAGCGCGGCTTCCGGCGGGTAGCCGGGCAGCCAGCGCTCGACGAACTCCGCCCCGCGCTCGTCGTCGCCTCGCTCGTAGAGCACGTGGGCCCACGCGTGCGCGGCGTGGGCGTTGCGGCGCTCGAGCTCGAGCGAGCGCTCGATCAGGGGGGCGCCCGCCTTCCAGCCGAGCGCTTCCGTCCGCGCGAAGCCGTGCGCGCCCAGGAACCACCAGTCCTCGCCGTAGGCCGGGGCGAGCCCGTCGAGTAGCGCCAGCATCTCCTCGTCCCGCTCCTGTCGCCCGCTGAAGCCGATGAGGCCGTAGATGCCGTTGGCCGCGGCGAGGGCCACCACGTCCCGCGGGAACTCGCCCAGGTGCTCGCGGACGAGAGCGAGCGCGCGGTCGCCCGGCCCGCTCGCGGCGGCGGCCAGGGCCTCCACGTGCCCGCGCTCGCGGCGTCCGAGCCCGCCCGCCAGCGCGACCGCCGCGGTCGCCGCGGCCCGGCCCTCGGGCCCGCGGCCGGCGACCAGCAGGCTCCGCGACCGACCGATGTGCGCCAGCGCGAAGCCCGGGTCGGCGGCGAGGGCGCGGTCGAATCCCTCGAGGGCGCCTTCGCGGGCGGCGAGGAGCCGGTCCACCGCGTCGACGTACGCCCCCGCGGCCGCGGGCGACGCGGCGATCGAGAGCCCGTAGCGATCGGTCGGCATCGCGAGGCTCAGCCGCGCGCGGACGTCGGCGGCACGTCGGCGCACGCTCCGGCGCAGCGGAAGCGCACGTCGATCGCGGCCGCAGCGACGAGGAGCACGAGGAGGCTCGGGGCCATGGGCGTGGCTCCGAGCGTATCCTTTCCGGGGGCCGACAGGCAACGGGGGCCGGCGATCGGCGCCGGCCCCGGTCGAGCGAGACTAGGCGGGAATCGCGACGCGCTTGAGGATGTCGAGCTGGTCGAGGACCGTCCCGGCTCCGCGGGCCACGCAGGTGAGCGGGTCTTCGGTCGCGCGGATCGTCAGGCCCGTCTCCTGGTGGAGCAGGGCGTCGAGGCCGCGGAGGAGGGCGCCGCCGCCGGTGAGGACGATCCCGTTGTCGCTGATGTCGGCGGCCAGCTCGGGCGGCGTCTTCTCGAGGCAGGCCCGCACCGCCGCCACGATGTCCGCGACCGGCTCGCGCATGGCCTCGCGCACCTCGAGGGCCGTGACCACCACCGTCTTGGGCAGCCCGTCGAGCAGGTCGCGGCCCTGGACCTCCATCCCCTCGTTGTCGTCGCCCTTGGGATAGGCCGAGCCCAGGCGGATCTTCAGCCCCTCGGCCCGCCGCTCGCCCACCAGCAGGTCGTAGCTGCGCCGCAGGAACTGGATGATCGACTGGTTCATGTCGTCGCCCGCCGTGCGCAGCGACTCGGAGTACACCACGCCACAGAGTGACATGACCGCGACCTCGGTGGTGCCGCCGCCGATGTCCACGATCATGCTCGCGCCGGGCTCGGCCACCGGCAGGCCCGCCCCGAGGGCGGCGGCCATGGAGGCCTGGATCAGGTAGACCTCACGCGCGCCCGCCTGGCGGGCAGCGTCCCGGACCGCGCGCCGCTCCACCTGGGTGATACCGGAGGGCGTGACGATGACCAGCCGTGGCTGCACCAGGCTCCAGCCGCGACGGGTCTTGCTGATGAAATAGCGGAACATCTTCTGGGTACGATCGAAATCGGCAATGACTCCGTGGCGGAGGGGCCGGACGACCTGGACCGAGCCCGGCGCGCGGCCAAGCATGGCCTTGGCCTCGTTGCCCACGGCCTGGACATTGCCGCTCATGTCGACCGCGACGACCGACGGCTCGTCCAGGACCACGCCCTGCCCCCGGACGTAGAGCCGGGTGTTCGACGTGCCGAGGTCTACCGCCAGGTCGCTCGAGAGCATCCGCCCAAGTCCGCCAAGATTCATGTGCCGTGGCCCTCCCGCCTGGCAGCAAGAATTCAAGAAGCGGACCACGATTGGCGCCAATATTATTCAATGTTTACACCGCCATTCCGCCAGGTCGGTGACGGGCCCTGTCAGTCAATGCGGCTCAGCGCGGCACCGGTGCCTGCTGATCGCTCGCCGCGGCCTGCATGAGCAGCACGGGCAGCGGCTTGCCGGGCTCGCCCACCTGGAGAACCCGGGCCGGGTTGTCGATCCCCTCGGTGGAAAACGCCTGGACCAGGCGGCGACGGTACTCCCGGCCGACCGTCCACTGCTGGATCGGCAGGGTCTTGAGCCGAGCCTTGATCACGAGGCTCGCCTCCTTGAACCCGTCCACCCCGAACACCTCGATCGGCTCGAGGATGAGCGGGCCGTGGGCCGGATCCGCCCGCAGCTCGTCGCCCACCCGGCGCATGACCGCGATCACGCGGTCGGGATCCTCCCGGAACGGGACCTCCACGTCCACGACGTAGCCGGACCAGCCCCGGGTCATGTTGGCCAGGGTGGTCACGGCGCCGTTCTGGAAGATGTGCAGCGTTCCCGCCAGGTCGCGCAGGACGATGGTCCGGAAGGTCACGGTCTCGACGAGCCCACCGGTGCCGTTGACCACCGCCACGTCGCCCACCCGGACCTGATCCTCCAGCACGAGGAAGAAGCCCGCGATCACGTCGCGCACCAGGTACTGGGCCCCGAAGCCCACCGCGAGGCCCACGATGCCCGCGCCGGCCAGGATGGGCCGTACGTCGAGCCCCAGCTGGGAGAGACAGACCACCGCCACCACGGACCAGAGCACCACCAGGGCGAGGGTGCGCAGCACGCTGGTGAGCGTGGCCACCCGCGACCGGGTGACCGCGGCCAGCGCGCCGGTGCGCTCGCCCGCCCGCACGAGGACCCGCTCGAGCTGGACGAGCAGCGCCCGCAGCACGCGCGCCAGGATGAAGCCGCCGACGAGGGCGAGCGCGAGGCGGCCCGCGGACTGGGCGACGGTGCCCGCGATGCCGGTGAGGAGCCGCTGGATATCGGCCGAAACGAATTCCATCGGACGCACCTCCTTGGTACGGCGTGGGGTCACGCGGAGCGCTGCGTGAGCCGGATGCCGAGATGGTCGCCCGCGTCGTCGAGCCCGGCGACCGTCCGATCACTCGTGACCTCCAGCGCGATCGGACCCTCGATGGCGGTCGCATCGACGTCCACCGCCAGCCGCATGGGCGAGTCCACCCAGCGGAAGATCAGCCCGCCTGCTCCGGTCGTCTCGACCTGGCCGTCGAGAAGGTCGCGCCACTGCGTGAGCGCGCGCTCCGCCGAGTGGGCGCGCAGGCGCAGCCCGAGAATCCGGACGGTCGGCGGCGGGTCGGGAAGCCCCGGCGGGGTCGACAGGGCGGGATCCGGTCCCGGCGCGCGGGCAGTCTCGACGAGCTGCACGACGATGCCCTGCCCCTGCTTCGGGTGGAGGAACGCCTCCTTCCAGGAAGGATCGGACTCGTCACGACCGACAATGTCGTAGCCGAGGCCCTGGGCGCGGCGGCAGACCTCGGAGAGCCGGGGCACCTTGAAGGTGACGTGATGGACCCCAGGCCCGCGCGCGGCGAGGAAGCGGTGGAGGAAGCCGTCGGCGCCGACCGGCTCGAGGATCTCGATGCAGCCGCCGCCCTCGAAGCGCCACGTCGCCCACCGGAAGACCCCGGCCGGGCGGCTCTTGTCGGGCACGCCGCCCAGGACGCCAACCAGGAGGTCGGGAGCCCGGCTGATGCTCGGCAGCGCAATGGCGATATGATCGAGCCGGGTCGGGGGCATCGGCGCCCCCATCTTACTCGGAAGGCCGGCAGCCGGTGCATCGCCGGGGCCGCTTCCACCATCTCAAGTGCGGGAGGACAGAGCAAATGAGCAACGAGGCCCCCTGGCTGTTGCATCTCGACGAGAAGAACTACGACGAGGCGCTGGTCGCCGCGGAAGGCGTGATGATGGTGGATTTCTGGGCCGAGTGGTGCGGGCCCTGCCGGGCCGTCGGACCGGTCCTCGAGGATCTCGCCCGGACCTCGGGCGGTGCCGTGACACTGGCGAAGGTCAACGTGGACGAGAACCCCGGGCTGGCCGCCCGCTACGGCATCCGGTCGATCCCGACGATCTTGTTCGTGAAGGACGGCAAGGTCCAGGATCAGCTGATCGGGGCCGTCCCGAAGCCGCAGATCCAGGCCAAGCTGACCGCCGTCTCCAGCAAGTAAGCCATTGCAGCCGGCCGGGGATGTCACCCGGCCGGCTGCCAGACCGCCCTCCATTTTCCTCGCCCGATCGCCCGTGCTAGGCTCCGCCCCATGTCACGCGTGATCACGGTCGGCGCCGCACAGCTCGGCCCGATCGCCCGGAGCGAGAGCCGATCCGACGTCGTGAAGCGACTCGTGAGCCTGCTCGGGCAGGCCCACGCCCGCGCCTGCGACCTGGTCGTCTTCCCGGAGCTGGCGCTCACCACCTTCTTTCCGCGCTGGTGGATGGAGGACCAGAGCGAGATCGACGCCTTCTTCGAGCGCGCGCTGCCCGGGCCCGAGACCCGGCCGCTCTGGGACGAGGCGGCCCGACTGGGCCTGGCCTTCTGCATCGGCTACGCCGAGCTCTGCCGGGAGGGCGACGTCGTGCGCCGCTACAACACCTCGATCCTAGTGGACCGCGGCGGGCACATCGTGGGCAAGTACCGCAAGGTCCACCTGCCCGGCCACGCCGACCATCAAGCATGGCGGCCGTTCCAGCATCTCGAGAAGCGCTACTTCGACGTCGGCGACCTCGGCTTCCCGGTCTGGCGCACGCTGGGCGGCGTGCTCGGGATGTGCATCTGCAACGATCGCCGCTGGCCCGAGACGTATCGGGTCATGGGGCTGCAGGGCGTGGAGATGATCCTGCTCGGCTACAACACGCCGGTGCACAATCCGCCCGCGCCCGAGCACGATCTGCTCGGGCCCTTCCACAACCACCTGGTGATGCAGGCGGGCGCGTACCAGAACGGCACCTGGGTGGTGGGCGTGGCCAAGTGCGGCAAGGAGGAGGGCTGCGACATGATCGGCCAGAGCGCGATCATCGCGCCCTCGGGCGAGATCGTGGCCCTCGCCGCGACCCTCGGCGACGAGCTGATCACCGCGCGGTGTGATCTCGACCTCACGCGCTCGTTCAAGGAGACGATCTTCAACTTCGCGCTTCACCGGCGTCCGGAGCACTACCGGCTCATCGTCGAGCGCGCCGGCGCGGAGCCGCCGCCCGCCTGATGGACGGCGATCTCTATTTCGAGGACTTCACGCCCAGGCGGGAGTTCCGGACCGACGGCGCGACGATCACCGAGAGCCAGATCCTCGACTTCGCGCTCGCGTTCGATCCGCAGCCGTTCCACCTGGACGTGGAGGCGGCCAAGGAGACCATCTTCGGGGGCCTCATCGCGAGCGGGTTCCACACCATGGCCCTGACCTTCCGGCTCTTCGCGCAGACCCGCGCGCTCGCCGCGTGCAGCCTTGGCTCTCCCGGGGTGGACGAGCTGCGCTGGCTGCGCCCGGTGCGGCCCGGCGACACGCTCCGGGCCACGGTGACCGTCCTCGAGCAGCGCCCGTCCACGTCGAAGCCCGACCGCGGCATCGTGCGCCTGCACTGGACAGCGCTGAACCAGCGCGGCGAGCCGGTCCTGACCATGGCGACCATGCAGCTCGTCAGGCGCCGTCCACCCGCCGGACGCTAGGTCAGTCGGCGCGGACCAGCACCGCCGAGGCGAGCGCGTGCAGCTCGCCGCTCTCGGAGAAGATCGCGGAGGCGCCCAGCAGGGTGTGGCCCTCCGCCGCGAACGGCCAGCCCATCACGATCCACCGCGCGCCCACCGGCAGCGGCCGGATGAGGCTCGCGGTGAGCTGGCTCAGCGCGAGCTTGCGTCGCCCGAACGCCTCGAGCAGCGCGAAGCCGATCGGGCAATCGAGCGCGGCCCAGACGAACTCGGGGCGGACCAGCCCGTGCTTGTCGAAGAGCGTGGGATCGGGCGCCCACGGCGCGGCAACCAGGCGCCGGCCGGGGATCGGGCCCGGATAGATCGCGAGCCCGTCGCCCCACTCCCGGGCGGGGCCACAGACGAAGCAACCGGGAGTGGCGTGCTCGGTGAACCCGAGGTAGCGCTCCGCGGCCCACTCGGCGTCGGCGTACGTCACCGGCGCCGGCGGTTCGAGCTGCAGCGTGGCCGCGCTCGCGTGGGCGAGGGCCACGGCCCCGTCGGTGAGGGCCAGGCCGCCATCGCCGAGCCGCTCGATCGCGAGCCCGCGGTTCACCGGGACGGGCTGCTCGAGGCTCACGCGCGCCGGTCCCTCCATCAGCCGACCCAGTAGGCCCGCGATGTAGCCACCGCTGGCGGTGTTCGGGGAGCCGCAGAACCGGCCCTTCACGGTGACGGCCGAACCCTCGACGGTGTCGGTGACCATGGCGTCCTCCTCTGGGCGCGCCTTGATCGCAAGCGCGGTGCCATGAACAACTGCTCTGTAAATCAGATACTTGCCGGGCGGGCTCGGGCGGTTCGCCCTGGTGGGTGGGCGAAAATCCGCCGGTCAATCCTGATCAATAACCGGTCCGATCCGTGGGACCATGAGACGTGCGCTATCACTTCTCGGGCATCGCGGGAGCCGGGATGAACCCGCTGGCCCAGCTCATGCGGGCCCGGGGGCATACCGTCCAGGGGTCCGACCGCTCCTTCGACCAGGGCAAGAACCGGGACGTGGCCGCCCGGCTCACCGCTCTCGGCATCGTGGTGAAACCGCAGGATGGCTCCGCGGTGACCCCGGATCTCGACCGCTTCGTGTACTCGACCGCGGTGGAGGCGGAGACCCCCGAGGTGCGCGCGGCGCGGGCGCACGGGATCGAGCGCGTCCCGCGCCCCGCCCTGCTGGCCGAGGTGGTCGACGCGGGGCGCCCCGGCGTGGCCATCTCGGGCACGAGCGGCAAGAGCACGATCACCGGCATGGTCGGCTGGCTCGCGCGGGAGGCGGGCCTGCCCGCGACGGTGCTGGGCGGTGCCGCGCTCGCCGGCGAAGGCGGAACCGGCTGCTTCCTGCCCGGCACGGCCGACGGACCGGTGGCCGCCGAGGCCTGCGAGTCCGACGGCACGCTCACGGGCTATCACGCCGCGCTCGGGCTCATCCACAACATCAGCCGCGATCACGGCGAGGTCGAGACGCTCCTGCCCCAGTTCGAGACCTTCGCCAAGCGCTGCGGACGGCTGCTCGTCAACGCGGCCTCTCCGGAAGCGGCCGAGGTGGGGCGCGCGGTGGGCGCGCGCACCTACGGCGTCGGCCCCGGCGCCGACGCGCGGCTCGAGATCACGAGCGTCGGGCCGCATCGCTCCTCCGGCGTGCTCCATCTCGCCGGCGGCCCGCTCGCGCTGGACGTGCCCCAGCCCGGCCGGCACAACCTGGAGAACGGGGCCGCCGCCGCGCTGATCGCGCTCGAGCTCGGCCTCGCCCCCGCGACGGTGGTCGCGCTGCTCGCGCGCTTCCCGGGCGTGGCCCGCCGCTTCGAGGTGATCGCGGTCACCGCGGGAGGCATCCGCGTGGTGGACGACTACGCCCACAACGGCGAGAAGCTCCGCGCCACCATCACCACCGCGCAGGCCGGGGCCGACCGGGTCTTGGCCGTCTTCCAGCCGCACGGCTTCGGACCGGCCCGCTTCCTGCGGCCGGAGCTACGCGAGATGATGCCGCGGCTGCTGCGGCCCCAGGACCGGCTGTGCTACGCGGAGATCTTCTACGCGGGCGGCACCGTCGCCCGCGACGTCTCGAGCCGCATGCTCGCGGAGGATCTTCCCGCCGCGCTCGAGTGCGGCTACGCGCCCGACCATCGCGCGGTCGTCGACTGGCTGCGCGGCCAGGCCCGCCCCGGCGACACCGTGCTGATCATGGGCGCACGCGATCCCGAGCTGCCGGCCCTGGCCCGGGCCGCGGCCGCCGCGCTGCCCTAGGCCCCCTTCCGCGCTCCGCCCCTCCCGTCCGGCTTTCGCCCGCCTGCTGCATCTATTAGGGTACCCTAATCATCTGAAGTTGGGAAGTCGAAGTACCCTAAACCCGATCCCACAAGGAGACGTCGATATGCTGACCGTTGGAGACCGCTTGCCCCAGTTCGACCTGCAGGCCGCCGTCAGCCTCGAGAAGGGCCGCGAATTCACCCAGATCACCGACCGGAGCTACCCGGGCCAGTGGCTGGTCCTCTTCTCCTGGCCGATGGACTTCACCTTCGTCTGCCCGACCGAGATCGCCGAGTTCGGCAAACGGAACGGAGACTTCCGGGACCGTGACGCCCAGGTGCTCGGCATGAGCACCGACACCCACTTCGTGCACCTGGCCTGGCGGCGCGACCACCCGGATCTGGCCAGCCTGCCGTTCCCGATGCTGGCCGACACGAAGCGGGAGCTCTCGACCGCGCTCGGCATCCTGCACCGGGGCGAGGGCGTGCCGCTCCGGGCCACCTTCATCGTCGATCCCCAGGGCGTGATCCGCTGGGCCAGCGTCAACGATCTCTCGGTGGGCCGCAACGTCGACGAGGTGCTGCGGGTGCTGGACGCGCTGCAGACCGGTGAGCTGTGCCCGTGCAACTGGAAGGTGGGCGAGCCCACGCTGCAGGTGGCCTGACGTGGACGCGCTGGAGTGGCTGCGAGCGGCCATCCCCGACGCGGCGCGGGACATTCGCCTGAACCTGCAGACGGTCCTGCGGGGCGGGGCGCTCTCGGACGCGCAGCGCTGGGGCGTGGCGGCGGCCGCCGCGATCGCCGCCCGCCACGGCGGCCTGCGCGACGCGGTGCTGGACGCGGCGGCGGCGGTCGCGGGCCCCGCGGTGGTGGAGGACGCCAAGGCCGCCGCCGCGCTCATGGCGATGAACAACGTGTACTACCGTTTCCACCACATGGTGGGCAGGCCGGTCTACGGCGAGAAGCCGGCCGGGCTCCGGATGAACCGGCTGATGCAGCCGGCCACCAACCGGACGGACTTCGAGCTGATGGCGCTCGCGGTGAGCGCGATCAACGGCTGCGAGACGTGCGTGCGCGCCCATGAGAAAGCGGTCACCGAGGGCGGGCTCACTCCCGATCAGGTGAACGACGCGGTGCGGATCGCCGCGACGATCTACGCGGCGGCGGTGGCACTCGAGGCGGGGGAATCCGGCGAGACCGGGCCGTCCACGATCGAGGTATCGGCCCAGAGTGCGTAGCCGCGGGTCAGGACCGTCGCGCCCGCCCGGGTGGTCAGCGGATCGGGCGTGACGGCTCCGATTCCTGCACGAGGCGCAGCGTCCGCTCCGCCTCTTCCAGAGCGCGGCGCGCCTGGGTGAGGGCCAGGATCGGAAAGTAATTCCGGTAGAGCGTGTAGCGCAGGTAGAACACGTTGGGGAAGCCGGTGCCGGTGGCGAGCGATTCGTCCCAGGTGCCGTCGGGCTTCTGGGTGTCGACCAGGTGTCGCACCCCGCGGGCCAGCACCTCGGTGTCGCCCTGCCCGGCCGCGACCAGGCCGAGGAGGGCCCACGCGGTCTGCGACGGCGTGCTCGGCGCGGGCACGAAGTGCCCCTCGTTGTAGCTGGCGCAGCTCTCGCCCCACCCACCGTCCTCGTTCTGCACCGAGGCGATCCACTTCCCGGCCTTCCACATCGCCTTGGAGGCGCTCGGGTCCTGGGCGGCCCGCAGACCGCGCAGGGCGAGGAAGGTCCCGTACAGGTAGTTGACGCCCCAGCGCCCGTACCAGCTGCCGTCGCGCTCCTGCGTCTCGAGCAGGAATCCCACGCCCCGCTCGATCGGCGCGTCCGAGAGCTTGAAGCCCCGCCGGCAGAGTGCCTCGAGCACGCGTCCGGTGATGTCCGGGCACGAGGGATCGAGCATCGCGTTGTGGTCGGCGAAGGGCACCCGGTTGAGGAAGGCCCAGTTGTTGTCGGCGTCGAAGGCGGCCCAGCCGCCGTCGCTCGACTGCATGCCCACCAGCCAGGCGATCGCCCGCCGCTCGCAGCGCTCCTGGGCCGCCGCGTCGGAGGCGGTCGCGTGCTGGAGCGCGAGGAGCACCATCGCGGTGTCGTCGATGTCGGGGTAGTGCTCGTTGGCGAACTCGAAGGCCCAGCCGGACGGCTCGAGGTCCGGCCGCTTCACCGACCAGTCCCCGCGCCGGCGGATCTCCCGCGCGATGAACCAGTCGGCGGCCCGGCGCATCGGCCCGGGGGCCACCGCGCCCATCTCACCGAGCGCGAACATCGCGATCGCCGTGTCCCACACCGGCGAGACGCAGGGCTGGAAGTAGAAGACGTCGGGGGTCTCGGTCAGCAGGCCCTCGAACTGCCGGATGCCCTCGATGAGATCGGGGTGATCGCGCGGATACCCGAGCGCGTCGAGGGCCATGACGAGGTACATCATCGAGGGGAAGATCGCCCCGAGGCCGTCGCTGTTGCGGGTGTGGTCGAGGACCCACTTCTCGGCCTCGCGGATGGCCGGCTTGCGGATCATCTCGGGCCCGCGGCTCTCCCACACCTTGAGGGCCACGTCGAGCTGGCGGAACAGCGCGGACAGGCGGTCGCGCTTCGGCAGCTTGAAGGTCTTGCCGGGCACGATCAGCTCGTCCAGGGTGAATCCGGCCGGAACCGGCCGCGTGTCCGTCTTGGCCTGGATGATCGACAGCGGCATCACGATCGCGCGCGTCCACGACGACATCTCGTAGATCAGGCCGCCCGGCACCAGGGCCAGCTCCACCGGGATGGTGGGCACGTGCCGTTTCGGGTACAGGCCGAAGAGGCTCAGGTTGATGCGGACGTAGCTGTTCGCTTCCTGGATGCCGCCCAGCCCGAGGATCGTGTCGCGCGCCCGCCGCAGCGGCTCGCTCGCGGGATCGAGCCCCGAGAGCTTCAGGGCCACGTAGGCCTTGATCGTCGCGTTGACGTCGGCGGGACCGTCCGGGTAGATATCGAAGCCGCCGTCGCGCCGCTGACGGTCGAGGATGGCTCGACGCGCCCGGAGGATCCGCTCCCACGTGGGCGGCTTCCACTCTCCGTCCCGCGGCGGGTGGAGCCCGAGCTGCAGCAAGACGTAGTCGGACTCCAGGGTGGAGTCGGCGAGCAGGTCGCCCACCCAGTAGCCCTCGGGCTTCTGGCGCGCGAGCAAGGCGGGCGCCGCGCGCGCGCACGCCGCGGCGGCGGCCTCGGCGAGGACGACGCGGCTCTCGCTGGCCGTCTCCGACTGATAGGTTGTGCGCGCCGGGAGGGGCTCGAACCATGACGCCGGCATGACAGCCAGTCTACACGAAGGGGGCCCGAACCGCCCCTCTAGGGCTCGTCCCCCATGCGGGTCATCGGCGAGGTGATGGTGAGCCCGCCGTCGATCACGATGCACTGGCCGGTGACGAACGAGGCCCCGTCGGAGACCAGGTAGCCCACCAGGGCCGCCACGTCCTCCGGGGTGCCGTGGCGGCGCACCGGCGTCGCGGCCCGCAGCCGCTCGGTGGCCCGGCCGTAGTCGAGGCCGAGCCCCTCGGTCACGTAATAGGTGGAGGAATCGGTGCGGATGAAGCCCGGCGTGACCGCGTTCACCGTGATGCCGAGCGGGCCCAGCTCGAACGCGAGCCCGCGCACGAGCCCCTCGGCCGCCGCCTTCGCCGCGCCGAGCACGCTGTGGCCACCCATGGCCTGGAAGCTGTCGATCCCCGAGACCAGCACGATGCGACCGGGCCGGCCCGCCATGAGCGGCACCACCGCCTGGGTCATCGCGACGAACGCGTCCACCGTGATCGCGAAGGTGCGCCGCACGTTGTGGGCCTTCTGCTCGAGCACCGGGCGGAAGGCGGCGGCCGCCGCGTTCGCCACCAGCACGTCCACCCGGCCGAAGGCATCCTTGATGCGCTCGAACACCGGGCCCACCTGCTCGGGCTCCGCGAGCTCGAGCCGCTCGGCGCGCGCGCGCCGGCCGGTGGCCTCGAGCGCGGCCACCGTCTGGGCGGCGGCCGCCTCGTCGCGACGGTACGTGATCGCGCAGTCGGCGCCCGCGCGGGCCAGGTGGAGCGCGATGCCGCGGCCGATGCCGCGCGAGCCCCCGGTGACGACCGCGACCCTCCCCGCCATCGGGCCGGTCACGCCCCGCCCCGCGCGCCGAGCCGCCGGAGGATCGCCTCCGCCTCCTCCACGATCGACGCCATGACCAGGCCGGCCGGGCGCACGTCGTGCACCAGGCCGGCCGACTGCCCGGCCGCCGCGCTCCCGTGCTCGACGTCACCCTCCTCGCGCGCCCGGATCGACGCGGGCTTGCCCACCCGCTCGTACTGGATCGGGAAGGGCTCGATCTCGGCCTGCCGGGTCTCCCACTCGCGGGTGAACGCGTTCCGGATCTGGCGATTGGGCTTGCCGGACACCGCGCGCGTCACCACCGTGCCTTCCTCGTCGATGGCGGTGATCTTGCGCTTGTAGTTGTCGTGCCCGTGCGCCTCCACCGTGGCGATGAAGCGCGTGCCCATCCACACCCCCGCGGCCCCGAGCGCGAGCGCGGCCACCAGCCCGCGCCCGTCGGCGAGCCCGCCCGCCGCCACCACGAGCCGCGGGGCCACCGCGTCCACCACCGCCGGCGTGAGCACCAGACCGCCCACGCGCCCGGTGTGCCCGCCGCCCTCGTGGCCCTGGGCGATGATCACGTCCACCCCGTTGGCCGCGTGGTCGCGCGCCTGCTTCACGTTGCCGCAGAGGGCCATCACGGTGATCCCGAGGCGGTGAGCCTCCGCGGTGAGCGGCCCGGGATTGCCGAGCCCCGCGATCAGCACCGGCACGCGCTCCTCGAGCGCCACGTCGCACCAGCCGCGGACCGCGTCGGTGAACGCCTCCGTCTCCCGGCCGCTCGTCCGCACGGTCGCGAAAAGGATGTCCACCCCGAAGGGCCGGTCGGTCAGCTCGCGCACCCGGCGGATCTCCTCGCGCAGGAGGGCGGGGCTGCCGTGCGCCGCCGCGATGACCCCGAGCCCGCCCGCCGCCGACACCGCCGCCGCGAGGGAGGCGCGGGCCACGAATGCCATGCCGGCCTGGCAGATCGGGTAACGGATCCCGAGGCGGTCGCAGAGCGCGGTGTGCAGCGGAGAGCGCGTCGCCGTGATCATGCCCCACCTCGAGGACGCGGTCGGCCGAGCGCCCGGAAGAAGAGTGGTGCCGGAGGCGGGACTCGAACCCGCAGGCCCTTGCGGACACCGCATTTTGAGTGCGGCGCGTATGCCAGTTTCGCCACTCCGGCCCGTTGCCCCACTGCAGCCGGTGCCTATGATACGACAACCCTCGCCGGTATACTCTGGAGCGCTCGCGGTAGGCGTCCCCCAACCCGAATTCCATCCAACGGAGGTGCTCCATGGCCGATAGAGCAGGCGCCGTGATGTTCAAAGGCAATCCGATCGCGCTCGGTGGTCCCGAGATCAAGGCCGGCAGCGACGCCCCCGATTTCACCGCGCTCGACAATGGGCTCCAGCCGGTCAAGCTGAGCCAGGCCCGCGGCAAGGTCATCGTGCTCAGCGCGGTGCCGTCGCTCGACACCCCGGTGTGCGACACCGAGACCCGCAAGTTCAACCAGGAGGCGGGCAAGCTCGGCGCCAACGTCGAGGTGTGGACGGTGAGCATGGACCTGCCGTTCGCCCAGAAGCGCTGGTGCGGCGCGGCCGGCGTCACCGCGGTGAAGACGCTGTCCGACTTCCGCGAGCGCTCCTTCGCCCAGAACTACGGGGTGCTCGTGAAGGAGGGCCCGCTCGCCGGGCTCACCGCACGCGCGGTCTTCGT
Organism: Methylomirabilia bacterium; assembly: GCA_041497895.1. Taxonomy (GTDB): domain Bacteria; phylum Methylomirabilota; class Methylomirabilia; order Rokubacteriales; family CSP1-6; genus CAMLFJ01. The sequence goes on from JBGQHJ010000014.1 coordinate 26,669, forward strand.
GGTGGGCAAGGACGGCAAGGTCAAGCACGCCGAATACGTCAAGGAGATCACCACCGAGCCCAACTACGACGCCGCGCTCGCGGCGGCCAAGCAGGCGGCCGGCGGCTAGGCCGGGCAAGATCGTCGCAACTATCGGTCAACCTTGACAAAAGAAAGCCGTCCACGTTACGCTGGGCGGTGCGGTGGGGCTGTAGCTCAGTTGGGAGAGCACAAGGCTGGCAGTCTTGGGGTCAGGGGTTCGAGCCCCCTCAGCTCCACCATTAATTCATCGGGGGTTACGGTCTAGGCCGTAGCCCCCGTTTCCATTTCGGTTGCGCGGGGGCTGCGTCCGATTCCGTCAAGCCGGTCTACCGCCGCCTTGTTCGCCCCGGGAATCAAGTGCAGTCCGACGGGGCCATGACGGCGGGCCGCCGCGGAGGACGTTCATGGTGACCAATCTGGTCGACGACGAGATCAAGGCCGGAAAGCGTGCGTCATCCCCATCGTGAGCGACGACGGGGGAGCCGGTACCAACGCGCTGAACGTCACGGGCTCGAGGCCCTGTCCCCGCGACATCACCGTCGCCGTCGTTCTGGCCGGAATCTGTCTCCTCGCGCTCATGCTCAACCTTGGACAGCCCCTGGTCCGGAACAGCTTGGTGTACGCGCGGGTCGCCGAGCACATCATCGCGCACCACTACAACCCGCGGTGGGTGGTCGCCGATTCGCGGCTGTCGTACGACAAGCCCATCCTCTTCGCCTGGCTGTCGGCGCCGCTGGTGGCGCTCCTCGGCAGCCATCTCGGGCTGATGCTGGCCTCATCGCTGGGCACCCTGGCCATGATCGCCGCCACGCTCCAGCTCCTGCGGGCGATCCTGCCCTCGCGCGCCCACGATGGGCTCCGCGCCCGCGCACTGCTGTTCGGTATGCTGTCGCCGCTCCAGGTCTACCAGGCGTGGTCCGCGCACCCGGACTCGCTCGAGACGGCGCTCGTGCTGTCGGCGCTGGCCCAGGTCGTCCGCATGGTGGGAGAGCCGATGGTCGCGCCGGGTCGTCGAAGTCTCCTACTGTTCGCGACGATCGAGGCCAGCGTGCTCCTCAAGAACTACGGACTCATCCTCCTCTTCGCGCTGCCGGCCGCGTTCGTGCCGCAACTCCTCGGCTGCTGGCGCAACCGTCACCGAGCGATGCTCCTCTGGAGCATGCTCGCGTGGCTCGCGGTCGCCGTGCTCGCGGGGCTTGCGTTCGAGGGGTTGAACCCGCTGGACCGTCTGGCGGGCGAAGGCGGCGGCGTCGGCCAGTATGGCCGGGCCAACTACCTTCAGACGAGCATCGGCGCCCTGATCGCGCTGGGCCTGACGTTCACCCTCGGCTTGCACGTGGCGCTCCCCGCCGCGCTGGCTGGCCGATCGCGGCCGTACGGGGTGCGGCCACTGTTCGTGTTTCTCGGCGTCTACGTCGCCGGACTCCTGCCCTTCCCGAATTCGTACTACAACATGCGCTACTTCCTGCCTGCCCTGACGGTCGTCGGCCTCCGCGCGGCCATCGGCCTCGAGGGGCTCGCGCCTAGGCTGGCCCGTTCCGTCACCACCGCCTTCTTGCTCGTGGCCCTGTTCCTCGTCACGCTCTTCAACTGGGACCCGCTCAACGCACGCGCGGCCCCGTTCCTTCCGGAATGGCAACCACGGGCCGACCTGCCGGGCCTGCTCGACAATCTGCGGATCGGCCTACACCGGGAGCAACGCGAGTGGCTCCAAGGACTCAATGCCGCGCTGCCCCCGGGGGCAATCGTCTACATGGTCGACTTCTCCTACTACCGTGACGCGCAGCACGGGGTCTTCGAGCGCGGCGGCCAGATCCGGCCTGATGTGATCACGCGCTACGTGACACAGCAGGAACTGGCCCCCACCGAACATGAATTCTTCGTCTGCTTCTGGGAAGGCCTCGCCCCCGGCGCGGCGCCACCCGTGGATCGCGGTCTCCTCGCTCGGCTGGGCCATGTCGACGAGATCCGGCCCCGTCTCTTCCACATCCGTAGGGGCTAGCCGCTGCCGAGGGGCCGGTCGGCGATCGGGGTGCCCAGTAGCTCCTCACAGTGCAGGTCCGCACACGTCTGCAGGATCCGGTTCATGCTGGGCCACCAGATGTGCGCCGGCATGCCGACCGCCCACTGCCAGACCGGAACCGCCAGAAAACGAATGGCCGACTCCCGATAGTCATCCCAGCAGTCCCCCCAGCCGTAGCGCTCGACACCCTCTTCCACCAGCTTGCCGTGGTAGCGCTTCAAGAGATCTGTCTCGAGGGCGTGCCGTCGTTCCGGATCGAGATGAAGGCCGATCAGGTCGACCATGTCGTCCGTTCCTATCCCGATGTGCCAGGCCTGCCAATCGATCACGTAGACCCGCCCCCCCGCCGGGTCGCGCGGATAGAGGAAGTTCCACCAATTCCCGTCTCCGTGGACGAGGGTGATTGCGCGTCGCTCCGATACTCGTCCCAGGCCTTTCGGACCGAACGACCTCGGCAAAATCGAGGAGAAGAACCGCTCGTACAACCTCCGCTTCTCGCCGGGGAGCCGGTCACCCAGAAAGTCCACGAGCCCGGAGAATTTCTCCTCGAGCTCTCGCACAAACGCGGACATGTCCTCTTGGCGGGGGATCTCTCCGACTCCATCTCCGAGCAGAGGATCCTCCCACCAGAACGCGTGACACCGTGCCAGCACATCGACCGCTTGCTCGCACTGCTCTTTCAGCGGCGGCAGCGGCCATGGCGGCACGGAGTGGGTCTCCGACATGTCCTCGAGTAGCACGTGACCGCGGCTCCGCTCCGGCAAATAGCGCGCGTCGATGCACCGAACCACCGGCGCCGGGCCCATCGCCGTCATGTGTTCGGCCACCGCAGTGTAGAACTCCACTTCCCGTCTTCCCGCCTCGATGAGGCGCCTCTCCACGAGACCGGTCGCGCTGTCGTCCGGAACGAAGCATTTCAAGAGCAGGCGCCGCGGGGCGTCTTCCCGCACGTCGTCGGAGTAGCGTATTTCCAGCCGGGAGATCGACGAGGTCACCGAGGAGAATGATTCCCGGCGGATCCGCGCGACCCTCCCCCCCGAGAGGATGTTTTTCCCCTTGAGGACCCGCGTGAGCCAAGCTGGAGTTACCTGTTTCGCATCGGTGATCACGTCCGTCGGGCCTATGGCCCGGGCCCGATCCCGCCGCAGTGCTCGGCGAAGCACTGATCGGATCCAGGGGACGCTCAACCGAGCCATTGCCTCTCCGGTGACCGCGATTCGGGTTAGGTCTCGATCCGTGCGGACGGCGCGGAGCCGCGCGCCGGCACCGAGAATAGCAGGAGGATGCCCGCCACGCATGGGCCAGAGCGAGCTCCGGCGCCGCCGCCGATCTCCGGTCCCGCCCGCATAGTCGGCTCGCGCAGCGGGCGCCGGCCAGCTTGCGAGCTCCCGGCTCGTGGCCCACCCCAACCTCTGGCTTGCGCCGACTGTCCCACCCTGGGCGCCCACTCTGCCTGCCGGCGAAGCGGGCTGGCGCTACCTCAGCCGCCTCTGGCCTCCCCTCCTCGACGCGGGGCTACGGAGCGATCCGTGGCCCCGCGCGTGCGTTCCGCGCCGGCTCGCCGCGCGCGATGTCGCCGACGAGTCCCAGCCGGACCCGTAGCGAGTTGCCCGGGAGGTACACGAGCGTCACTCCGCGGGGATGCCCAGTCGGGGAAAGCGCGGGATCGTGCGCCCGCCGTCCATCACGATGGCCTGCCCGGTGACGAAGTCGAACTCCGGCGAGCACAGGCGGACCACCATCCGACCGATCTCCGCCTGAGTCACGAGGCGGCCGAGCGGCGTGCCGGCGATCGCGGCCGCCTTGTAGGCCGCCATGCGGTCGGTCCGGGCGCTGGCGATCTGGCTCGGCACCACCGCGTTGGCGGTGATCACCGGCGCCAGCTCCAGCGCGAGCGCCTCGGTCAGCGCCAGCAGCGCGGCCTTGGCGAGGCCGTAGACGCCGTGGGAGCGCACCAGGCCGGACGTGGCTCCGATGCTGACGATGCGCCCCCACCCCGCCCGCCGCATCCCGGCAGCGGTGAGCTGGGCCGTGAGGTAGACCGCCTTCAGGTTCGCGTTCATCACGTGGTCCCAATCCGCCTCGGCGAGCTCGCAGAACGCGGCGCCGTTGAACGGCCCCGCGTTGTTCACCACGATGCCCGGGTCCCCGAGGCGCGCCTGCACCTCGGCCACCAGCCGCCGCACGTCGTCGGCCCGGGCGACGTCCGCCGCGAAGGCCTCGGCCGCGCCCCCCGCGTCGCGGATCGCCGCGGCGAGCGCCTCGGCGGCGGCGCGATCGGCGCGGTAGTGCACCGCCACCCGCGCCCCCGCGGCGGCGAGGGCGCGCGCGATGTCCACCCCGGTTCCGTTCGAGGCGCCGGTGACGAGGGCGACGCGCCCGCCCAGCGCGGTCACGGCTCCACGAGCTCCGACCAGATCGAGGTGGTGTAGCTCCGGTCGAGGTACTTCGCGTAGAGCTCGTCGATCAGCTCCTTGCCCGACGCGGCGAGCTCCCGCTCGTAGGCGGCCCGGTCGGTGATCTCGATCCGCTCGATGTAGTCCCACGGGCCTCCCGCGAGGCGGGCGTCGGCCGCGGTGATCCGGTGCGTGCGGTAGCTCACGATGGTCTTGAGCCGTCCCGCCACCACGTAGTCCACCTCGCGCTCGAACCGCTCGTACTCCGCCGCGCTGACACCGGGCTTCAACTTCGCGAGCACGTACCGCACGATCGCCATCGGGGCCTCCCTGGGTTGGGATGGGTGAACGGCGCGCCGGGCCTCAGACGAGGTGGCACGCCACCGTGTGCCCGGGCGCGACCTCGCGCACCGGCACCGGTTCGGCGCAGACCGGCTGGGCGAGCGGGCAGCGCGCGCGCAGGCGGCAGCCGGCCGGAATGTCGATGGGGCTCGGCACCTCCCCCGCGAGAGCGAGGCGCGCCGGCGCCACGTCGGGGTCCGGCACCGGGATGCACGAGAGGAGCGCGCGGGTGTAGGGATGCGCGGGGTGGGCGAACAGCTCGCCGGCCGGGGCCGCCTCCACCACCACCCCGAGGTACATCACGGCCACGCGATCGCACAGGTAGCGCACCGTGGACAGGTCGTGGGAGATGAACAGGTAGGTCATGCCGAGCCGTCGCTTGAGCTCGTCGAGCAGCAGGATCACCCGCGCCCGCAGCGACACGTCGAGCGCCGAGGTCGGCTCGTCGAGTACGACCAGGCGCGGATGCGTGGCGATGGCGCGGGCGATGTTGACGCGCTGGCGCTGTCCGCCGGAGAGCTGGTGCGGATACCGGTCGCGCAGCCCGGCGCCCAGGCCGACCTCTTCCAACACCTCGTCCGCCCGCGCCCGCCGGTCTCGGCCCGCGAGCTCGGTGTGCAGCGCGAGCGGCTCCTCCACGGTGGACGCCACGCTGAGTCGCGGATTGAGCGAGGCGGTCGGGTCCTGGAAGACCATCTGCACGTCGCGGCGGCGGCGCCTCAGCTCCTCGCCGTCGAGCGCGGTGAGATCGACCTCCCCGAGGAGGATGCGCCCCCCGGTCGGCTCGATGAGGCGGAGCACGCATCGGGCCAGGGTGGACTTGCCGCAGCCCGACTCGCCGACCAGGCCCAGGGTCTCCCCGGGGGCGATGCGCAGCGAGACACCGTCCACCGCGTGGACCACCCGGGCCGGCCGCCACGGAGCGAGCGAGCGGAGCGGGAAGTGCATGAGCAGGTGCTCGATGGCGAGCAGCGCCTCCACTAGACGTCCTCCACCGCGACGCAGGCCACCGCGTGCTCGTCCCCGACCGTCCGCACCGGGACCGCGACCGCGCACTCCGCCCGCACGAGCGCGCAGCGCGGGGCGAACCGGCATCCCCGCGGCGGCGCCAGGAGCGACGGCACCCAGCCGGGAATCGGCTCCATCACCCCCGCCCCGTCCACCCGGGGGATGGAGCGCAGCAGAGCCCGGGTGTACGGATGGGCGGGTGCGTGAAAGAGCCCGCGCACCGGGGCCCACTCGACGGTCTGCCCGGCGTGCATCACCACCACGCGGTCGCAGAGCCGCGCGACGACCCCCAGGTCGTGGGTGATCAGCAGGATCGCCGCGCCGGTCCGCCGACCGAGATCCCGCAGCAGCTCCAGGATCTGGGCCGCGATCGACACGTCGAGCCCGGTGGTGGGCTCGTCCGCGATGAGGAGCCGCGGATTCGTGGCCACCGCCATCGCGATCATCACCCGCTGGCACATGCCGCCCGAGAGCTGGTGGGCGTACTGCCCCGCCCGCCGCTCGGGCTCGGCGATGCCGACCTCGCGAAGCATGGCCACCGCCCGCTCGCGGGCCGTCCCGGGGGCGGCGGCCCCGTGCCGCGCGAGCAGGCGCTCGATCTGTCGACCGACCGGCAGCACCGGGTTGAGCGAGGTCCGCGGGCTCTGGAAGACCATCGAGATCTGGGAGCCCCGGACCGAGCGCATCTCCTCCTCGGACAGCTCGAAGAGGTCGCGCCCGTCGAACTCGACCCGGCCGCTCACCACGCGCGCGGGTGGGCGCAGGAGCCGCAGGATGGCCTGCGCGGTCACCGACTTGCCCGAGCCGGACTCGCCCACCAGCCCGACCACCTCGCCCGACCCGACGCGGAGGGCGGCGCCGTCGACCGCCTGCACCACGCCCTCGTCGGTGTCGAAGTGGACCGTGAGGTCCCGGAGGGTGAGCAGGTCCGTCACACGCCCTTCATCCGCGGATCGAGCACGTCCCGCAGGGCGTCGCCGACCAGGTTGAACGAGAGCACGGTGGCCATGATCGCCACCCCGGGAAAGAGGAAGATCCACCACTCGCCCGAGACGACGTACCCGGCCCCCTCCGCGGTCATCGCTCCCCATTCGCTCGTCGGCGGCCGGATCCCGAGGCCGATGTACGACAGTGCCGCCACCGTGAGGATGGCGAAGCCCATGGCCAGCGTGGCCTGCACGATCACCGGCGGGAAGCAGTTGGGCAAGAGGTGATGGAAGATGATCCGCCGCTCGCGGTTGCCGACGGTGCGCGCGGCCTCCGCGTACTCCATCTCCCGGGCGCGGAGCATCTCCCCGCGGATGAGCCGACCGTAGATGGGCACGTGGGTGATCGCGATGGCGATCACGATGTTCGTCACGCTGTTGCCGAGCGCGGCCGCGACGCCCATGGCGAGGATGAACGAGGGAAAGGCCTGGATGGTGTCGACGACCCGCATCAGGATCTGGTCGATCCATCCGCCGCGATAGCCGGTCACCGCGCCGAGCACCGTCCCCACCGAGAGCGCGATGGCGGTCGCCGCGAGCGCCACCAGCAGATCGACCCGCCCCGCGTAGACGATGCGCGTGAGCTGGTCGCGGCCGTAGAGGTCGGTCCCCAGCCAGTGCCGTCGCCCCGGCGCCTCCAGGGCGTGGTCGGCGTCGGGCTCGTCCGGGTCGTAGGGCAGGACCACCGGCGCGGCGACCGCCGCGAGCGCGATCACCCCGATGATCGCGAGGGCCGCCAGCGACAGCACGTTGCGGGACAGCCGCCGCCACAGCCGCGACGCCGCCGAGCGGCGGGCCGGGGCCTCGTCAGTGGAGGCGTATGCGAGGGTCGACAAGACCGTACACGAGATCGACGGCGAGGTTCACGAACACGTACACCACGCCCACGAAGAGCACGAAGCTCTGGATGGGGCCCGAGTCCTTCGACATCATGGCCGCTACGGCATAGTTGCCGATGCCCGGCCACGAGAAGACCGATTCGACCACCACGTTACCGCCCATGAGGAAGCCGAAGACGACGCCGGTCAGGGTCAGCACCGGGATCATGCAGTTCCGGAGCGCGTCGCCGTAGATGACCGTCCTCCGGGACAGCCCGGCGGCCCACGCCGCCTTGATGTAGTCGGACTCCAGCACCTCGAGCATCGTGGCCCGCACCATCCGGGTGAGCGGGGCCATGACCGAGAAGCCCAGCACCAGCGCGGGCAGCACGAGCTGGTGGAGGGCGGAGCCGAGCGCCCGCCAGTGCATCGCGACCAGGGCGTCCACGGTCAAGAGCCCGGTGACCCGGGGCGGCGGGGTGATGCCGGTGGCGAGACGGCCGAGCGGCGGCGGCGCGATCCCGAGCGCGTAGAAGAACACGTACAGCGCGAGCAGTCCGGTCCAGAAGGTGGGCATGGCCACCCCCCCGACACCGAGCAGCCGGCTCACGTGGTCGAGCCAGCCGTCCCGGCGCACCGCCGCGACCACGCCGAGCGGGATGCCCACCGCCAGAGCCACCGCGAGCGCGGCGAGGGTGAGCTCGAGGGTGGCGGGCACGCGCTGCACGAGGTCCTCGAGGACGGGCCGGCCGGTGGTGTGGCTCTCGCCGAGCTCGCCGTGCAGGAGGCCGCGCAGGTAGCGCCAGTACTGCACCGTCATCGGCTGGTCCAGGCCCATGCGATGCTCCATCTCCGCGATATGCTGCGGCGTGGCGAGCGGCCCCGCCTTCACGAGGGCCGGGTTGCCGGGCAGGACGTAGGTCAGCACGAAGGTGACGACGGTCACCCCGAACAGGGTCGGGATGACGAGCAGCAGCCGCCGGCCGACGTAAACGAGCACGCTCGGTCCTACTCCGGCCCGCCCTGGTCCGGCCGCTTCCCGGTCCGCCCGGACGAGAAGTGCGCGTGCATCATCTTCCAGCCGCCGGGGCCGCGCAGGCAGCCCAGGGTCGCCCGGATGTAGGGCTTCTCGGTGAGAAAGCTCGGCTCCTCCCGCTGGCCGATCCACTTCCAGTAGCGGCCGACCCGGTCGTCGGTGATCAGGGCCATGTCCCCGCGCACCGTGATCCGGATGGTCCCCGATCCGCCCGGCTTCACGAGCTGCAGGCGCGTGCGGTAGTGGTCCCAGATGTGCAGCCAGTCCTCGAGCCCGCGGTAGGCGTGGCCGTTGGTGTTGAAGTAGATGTGGCCGGGGTCGGGCTCCCAGATCTTGCGGAGCGCGTCGTTGTCGAGCCCGTCGTTGGCCAGGCGGAGGTCGAAGTACAGCCGCAGCAGGTCGTCGTGATCCTTCGGCGTGCCGCCGTCGAAGACGGGCGGGTGGTCGGGCTCGTATCCCTTGGGGGCTTCGATCATGGGTCTCTCTCCTCGATGCGGATACGCCCACGCCCGGCCCCGGGGGGGGCCGGGCCGGGCGAAGGGCCGGGCGGAGGTCGATCTACGCGCGCTTGAGGCTGTAGTACCGCTCGAACGTGTCCCAGCGCTTCTCGAGGCCGACCAGGTCGGCGGTGCCGACCCGCGTCCAGCTCTCGTACCAGAGCAGGCCCCACACCGCGTCGTCGATGACCGCCTTCTGGATGTCGCGCGAGGCCGCCGCGCGCTTGTCCCGGTTGGTCTCGTGCATGTTCTCGTCGATCAGCTTGTCCACCGCGGGGTTCGCGTACGCGCTCAGGTTCGTGAACTTGGACTTCGAGTTGAACAGGAACGTCAGGTGATAGAACGGATCGTTGATCCAGGACTGCCACGCCTCGATCGAGAGCTGGTGATCGCCCTTGGTGGCGATCTGCCGGAAGGTGGCGTCGGTCTCCTTGACGATGTTCACCTTGAACCCGATCTGCTCGAGCTCGCGCTGCAGCCACACCGACGCCTGCTCGTGGGTCGGCCAGCCCACCCGCACGGCCAGGTCCACCGGGATCGGGGCCTTGTCCATCCCCGCCTCCTTCATCAGAGCCTTGGCCTTCGCGATGTCGTGCTTGTAGGGCGAGTAGTCCCCGAGGTGGGTCGGCGTGAGGTTCGGCACCGGGCTCTTCATCTGGGTGCCGTAGCCGAACAGCACGTTGGGCAGGATGGCCTGGATGGGGATCGCGTAGTTGACCGCCTGCCGGACCAGCTTGTTGTCGAACGGCGGCTTCCGCTGGTTCATGCAGAGGTAGTGGCACGTCGTGTCGGGCACGCTGAACACCTTGAGCCCGGCCTCCCCCTCCAGGGCCTTCACGTTCTTCGGGCTCAGCCCCGGCCGGCCGGCGACCAGGTCCACCGCCTTACGCTTCAGCAGCAGGACGCGGTCGGCCTCGTTGGGCACGAGCTTCAGGATCACGCGGTCGAAGTAGGGCTTCGGCCGCCAGTAGCCCGGGGTGGCCTCCATCACGATCTCGACGCCCGGCTCGTTCTTGACCAGCTGGTAGGGCCCGATCGACGCCTGGTTGCGCTTGAGCCACTCGGTCGCCCACGGGTCGTCCTTGGTCGCGTTGGGCTTCACCGCGTCCGGGTCGAGAATGGCGTTGTTCGACAGGGTCACCGTGTCGAGGCCCATCGGGCTCGGCGCCTTCATGGCGATGGCGAACGTGTAATCGTCGCGCACCACGAACTGCTCGGGCGCGCTCACCTGCATCAAGGTGGGGATGACGAGCTTCATGTAGCCCGGGGAGAGCAGGCCCCGATCGAAGGAGTACTTGAACGCGTGGGCGGTGATCGGCCGGCCGCTCGGGAACTTCATGCCGCGCCGGACCTTGAGCACGATGGTGGCTCCGTTGTCCTCCATCGTCCACGACTCGGCCAGGTGCCCCTCCCACTCCCCCGGCATCGAGCGGAAGAGCCCGGGCCGGCCGTCGATCGGCCGCACCTTCCACATCAGCGGCGCGTCGGTGGTGTTGGCCACCGTGACGTAGGCGCCCTGCGACTTGAACACCGCGGGATCCAGCGAGTCGATGTCCGAGTCCCACGCCACCACCAGCGTCTTCTTGTCCTGCGCGGCGGCCCGCCGCCCCGCGGCGAGCGCGGCGGCGCCCACCCCCGCGGTCACGAGAAAGTCGCGTCGACTGACTCCAGCTCCCATGTGTGCCTCCTCAGTCCGTGATCTCTTCGGACCAGAAAAAGATGTTCTTCGATCGCTCCAGGTAGTTCCCGTAGAGCTGACGCATCAGCTCCTGGCCCGCGGGCGACGCGATGTCGCGCTGATACTGGTCCGCGTCGCGGATCTCGATCCGCTCGATGTAGCTCCAGCCCGCCGTCTCGGCGCCGTTGATGGGCCCCTCGATGCGATGAGTGCGATAGCTCACGATGCTGGGGAGCGATCGCGCCACCACGTAGTCGTACTCCCGCAGCCAGCGCTCGTAGTCCTCGCGCTCGACGCCCGGCTTCAGCGTCGTGATCACGTACCGTACCGGCATGGTCCCTTCCTCCCGCGGTGTCTCACCGCGCGGCCCCGGCGCCGCCGGCCAGGGGTTCGAAGCAGTCGAGCACGTCGCCGGGGGCCAGCACCGCGTCCCGCTCCGCGACCGCCTGGTTGCGCGCCACGACCCACGTGTCCTGGTCGGCGCCGAGCCCGGCGAGGACCTCTCCGATCGTCGCGCCCGCCTGGAGGTCGAGGGTGGTCCGGCTCGCCCCGTCGGGCAGGAAGCGTCGGAGCGTGCCGTGCATCACCACCGTGACCGTCACCGCCCCGCCGCCCTCACCCGCGGCATGACCTCCCGCTGGAACCGCTCGATCACCACCTCGATCCGGCCGTCGGGCGACAGCGGGTAGAGCATGAGCTGCGTGACCCCCTGCTCCGCGAGACGGACGACGCCCGCCGCCACCTCGTCGGGAGGGCCGGCCAGCGTCACCGCGTCGACGAAGCTCTCCGGCACCTCCGCGGCCGCGGCCTGGAAGGGCCGGGGGTCGTAGGCGTACGTCAGGCCCTCGAGGTGCTTGGCGAGGGCGGGCGGGACCGTGAGCCCCGCGGTGACGAAGGTGAAGAAATCCGGGCGCTGGGCGGCCAGGCTGCGCACGATCGTCGGCTTCATGAGGTCGCGCGCCGCCCGCCGGTCGTCGTGCACGCAGACGTTGATCCGGGCCACGAGATCGATCCGGCCCACGTCGCGGCCCGCCTCGCGCGCTCCCGCGGCCACCGTGTCGCGGAAGAAGGCGATCAGCGCCCCGGCGACGCAGCCCTGCATGATGGCCCCGTCCGCCACCCGGCCCGCGGCCCGGACCCCGACCGGGCGCTGGGAGGCGATGTACATCGGCACCTCCGCGCGCACCGGCCTGAAGTCCAGGCGGCCGCCCTCGATCTGGACGACCGACCCCTTGTACGTGACCGTCTCCCCGGCGAGGAGCTTGCGGATGACCTCGATGGCCTCGCGCAGGCCCGGGCCGGGTTTCTCGCGGACGATGCCCAGCTCGCGGAAACCACTGACCCCGGCCCCGATGCCGAGCACCGCACGCTGCCCGGAGATCTCGTCGAGGGTCGCGATGGCCATCGCGGTCAGCGCGGCGTGGCGCGAGTACGGGTCGGTCACGCACGGGCCGAGCTTGATCCGCTGCGTGCGCAGCGCGCACAACGTCAGCGAGGCGTAGACCTCGCGAAAGAAGCGCTCGTCGGCCAGCCAGAGGTAGTCGTAGCCGGTGCGCTCGGCGAGCTGGGCGATCTCGGCCAGCCGGGCGGCCGGATGCGAGGGCAGCAGGAGGAGCCCGGTGGTGATCGGCATCATCGCGCCTCCGCGCGCGAGGCGAGGACGATCTTCTCCGCGGTGATGGGCAGGCTGGTGATCCGGCCGCCGCCCGCCGCCGCGATGGCGTTGGCCACCGCGGCGGGAGGCTCGACGTTCGGCGGCTCGCCCACGCCCTTGGCCCCGAATGGCCCCACCCGGTCCGGGTGTTCCACCAGGATCGACTCGATGCGGGGCACGTCGAGCGTGGTCGGCATCTTGTAGTCGGTCAGGTTGGCGTTCAACACGCGCCCGTCGCGATACACGATCTCCTCGGAGAGGGTCTGGCCGAGACCCTGGGCCACCCCGCCCTCGATCTGCCCCTCGATGTAGGTCGGGTTCAGGGCGAAGCCCACGTCCTGCGCGACCACGTACTTGTGGATGGTGACCTCGCCCGTATCTCCGTCCACCGAGAGATCCACCGCGTGGGCGTGGAAGCTCGGCGAGTGGAAGGCCGGGTAGACGTGGCCCTCGACCCGCTTGGTGTCGTAGGCGGTGCCGGGCGCGATGAAGGTGCCGTGGGCGATCATGCCGCCGCCCGCCTGCTGGGACTGGCGCGCGAGGTCCGCGAGCGAGACGCGGCCGTTCGGCCCGACCACGTGCTTGTCCCGCAGGGTGAGCGCTTCCTCCGGCGCCCCGAGCTGGACGGCGGCCTGGGCGAAGAGCTTGCGCTGGAGCTCGGCCGCCGCGGCCCGGCAGGCGTTGCCCACCGCGAAGGCGGTCCGGCTCCCCTGGGCCCCGAAGTCGAAGGGGGTCGCGAACGTGTCGCCGGAGACCACCGTGATGTCGGCGAGGTCGACCCCGAGCGACTCGGCCAGGACCTGCGCCGCGCCGGTGAGCGCCGCGGTGCCGATCTCCACCGCGCCGGTGTTCAGGGCCACGGTGCCGTCGGGGCTGATCTTGACGTAGACGCCCGACGACCCGCCGGTCGTCGTCCACCAGCCGCAGGCCAGGCCCTTGCCCCGTCCGGGCTCGGGCCGGCGGTCCCGCCAGCCGATGGCGTCCGCGGCGCGCCGCAGGCACTCCTCGAGGCCTACCGCGCTCAGGACCTGCCCGGTCGGCCCCTCGTCGCCCTCGTGGACGATGTTGCGCAGCCGCAGCTCGAGCGGGTCGATGCCGAGCGCGTCCGCGATGATATCCATCTGCGACTCCACCGCGAAGTTCGCCTGGGGTCCCGACGGCGCGCGGTACGAGCCGCAGTTGGTCTTGTTGGTGTAGACCGCGTAGCCCTCGAGGTGCAGGTTCGGCGTGCGGTACGGCCCGGCCAGGACCATCGTCGCCACCGAGGCGACGCCCGGGCCCGACCCGGCGAAGGCACCGGTATCGAAGTAGATGCGACCCTGCCGGGCGGTGAGGCGCCCCTCGCGGGTCACCCCGGTCTTGAGCTCGATCACCGTGCCCTGCCGTGGATAGGCGGCGGTGAGCTCCTCCTCGCTCGTCGTCATCACCTTCACCGGCCGGCCGGACTTCCGGGCGAGCAGCGCCGAGAAGTGCTCGACGCCGATGCGCAGCTTGCCCCCGAATCCGCCGCCGACGCCCGGTACGATCACGCGAATCTTCGACGGCGCGATCGCGAGGATGTCGGCGAGGGTGGCCTGCACGTCGAAGGGGAGCTGCGTGTTCGACCAGACCGTGACCTGGCCCGAGCTGTCCCACGCGGCCACCGCGGCGCGCGGCTCCGTGTAGCCCTGGTGCACCATCGCGGTGGTGAACCGATGCTCGAACACCCGGTCGGCCTCGACCCAGCCGCGCTCCACGTCGCCGACCACGATGCGGGCGCGGTTGCATACGTTGCCGTCGCGCTGGAGGACGGGGTTCGCGGTGTACGACCGCCACTCCGGATGGATCAGCGGGGCGCCCGGGGCGAGCGCCGCGGCGAGGTCGAGCACGGGCGCGAGCGGCTCGTAGACCGCCTCGATCGCGGCCAGGGCCGCCTCCGCCGCCTCGAGCGTGACCGCGGCAACCGCGGCCACCGGCTGGCCCACGTAGCGCACCACGTCCGCGGCGAAGACCGGCTCGTCCTTCACCGCGGCCCCGTAACGGACGTCGGGCACGTCGGACGCCGAGATGACCGCGCGCACGCCGGGGAGACCCGCCGCCCGCGTGGTGTCGAGCCGGGCCAGGCGCGCGTGCGGCTCGGTGCTGCGGAAGACCTTGCCGTACAGCATGCCGGGCAGGGCGAAGTCCGCGGCGTAGACGGCGCTGCCGGTCACCTTGCCCGGCGCGTCGAGGCGCGGGAGCGAGTGGCCGACGACCCGCAGGGCCGCGCTCACGACGCCACCGCCCCGGCCATGCGGCCCGCGGCATCAAGCACCGCGTCCACGATCTTCTGGTACCCGGTGCAGCGGCACAGGTTGCCGGCGAGCGCCTCGCGGATTTGGGCCTCGCTCGGCCGCGGGTGTTCGTCGAGGTAGGCCTTGGCCGAGAGGATCATCCCCGGGATACAGTAACCACACTGCACGGCCCCGTGCTCCACGAAGGCCTGCTGCAAGGGATGGAGCGTGCCCGCCGGCGCCAGGCCTTCAATGGTCGTGATCGCGCGGCCCTGGGCCACCACCGCCAGGTAGAGGCACGAGTTCACGGCCAGGCCGTCCACGAGCACCGTGCAGACCCCGCATTCCGCGTCGAGGCAGTTGGTCTTGGTCCCGGTGAGACCGAGGTCGGTGCGCAGCACGTCGAGCAGCGTGCGGTCGGGCTCGACGAGCACCTCGTGGCGGTCGCCGTTGATCGTGAGCGTGATCGGAATCTTCGCCATGGTCTCTCCCCGCGGGTCGCGATCGCCTAGGTGGCCCGCCGGGCACGCTCGACGCAGCGGTCGAGGGCGCGCCGGACCAGGACACCGACCAGATGCCGTCGAAACGCCGCGGAGGCTCGCACATCGTCGATGGGACGGCAGGCCTCCTGGGCCGCCGCAGCCGCGCGCTCGAACGCCTCGCCGCCGACCGGCCGCCCTTCGAGGGCGCGCTCCGCCTCGTGCGCCCGCACCGCGGTCGGGGCCACCGCGCCGAGCGCGATGCGCGCCTCCAGGCAGCGCTCCCGGCTCGGGTCCAGGGTGAGCCGCGCGGCCACGCACACCACCGAGATCTCCATGGCCCGCCGCCGGCCCGCCTTCAGGAAGGCGCTGGACGCGTGCGCGGGCAGCGCGGGCAGGCTCACGAGGGTCAGGAGCTCGTCGGGGCGGCGGGCCGTGCGGTTGGGTCCGAGGAGAAAACGTTCGACAGGCAGCTCCCGCTCCCCACCCGGCCCGACCAGCCTCACCATGCCATCGAGCGCCAGCAGGCAGGGCACCAGGTCCGCGGCCGGCGAGGCATTCGCCAGGTTGCCGCCCACCGTCGCGACGTTGCGTACCTGATGGCCCCCGATCACCTCGGCGCCCTCGATGAGACAGCGGAGCGCCCCGCCGAGCGCCGGCGCCCTCTCGATCGCGCGATGGGTGACGCACGCGCCGAGCTCGATCCGGCCGTTGGCCTCGATGCCGGCGAGGCCGGGCACCCGGTGAAGCCCGACGACATGGCGCGGCGCGACCCGCCCGCGCTCGATCTGGACCATCAGGTCGGTGCCACCGGCCAGGAAGCTCGCCTCCTCGGCGAAACGCGCGGCCAGGTCGACCGCGTCCGGCACGCTCTCGGGCTGGTGGTACTCGAAGCGACTCACGAGGTGAAATCCTTCGCGTTGACGTGAAGCGGCCAGATCGACGCGAGCCGCTCGCCCACCTCGATCAGCCGCGGGGCGAGCGCGTGCAGGCGCGCGAGCGAGAGCCGGTAGGCGGGACCGGAGAGCGCCACCGCGCCCACCATCGAGCCCCCCCGCGTGATCGGCGCGGCAATGGCCCGCCCGCCCTCGGCCAGCTCCTCGTCGGCCAGCGCGTACCCGGCGGCCCGGACGCGCCCGAGCTCCTTCTGGAGCGCGGCCATCGAGGTGATGGTCTTGGGGGCGACCACCGAGAGACGCCGGCCCAGCACGCGGGACACCTCGGAGGAGGGCAGCGTCGAGAGCCACAGCTTCCCCGCCGCCGTCGCGTGCAGAGGCGCCCAGAGGCCGACGAGGGGGAGGAGGCGGATCGTCTGGCCGCGACCCTCGGCCTTCGCCACGAAGAGGACCTGGTCGCCATCGACCACCGCGAGCTGGACGAGCTCGTCGGTCTCGTCGGCCAGCTCCTGGAGCAGCGGCAGGAAGACCCCAGGCATCCCGGCCTGATCGGCGTGGCCGAAGGCCAGGGCGAGCAGCCGCCAGGTCAGCACGAAGCGACCGCTCGCCGCGTCCCGTCGGACGTAGTGGCGGCGCTCCAGCGTGCCGAGCATCTTCGAGATGGTCCCCTTCCCGCAGCCGATGGCGCGGCTCAGATCCTTGACGTTGTTGCCGTCGGGACTGGCGGCAAGCGACTCCAGGATCCGCATGACCCGCACGATTCCCGCGACCTCGCGCGCCACTGAGCAGGGGTCTCCGAGTCAAAATTTGAAACGGCGTTTCGACTTTATAGCGGGCGGGCTCCCGGATGTCAAGGCCGACCCGGACGGGGGCGATGCCGGAAGACGCTAGCTGGTGGTGGGGGTCTCCGCGGGCATCGTGATCAGGTGCTTGACGGGACCGGGCTCCGCGCGCATCCCGTGCTGCAGCGCGGGCACGATGTGGATGTCGCGCACCGCGAAGTACCCGAGGGTGGCCAGGGCGCCCGCGATCCACACCGCCCCGATGATGTTCAGGATTCGTCCGCTCCAGCTCTTTCCGGTCGTCATGGACCTCCTCCTTGCGGATGCTTCGGCAAATGACATACCCGCCGGACCGCCCCGCTAGACGAGCAGCGTCTCGAGCGCCGTCGCCGGCTCGCCGAGCGCCTGGGCCACCGCGGGGTGCGCGATGCGCCCGCGCCAGATGTTCACGCCATGCGCCAGCGCCGGGTTGCGGCGCAGCGCGGGCTTCAGATCCTCGTTGGCCAGCGCGAGCGCGTACGGCAGCGTCGCGTTGGTCAGGGCGAACGTGGAGGTGCGCGGCACCAGGGCCGGCATGTTGGCGACGCCGTAGTGGACCACGCCCGAGACCAGGTAGACGGGATCGAGCAGCGTGGTCGGGTGGATCGTCTCCACGCTGCCGCCCTGGTCGACCGCGACGTCCACGATCACCGAGCCCTCCTTCATGGCCGCCACCATCTCCTTGGTGACGAGCACGGGCGCGCGCGCCCCGGTGATGAGCACCGCGCCCACCAGGAGATCGGCCCGGCGCAGCACCTGGTCGAGGTTGTAGCTGTTGGACATCAGCGTGATCACCCGTCCGTGGAAGAGATCGTCCACCGCGCGCAGGCGGTCGACGTTCACGTCGAGGATCGACACGTCGGCGCCCAGGCCGAGCGCGATGCGCGCCGCGTTCACCCCGACGGTGCCCGCGCCCACCACCACCACGTTGCCCGGCGGCACGCCCGGCACCCCGGCGAGCAGGATGCCGCGGCCGCCGTGGGCCTTGGCCAGGTAGAACGCGCCCTCCTGCACCGACAGGCGGCCGGCCACCTCGCTCATCGGCGCGAGCAGGGGCAGGCTGCCGTCGGTCCGCTGCACCGTCTCGTAGGCGACCGCGACGACGTCCGCGGCCTGGAGCGCCCGCGCCAGCTCGGGCACCGCGGCCAGGTGCAGGTACGTGAACAGGATCTGGCCCGGGCGCATCCGGCCGTACTCCTCCGGCAGCGGCTCCTTCACCTTGAGGACCATCTGAGCGCGGGCCCAGACCTCGTCGACCCCCGCCAGCGTGGCGCGCTCGCGCGCGTACTCCTCGTCGCGAATGCTGCTGCCGAGCCCGGCGCCTCGCTCGACCACGACCTGATGCCGCGCCTCGACGAGGGCCCGGACGCCGGCGGGCGTCAGGGCCACCCGCTGCTCGCCCGGCTTGATCTCCCGAGGAACGCCGATGATCACGCTGCCCGCATCCTGCCCTTCCCTCGCCCGCGGGTCAAGGCGCTGCGTGGGGTCCGGACGGCTGTGCTAGCGTAGCCCGGATGGCAGTGGAGCCCTCGACGCTGCGGTCGCTCCGGGTGCGCCTCCTGCTGCCCCTGTCCCTCGTCCTGACCGTGATCGCCATCGGCACCATCGGCTATCGCTGGCTCTGGCACGACGTGGGCGGGACGTGGATGGACGCCCTGTTCATGACCGTGACCACGATCACCACCATCGGCTACGGGGAGATCAGGCCGCTCACCACCGCCGGCCGCCTGTTCACGATCGGGCTCGCCCTCACCGGCATCGGCAGCCTGTTCTACATGCTGGGCGTCGTCATGGAATACCTGGTCAGCGTCCGGCTGGCCGATCCAATGGGGAGGCGTCGAATGGAGCGTCGGATGCGGGAGCTCTCCGGGCACGTGATCGTGGCGGGAATGGGCCGGGTGGGCCGGCAGGCCGCGCTCGAGCTGCATCAGGCGGGCACCGGCTTCGTGGCCGTGGACTCGGACGAGCCCGCCATCGAGCACGCGCTCGAGCGCGGCTACCTGGCCCTGGTGGGCGACGCCACCGAGGACGAGGTGCTGGAGCAGGTCGGCATCCGCCGGGCCCGGGGGTTGATCGTCACCACCGGTAACGACGCCACCAACATCTACATCGTGCTGTCGGCGCGCGTGCTCAACCCGGAGCTCTACATCGTCTCGCGCGCGGCCGAGGAAGCCGGGGTCACCAAGCTCATCCGCGCCGGCGCGAACCGGGCGGTCAGCCCCTACGCCATCGGCGGCCACCGTCTGGCGCACCTGATGCTGAGCCCCGCGGTGGTGGACTTCTTCGAGACCGCGCTCCGGCGCGGCAACGACGCGCTCGCCATCGAGGACCTGGCCCTGCCGGGCGACAGCCCGTGCGTCGGCCAGACCCTCGACACCCTCAACATTCGGCGCGCCACCGGCGCCACCGTCCTGGCCATCCTCCGCGACGGCAACCCGATGGTGAGCCCCCCCGGCGACCTGGCCCTGGCCGCCGCCGATCACCTGCTGGCGCTCGGCACCGGCGATCAGCTGCGACGGCTGGAGAAGCTGATCACCGCCGGCGTCGCCTCGTGAAGCCCGCCGCGATGTGGCGGGCGACGGGCATCGGGCTCGGCTTGCTCGCGATGGCGGCGACGGCTCCGACGGCGGTCGCGGACTCGAGCGCCGGCGTCGCGCCGGCGACCACGTCGAGCTGCCCGTCCGATCACCCGATCAAGGGCTACGCGAGCCGGCACTCCGAGGCGGGCGTCTACTACGCGCCCGGCAGCGCCTCCTACGCGCGCGTCAAGCCCGAGCGCTGCTTCGCCTCCGAGGCCGAGGCCCGGCAGGCCGGCTACCGGGCCGGCCGCGAGGAGCAGCCACCCGCGTCGGACGACGGTCGCTCCCGCCGACGCCAGCCCTGAGGCGTCACTCCATGAAGCCGGCGAGGTCGGCCGAGGCCACGCCGCGGTCCACGTAGCCGAAGGTGCCCGCGTCCTTCACCTCGCGGGCCGCGTCGAGCAGGCCGCTCATCGCGGAGCGGTAGAGCGATGTGGCGAGGCTGATCCGCTTCACGCCCGCCGCGGTCAGCTCGGCCACCGTGAACGACTTGCCCCTGATCCCGACCATGAAGTTGACCGGCTTCGAGACCGCGGCGCACACCGCGCGCACCGCGGCCAGGTCGGGCAGGCCGGGAGCCATCAGCACGTCGGCGCCCGCCTTCTCGAAGGCCTGCAGGCGCTTGATGGTGTCCTCCAGGCTCGGGTTGCCGCGCAGGAAGCTCTCGGTGCGCGCGGTGAGCGTGAACGGGAAACCCACGCCGCGCGCCGCCTCCACCGCCGCGGCCACCCGCTCGGTGGCCGGCCCGAGGTCGAAGAGCGGCTTCTCGCGGTTGCCGGTCGCGTCCTCGATCGAGCCGCCGACCAGGCCGGCCGCCGCCGCGAGGCGGATGGTCTCGGCCGCGACCGTGGGCGCGTCGCCGAAGCACTTCTCGAGGTCCGCGGCCACCGGCAGGTCGGTCGCGTTCACGATGACGCGGCAGTGCGCGAGCGCCTCGTCCCGCGTCACCTTGCCGTCCTTGCGACCGACGGTGCCCGCTTGGGCCCCGCTCGAGGTGGCGAGCGCCTGGAAGCCGAGGGCGGCGAGGATGCGGGCCGAGCCGCCGTCCCACGGGTTGGGGATCACGAAGGCGCCCGGCGCCTCGTGCAGCGCGCGAAACCGCACCGCCTTCTCACTCTGGCTCATCGGCATGACCGCTGTCCTCCGGGTGACCCGGCTCTGGGTCCGGGGCTGGAATGGAACGACCGCGCCCTCACTGTACCCACGCCGCGCGCCCGGTCAACCGGTTTGCGCGCCGCTTCTCCACGCTTACCTGCGAGGTAATCGACAGGCCGCTTCGCGCCGCGTACTCCTGTTCCTCCAGGAGGAACACATCCCATGACATCCGTCGAGAATCTCGTCAGCCGGTACGTGGCGGTCTGGAACGAGGCCGACCCGTCCCGCCGTCGGCAGGCCATCGCGTCGCTGTGGACGGAGGACGGCGCCCACTTCACCCCGTCCCTCGAAGCGCGCGGGTACGAGGCGATCGAGGCCCGCATCACCGGGGCCCACGACCGCTTCGTGCGCACCGAGGGCTACGTCTTCTCGGCCGTCCACACCGGGGCCGGGCATCACGACGCGGTGACCTTCAGCTGGGAGATGCGGCCGGCGGGCGGCGGCCCGGTCGCCGCGCGCGGCTTCCACTTCTTCGTGCTCGGCGACGACGGCCGGATCCGCCGCGACTACCAGTTCGCGGAGGCCCCGCCGGCCGCCTGACCGTCGTCAGACCGCCGCGGCGGGTGGCCGGCGATCGCCCCAGGGCTGCGCGGTCTCGAGCTGCGATGCCAGGCGAAAGAGGGTCGCCTCGTCGCCGAAGCCGCCCACGAACTGCACCCCGATCGGCAGCCCGGCGCGCGACCAGGCGAGCGGCACCGACATCGCGGGATTGCCGCACGCGTTCCAGAGCGAGGTGAACGCGATGGTGGAGAGCACCGCCTGCCCGTAGCCGACCGGGTCGGAGCTCATCATGTCGATGACCCCGAGCGGGTACGGCGGGCGGCACATGGTCGGCGTCAGGAGCACGTCGTAGCGCTCGAAGAATGGCGCGACCTGCCGCCCGGTGCGGTGCATGATGCCGATGGCCCGCGCGTAGTCGGCCGCGCGCGCGGTGTGGCCGTCCATCGCGCGGAGCCACGTGATGCGCTCGACGTCCGCCTCGTCGAGGGCGCGCCCGAGCGCGGCGGCCCGGGCCTCGAGCGCGGCCCGCAGATTGGCCCCGATGACGACGAGGGTCGCGGCGCCGAGCGCGGCCACGTCCGCGGTCGGGCTCGCCTCCTCGACCGAGTGCCCGAGGCTCTCGCAGAGCCGCGCCGCCGCGCGCGCCGCCGCCTCGCACTCCGGGTCCACCGCCTGGCCGTTCCAGGGGCGCGTGGTGAGCGCGATGCGCAGGTGACCCGGATCGCGGCCCACCTCCTCCAGGAACGGGCGCGCCGGCGGCGGGGCCCAGTAGGGATCGCCCACGTCGGGTCCGGACGTCGCGTCGAGCAGGGCCGCGCTGTCCCGCACGCTGCGGGTCACCGCGTGGCCCACCGAGGCGCCGCCCCAGCCCTCGCCATGGTCGGGCCCCATCGGGTTGCGCGCGCGCGTGGGCTTGAGCCCGAAGAGCCCGCACGCGGAGGCCGGGATGCGGATCGACCCGCCGCCGTCGGTGGCGTGCGCCATCGGCACCATGCGCGCCGCGACCGCCGCCGCCGAGCCGCCGCTCGAGCCGCCCGCGCTGTGCGCGTGGCTCCACGGGTTGCGCGTGGGGCCGAACAAACGCGGCTCGGTGGAGCTGGCCAGCCCGAGCTCGGGAGTGTTGGTCTTGCCGAAGATCACAAGGCCCGCGCGCTTGAGGCGCCGCGTGATCTCGCTATCGTGATCCGGCACGAAGTCCTTGAAGAGCGCACCGCCCCCGCTGGTGACCGCGCCCTGGTAGTGCGCGCCCAGGTCCTTCAGGAGATACGGCACGCCCGTGAAGGGGCCGGTGGGCAGCCCGGCGGCGATCGCGGCCCGCGCCTGGTCGTAGAGCCGGCACACCACCGCGTTGATCACCGGGTTGGCGTCCTCCACGGAGGCGACGGCCGCGTCGAGAATCTCGGCCGGGCTGACTTCCCGCCTCCGCACCAGACCCGCGAGGCCCATCCCGTCGTGACTCGCGAACTCGTCAAGCTTCATCGGCTCCCTCGGTGGGCTGTCCGACATTCTGGACATTGTGGGGCGCCCGCGCGCGGCCGTAGCATACGGACGCCGTGATCAAGACGGGACGCATCGAGTTCTACGACCGGCCGACGGGCTGGGGTCTCATCGTGGGAGACGACCAGGAGCTCTACGTCGTCCGCGGGCGCGACGGGCGCGGGGCGCCGCCGCGCGTGGGCGAGCGCGTGTCGTTCGAGGCGCACGCCGCGGCGGATGCCAAGCGCGCGGCGGAGGTGCGGCTGGTGAGCCGAGGGCTGTCGCCCTTCGGGCGCGAGACGGCGACAGGGATCAGGCCCCTCCGATGATCTCGGGCACGACCGCGAAGCCTCGCGTGCGAATGGCGTCGTCCACCTGGATCTGGCGGCGCCGCTCGGCTCGCCGGCGCTCGGTGTCGGTGGGCTGCTCGTGCTCGCGCCGCTGACCGTGCCGCCGATCGAGGATGACGGTGACCGGCTCCCCCGCGTACTCCCGCTTGAGGTAGTCGTAGAGCTGGATGTTGTGACGCGCGACCACGAAGAGGTGCCCCATGTGCAGGAGCTCCTCGGCCGCCCGCGACAGCCAGAAGCGCATGTCCATCTCGCGCAGGAGACCGAGCGCGGTCGCCAGATGATCCTCGGCGCGCTCCCGGTCTCCGGACAGCCGCAGCAGCCGGCCCAGCCCCAGATGGGTGCGGGCCTGCAGCGGGCGCATCTCGAGCTCCTCGGCCAGGGTGAGGGCCTGGCCATAGTAGCCCTCGGCCTCGCCGACCGCGGGAGGCTCGGCGAGCGCGGCCAGCTCCCCCATCAGCCGCAGCGCCCACGCCTGGTGCCCGCGCTCCTTGTGGCGGAGCGCCAGGTCGAGCGCCCGCTGCGCCACCGTGCGCGCGCGGTCGAGCTGCCGCGCCGCGGCCAGGCCCTCGCCCAGGTTCGCGGTCCAGAGCGCGAGGTAGGCGCGCACGCCCAGCTCCTCGGTCAGTGACACGCCGTCCTCCAGCAGCCGCAGCCCTTCCTCCGTCCGTCCCAGCAGCACGAGCGTGAGGCCGAGCAGCGAGGAGGGAATGGGCCGCCACACGTCGAGGCTCTTCTCGCGGCAGGCGTCGAGGCTGCGCTGCAGCGCGGGAAGGGCGCGCTCGAGCTGGCCGCGCCGCAGCCAGGACAGCCCCGCCATGGTCCGCGCGATGGTCTGGGTGTAGGCGTGCCCGCTCGCCTCGCCCGCCCGCTGCGCCCGGTCGAGCGACATCGCGGCGGCGTCGAACTCGCCGAGCTCGGCCAGGGTGAAGGCGAGCCAGCCGCTCGAGGTGACGTAGGAGACGCCGGCCTGGCCGCCCGGGGCCTCGCCCTGCACGAGCTCGAGGGCTTCGACGTTCTCGCGCAGGATCGAGTGCGCGCGGTGATAGAGGCCCTGGGCGTGGCAGCTGTAGCCGAGGTAGCCGCGGGCGAGCGCCTGCAGGCCCACGTCGCCGGTCGCGTCGCCGATGCGCAGGCAGCGCTCACCGTACTCGATGGCGAGGTCGGGCTCGCCCTTGAGGTAGTGGTAGTTGATCAGGTAGGTGTACACGCGCGCCAGCCGCTGCTCGTCGCCGAGCTTCTCGGCCATCGCCTCCGCTTCCTGCGAGAGAGTCAGCACGCGTTCGAGCTGGCCGGACTGCAGGAGCGGCGAGCGCAGGTCCAGGCGCAGATCGATGGCCTGCTCGGTGGCCGCGCGACCCTCCGGGAGCCGCGCCAGCGCGCTCATCGCCTGCTCGAGGAAGATGACCGCCTCCCGGTTGGAGGAGCGGCCCGCCGCCTTGACGCCGGCCTGGCGCAGGTACGCGACCGCCTTGGCCCACACCTCGCCGCGCACCGCGTGGTGGGCCAGACGCTCGAAGTGCTCGGGCAGCCGGTCGGCGTAGAGCTGCTCCATCGCATGCACCACGCGCCCGTGGAGGGCCCGCCGCCGGTCCTGGAGCAGGCTCGAGTAGGCCACCTCGTGGGTGAGCGCGTGGCGGAACGTGTACTCCACGCTCGGGAAGAGGCTGATCTCGTACAGGAACTCGCCGGACTGGAGCTGGGCCAGGTTGCGGCGGACCCCCTCCTCCGGCATGTCGGCGATCTCCTGCAGGAGCGCGAGCGACACGTCCTTGCCGATGACCGCGGCGGCCTGCAGCAGTCGCTTGGCCTCGATGGGCAGGCGGTCGATGCGCGCGGCGAGCACCGCCTGCACCGTCGCCGGCACCTGGACCTTCTGGACTTCCCGGGTGAGGTGGTAGTGGCCCCGCGTGCCCGCGAGCACCTTGGTCTCGGCGAGGGTGTGCACGCTCTCTTCCAGGAAGAATGGATTGCCCTCGGTGCGCTCGATCAGGAGCTGCTTGAGCGGGCCCAGGCCCGGGTCGTCGCCCACCAGCGCCCGCAGCAGCTCGTCCGCGCTCTGCGGCGGGAGCGGATCGATGCGGAACTGGGTGTAGTAGCTCTTGCGGGCCCAGCCGTGCTGGTACTCGGGCCGGTAGCTCACCAGGATCAGGGCCCGCGCCAGGGGCAGGCTGTCCACCAGGCTGTCGAGGAACGCCTGGCTCTCGGAATCGAGCCAGTGCAGGTTCTCGAACACCACGAGCACCGGCTGCACCTGGCCTTCTCGAAGGATCAGGCGCTTGACCGCGTCGAGCATCCGCTGCCGTCGCTGCGGCAGATCGGGCGTCTGCCACTCGGCGTCGTCCACCGGCACGTCGAGGAGCTGCAGGAACGCGGGCAGGGTGGGGCGCAGGCTCTCGTCGAGCGTGAGGAGCTTGCCGGTGACTTTCTCACGCACCCGCCGCGGGTCGTCCCGCTCCTCGAGCTGGAAGTAGCTCCGGAGCAGCTCCTTCACCGTGAGGTACGAGGTGTTCTTGCCGTAGGAGGTGGCCTGCGCCTCCATCATGAGCCAGCCGTGCGCCCGGTGGGAGTGGGTGAACTCCCAGAAGAGGCGCGACTTGCCGACTCCTGGCTCGCCCGACACCGCGACGATCTGCCCGTGGCCCGCCGAGGCCCGCGCCATCGCCTGGTGCAGCGTCTCCACCTCCGACTCCCGGCCCACGAAGGGGGTGAGCCCGCGCGCGGCGCTCGCCTCGAGGCGCGAGTGCACGTGCTCGGTGCGCACCAGCTCGAAGATCTCGACCGGCTCCGGCATCCCCTTCACCGGCACCGGGCCGAGCGGCTTGACCTCGATGTAGCCCTCGGCCAGGCGCAGCGTCTCGCGCGACACCAGGGTCGAGCCGGGACGCGCCAGCTGCTCCATGCGCGCGGCGAGGTGCGTGGTCTGGCCGATGGCCGAGTAGTCCATGTGCAGGTCGCTGTCGATGGCCCGCACCACCACCTCGCCGGAGTTGAGCCCGACACGGATCTGCACGTCCACCCCGCGGCCGCGGCGCAGCTCCTCGGCGTACCAGCCCACCGTCTGCTGCATGCGGAGGGCGGCGTGACAGGCACGCACCGCGTGGTCCTCGTGGGCGAGCGGCGCGCCGAAGAGCGCCATGATGCCGTCGCCCATGACCTGGTTCACGGTGCCCTCGTAGCGGTGCACCGCCTCCATCATCCGCTCGAGCACCGGATCCAGCAGCCGGCGCGCCTCCTCCGGATCCTGGTCGGCCAGCAGCTCCATCGAGCCCTTGAGGTCCGCGAACAGGACCGTCACCTGCTTGCGCTCGCCCTCGAGGGCGTGGCGCGACGTCAGGATCTTCTCGGCGAGGTGCTTGGGGGTGTAGCCCTGGGGCGCGGGCTGGCGC
The DNA here is from genome assembly GCA_041497895.1 of Methylomirabilia bacterium. Classification (GTDB taxonomy): domain Bacteria; phylum Methylomirabilota; class Methylomirabilia; order Rokubacteriales; family CSP1-6; genus CAMLFJ01. The sequence goes on from JBGQHJ010000014.1 coordinate 53,026, forward strand.
TCGACCGGCTCGGGGGTGGCGGGGGAGCCGCAGGAGCCGCAGAACTTCTTGTCCGGGAGCAGCTCGGCGCCGCAGCTCGCGCAGCTCGTGACGAGGCGGCCACCGCACTCCTCACAGAACCGCACGCCCTCGCGGTTCTGGGACTGGCAGCGGGGACACTTCACCTCGGCCCTCCTCGGGGTCGGAGCGGTCCAGACGGATAGTCCTACCAGAGTAGCCCCTGGGGGAGAACGGGGTCAAGGCCCGCTCCGCGGGCTGAAGTATCTACTCAAGATTGACCTCCTTTGCTTTGATGGGCAGCCAGGTGTCGAGGTTGTCCAATCGGAGGGGGGCCATGATCAAGCTCAGTGACGTGAAGGTTCGGCCGCAGTATCGGACGCGGGTGCGGTATCGCTTGCTGGTCCTGGAGTATGCGCGGGAGCACGGGCCAGCCGCCGCTGGCCGCCACTACGGACTCAGTGCGCGGACGATCCGGCGATGGCGGAAGCGCTGGCGGCAGGGGGGCGTCGAGGGGCTGGTGCCGGCGTATCCGCGGCACCGGGCGCGGCGGGTGTCGCCCGCGGCCGTCGAACTGATCCGCCAAGCCCGCCAGGAGTTTGGTTACGGGGCGGCGCGCACCCGGCTCTGGCTCCAGCGGGTGCACGGGATCCGGCTGGCCATGGGCACGATTCAGCGGGTGTTTCGAGACATGGGCCTGCCCCGCCTACGGCGGACCCGCAAGCGGGAACCCCGCCAGATGAAACTCTTCGAGAAGGCGGAACCGGGAGAGTCGATTCAGGTCGACGTGAAGTACGTACAGATTGCGGGCCGCTGGGCGTTTCAGTACACCGCCCTGGATGACTGCACGCGCTTCCGTGTCCTGCGGCTCTATCGGCGTCTGCATCATCGCTCAAGCCTCGCCTTCTTGGCCGAGCTCCGGCGCGCCTTCTCGTTCCCCATCCAGCGGTTGCAGTGCGATCACGGGCAAGAGTTCTCCTTCGCGTTTGTGCTGGGGGTCGAGGCCGCCGGAATCCGGCACCACTACATTCGACCCCGGCGGCCGCAACAGAACGGCAAAGTCGAGCGGAGCCATCGGATCGATCAGGAGGAGTTCTGGGGCCGGCAACGCTTCCCGGACTTCGAGGCGGCCGCGGCCGCCCTTCGGGGCTGGGAGACCAGGTACAACTATGAACGCTTCTCCCTGGCGCTGCAGGGCCGCACCCCGGCCGAAAAACTTGCCACGCTCCAGCCGCCGCGGCGGGTCGCCTAGGCATCTCTTGTCTGCGCGTGCCCGACACCCAAACCCGGGGGTCAATCTTGACGAGACCTAACAGGCCCGCTCCGCGGGCGGTGAAGGCGGTTCCGCGCTCGCGGCGCGGGCTCAGCGGGGCTCCTCGGGGCCCAGGCGATAGCGCCGGACCTCGGCCTGGACGTCGCGCACCAGGTCGCCCTCCAGCTCGAT
>JBGQHJ010000015.1:0-54052 GCA_041497895.1 Methylomirabilia bacterium
AGATGACCCCGGTGAAGAGGTCGACCTTCTCGGACAGCTTGAGCCGCCGCATCTCCTTCACGTTGGCGTCGGTGCCCGCGTTCTCGTCGGCCTTGAACGTCTCGATCTTCCGCTTGCCGAGCAGGCCGCCCTGGGCGTTGATCTCCTCGGCGGCGAGGGTGTGGCCCTTGAACGATGGTTCACCGAGCACCGCGGCGGCGCCCGTGAAGAAGGTCATGTGGGCGATCTTGAACGGCGTGTCCGGGATATTGCCCTTGGGCTGCGCGTGCGCCTGGCTGACCAGCGGCACGGCGGCCAGGGGCACGCCCGCGGCGGCAGCGGCGCCGGCGGCGGCGGTGCCGACCGTCACGCCCAGACGGGCCAGGAAGTCTCGACGGCTCACCTCTTGCGTCATGGTTCTGCCCTCCTCATTGGGGGACGATGGGGGACCTTCGCGGGACCGCGCGGATCATTCGCCGTAATACTGCCCTAGCAACTACGGCAACCGCAAGAAGTTCCCCCGCCGGTCGCGTCACCTCTATAATCGGCTCCGGCGGGCCATGCAGGGGATCGGGCGGGTCCTGGCGGGGATCGGACGGGCGCTGCGCGCGCGGTGGGGCGTCTTCGCCGCGGTGGGGGCGCTCGTCCTGGTGCTCGACATCCTGGTGCCGGTCCTGGTGCTCTCGGTCGCCCGCAAGCCCGTCGACTACTTCACGGTCAACCCCTGGCTGCCGAACCTCCCCGGCTACCTGACCTCGGGCAAGGGACCGCTCGCCGAGCGGCTCGAGCGGGCCTGGGACCTGGCGCTCTTCTGGTTCTCGGCCAACGGCATCTTCGGCATCGACTGGGGGTTCGCGGTGACCGCGGCGGACCTCGCGCGGTTCGGCCTCATGGCCGCGCTGATCGGCGCCTACTTCGCTCTCTGGGTCCACCGGCGCGACCGGACGGGCCCAGCCGCCGGCTGGCGGCCCCGCCTGGGCCAGCAGGGCGGGATGCTGGGCGCGGTGGGGAGCGTCTGCGGCCTCGCCACGGGGGGCTGCACGGTCATGGGCTGCGGAGCGCCCGTCATCCCGGTGGTCGGCCTGGCCTTCGTGGGACTGTCGAGCACCACGCTCACCTGGCTCTCGCAGCTCTCGACCTTCGCCACCGCCGCGGTGATCGGCGGGATGGCGCTGGGAGTGCTCTACCTGGCGTGGCGCGTCGGCGGCGCCCCCCTCACGCCGAACCCCCTCTCCCCTCCGGGGAGAGGGCCGGGGTGAGGGGCGCTCGCTCTGATCTTTGTATTCGCTCGCCTCGCCTTCGGCTGCGGCTCGCCCGGCTCTTGTATTCGTTCGCCTCGCCTTCGGCTGCGGCTCGCCCGGCTATCGCCCCTTGAAGTGGGGCTCGCGCTTCTCCACGAAGGCGCGGGCGGCCTCGCGATGGTCCTCGGTCATCCCGGTGCGCGTGTGGTGCCACGCCTCCAGATCGAGCATCTCCTTGAGGGAGGCGCTCTCCGCCGCGTTCATGTTCCGCTTCATGTAGCGGTAGGCGACGCGCGGCCCGCGGGCCAGGCGCGAGGCCAGCGCCATCGTCTCTTCCTCGAGCCGCGCGTCGGGTACCACGCGGTTGACCAGACCCAGCGCGAGCGCCTGCTGGGCGTCCAGCAGATCGGCCGTGAAGTACAGCTCGCGGGCCTTGGCGGTGCCCACGAGCTGGGTCAGATAGTAGCTGCCGCCGAAGTCGCCCGAGTAGCCCACCCGCGCGAAGGCGGTCCCGAGGCGCGCGCTGTCGCCCGCGATGCGCATGTCGCAGGCCATCGCGAGCGAGAGCCCGGCCCCCGCCGCCGGCCCGCGCACCATCGCGATCGTCGGCTTGGGCATCTCGTGCAGCCACCGCGAGGTCTCCATGCGCGACCGCAGGGCCTGGGCCTTCTCCTCCATGGTCTGGCCGCCCAGCTCGTTCCCCTCGGCCATGGCCTTGACGTCGCCGCCCGCGCAGAAGCCGCGGCCCGCGCCGGTGAGGACGATCACGCCGACGTCGGGATCCTCCGCCAGACGCGGCAGGGCCTCGAGGAGGGCGTCGAGCATCGGGCGTGACATGGCGTTGAGCCGGTCGGGCCGGTTGAGCGTGAGCACGGCCACTCCATCCTTCACGATCTCGAGCAGGTCGGTGGTCATCGGGGCCCCTCCTCCCGGGCCTGGCGATTGTACCCTTTCGGCGGCTGCGATAGCCTGCCGATCACCGATGCGCCGCCGCGTGCTCGCGCTGCCGCTGGCCTGCCTCCTCGTGGCGTCCGCCGCCGCGGCGGTGGAGCGGCCGAGCGTGCCCCGGACGCTCGAAGTGGACGGGACCGCGCGGACCTATTACCTCCACGTGCCGCCCGGTCTCGGCCCGGGCCCCGTGCCCGTCGTCCTCGTCTTCCACGGCGGTGGCGGCAACGGCCCGTCCACCGAGCGGCTCACCCGCTTCAGCGCCCTGGCCGATCGCGAGGGCGTCGTGGTGGCCTACCCGGAAGGCGTCGGCCGGAACTGGAACGACGGACGCGAATTCACGAGCTCGCGGGCCCATCGCGACCACGTCGACGACGTGGGCTTCGTGGCGGCGCTGCTGGACGCCATCGCGCGCGTGCATCTGCTGGACCCGCGCCGCGTCTACGCCACCGGCATCTCGAACGGCGGCATCTTCTCCCACTACCTGGCCGCGCGCCTGTCCGCGCGCATCGCGGCCATCGCGCCGGTGGTGGGCGGCGTCGCGGATCCGCCGGACCCGTGGTTCCGACCCGAGCAGCCGGTCTCGGTGCTGATCCTCCAGGGCACCGCGGACCCCCTCGTGCCCTATCGCGGCGGCCCCATCTCGTTCGGGCGCGGCAAGATCATCGACACGGAGGAGGCGGCGCGCTGCTGGGCCGCGCTCAACGGCGCGGCGCGCGAGCCCGTGCAGGAAGCGCTGCCCACCGGCGCGAACCCCGCCGCCTCCGCGAAGGATCGGTGCGGCGGGGTCCGGCTCGCGTACGCGGGGGGCGCGACGGCAGCGAGGTCGTGCTGGTGCGGCTCGAGGGCGGCGGGCACACCTGGCCGGGCGGCGCGCAGTACCTGCCGGAGATGCTGATCGGCCGCGTCTGCCGCGACTTCGACGCGACCGCGCTCATCTGGGACTTCTTCAAGGCTCACCCCAAGCGGGGCGGGCCTTGATTCGCGCGGTCGGCTAGGCGCGCGCGGCCGGGACGCGGTCGGTCTCGGGCGGCTTCGCGGCCCCCGGGACCAGGAACGCGCGCGGCCGGAATGCGGCCGGGGGCAGGCCCAGCTCGAGAATTCCCCGCTCGAGCCACGCGTGCTGGCCCGTCATGACCGCGGCGGCCACGCGGCCCTTGAGCGCGTCGTCGGTGCGCCACAGATCGCGGAACAGGCGCCGCACCTTCCGTCTCGCGCTCCGGCAGAAGAGATCGGCCAGCTCGCAGGCGCGCTCGGCCTCCGGATAGCGCCCGTCGGCCAGCCGCGCGGCGTGGGTGACCGCCGCCGCCATCGCGAACAGCTCCATCGCGATGTCCACGCTGCGGAACAGGAAAGCCTGCTTCCGCTCCATCCGGGCGCGGTAGACCAGCATGCCGTGGAAGGTGGCCCGCGCCAGACGCCGGGCGCTCCGCTCCACGAAGCGCAGGTGCCGCGCAAGCGGGCCGAACTCGCCGAAGCGCCCGGGCGCGACCAGGCCCTTGAGCCAGAGCGGCGGATACCAGCGCGCATAGAAGGCGGCCACCCGCGGCAGCGCCGCCCGCTTCTCGGCCGCCCCTCGGCGGGGATCGATGAGCGCGCCCGCCACCTCCAGGTGCTTGTCCACCGCCTCGCGGGCCATGAACAGATGCATGATCTCGCTCGAGCCCTCGAAGATGAGGTTGATGCGCAGGTCGCGCATCATGCGCTCGACGCCGATCGGCGCCTCCCCGCGCCCGGCCAGCGACGCCTCGGTCTCGTAGCCGCGCCCGCCGCGGATCTGCAGCGTCTGGTCGGCCAGCTCCCAGGCGCGCACCGTGTTCCACTCCTTGGCGGCGGCCGCCTCGAGCCGGATGTCGTAGCCGCCGCGGTCGGCCATCTCGGCGGCGAGCTTGGCCACCGAGTCCATCGCGAATGCGGTCGCCGCCATGTCGGCGATGCGGTGACCGATCACCTCGTGCTTCCAGATGGGCACGCCCCACTGCACCCGCACGGCGGCCCAGCCGCGACAGATCTCGAGACAGCGCTTGGCCACGCCCGCGCACACCGCGGGCAGGGTAAGCCGTCCGGTGTTGAGGGTGACGAGGGCGATCTTCAGCCCCTGCCCCTCGCGCCCGATCAGGTTCTCGCGCGGCACGCGCACGTTGCGGAAGGTGATGACGCCATTGGCGAGCGCCCGGAGCCCCATGAAGCGGCACCGGTACTCCACCGTCACGCCCTCCCACCCCGTCTCCACGATGAAGGCGCTGATGCGGTGGGTCTCGGGGTCGCGCGCCATCACCACCAGGAGCTCGGCCAGCGTCCCGTTGGTGCACCAGAGCTTCTCGCCGTTGAGCACGTAGTGGTCGCCGCTCCGCTCCGCGGTGGTCGAGAGGCTGGCGGGGTCGGAGCCCACCCCGGGCTCGGTCAGGGCGAAGGCGGAGATGGCCCCCCCGGCGCAGCGGGGCAGATACTTGGCCTTCTGCTCGACGGTGCCGAAGAGCTTGAGAGGCTGCGGCACGCCGATGGACTGGTGGGCCGAGAGCACCGCCGCGATGTTGCCGTCGTAGCTGCCCACCAGCTCCATGGCCCGGCAGTACTCGGAGACGGTGAAGCCGAGGCCGCCGAACTCCTTCGGGATCTTCATGCCGAAGGCGCCCAGGCGCCGCAGCCCCGCCAGCACCGGCGCGGGATACTCCCCGCTCTGATCGATGGCGACCGGGTCCACCTCCTCACGGAGGAACGTTCTGAGATCTTCGAGGAACCGCGCGAACTCGGGCCGCTCCTTCCCCGCGTGCGGGAACGGGTGGATCAGGTCGAGGGCCAGATGGCCGAGGAAGAGATCGCGCAGGAACCCGCGGCCTTCCCAGATCTCCTGGCGGGCCTGCTCGGCCACCCGCCGGGATTCTTCTTCGGTCGGCCTCCGGGCATCGGCTGTGCTCATGGCGCCCTCCAATCACCTCGATGCTAGTATGCTCTGCTGGCCGAGCCAATACGAGCTTCGCGGGGAGGTCGTCACCATCGCCACCGACGAGATCGAGCAGCGGGTGCGTCGGGTTCTCGACGAGCTCGGCCTCCCGCACGAGATGGTCGAGATCGACCCGCAGTACGCCGACACCGTTGCGTTCTGCGCCCAGTACGGCTACCCCATCGAGCAGTCGGCCAACACCATCATCGTGGGCTCGAAAAAGGAGCCCAAGCGCTACTGCGCCTGCGTGGTCCGCGCTACCAAGCGCGTGGACGTCAACCATACGGTGCGGAAGCGGCTGGGCGTCCCGCGCGTCTCCTTCGCCGACCCCGAGGAGACGCGCGCGCTCACCGGGATGATGCTGGGCGGCGTGACCGTGTTCGCGCTGCCCCCGGACCTGCCGGTCTACGTGGACGAGGGGCTGATGGGCCTGCCGTGGATCATCCTGGGTGGGGGAAGCCGGTCGCTCAAGGTGAAGATCTCGCCCGACGTGTTTCGCGTCCTGCCCAACGCGTCGGTGACCCCGGGGCTGGTGTCGGCATGACGCGGGCCGCCGACGGTCCCCACGACGCCACGCCCATCACGCGCGCGCAGAATCGCGCGCTCCTCGACGCGCTCCCGTTCGAGGACACCCAGGACTTCGAGGACGCGCGGCGCGGGTTCCTGGCCACGCTGCCCGAGGTCGAGATCCGGAACGCGCAGGGCCGCGTCGTCTGGAGTCTCAAGGACTACGCGTTCCTCGGCGAGACGGAGGCGCCGCCCACCGTGAACCCGAGCTTGTGGCGGCAGGCCCGGCTGAACACGCACAACGGGCTCTTCCAGGTCACGGATCGCATCTACCAGGTCCGCGGGTTCGACATCTCGAACATGACGATCCTCGAGGGCGACCGTGGTCTGATCGTCATCGACCCCCTCCTCTCGATGGAGGTCGCCCGGGCTGGCCTGGACCTCTACTTCGAGCATCGCGGCCGGCGGCCGGTCACCGCGGTCATCTACACGCACAGCCACACCGACCACTACGGTGGCGTGCGCGGCGTCGTCGACCCCGCCCGGGTCAAGGCGGGAGAAATCCCGATCGTCGCGCCGGCCGGATTCCTGGAAGAGATCGCCTCGGAGGCCGTGCTCGCGGGCACCGCGATGGTCCGGCGCGGACAGTTCCAGTTCGGCGCCACCCTGCCCAAGGGCCCGCGGGGCCAGGTGGACGCCGGGCTCGGCAAGGCAACCTCACGCGGGACGGTGACGCTGATCCCTCCGACGCGCACCATCACGGAGCCGATCGAGACCCACCGGATCGACGGCATCGAGATCGTGTTCCAGCTCGCCCCCCAGACCGAGGCGCCCGCCGAGATGCACATGTTCTACCCGGAGCTGCGGGCGCTGAACCTCGCCGAGAACGCCACCCACAACCTGCACAACATCTATCCCATCCGCGGCGCCCAGGCCCGCGACGCGAACGCGTGGGCCAAGTACCTCAACGAGGCGATGAATCGGTTCGGGCGCGAGGCCGCGGTGGCCTTCGCCCAGCACCACTGGCCGGTGTGGGGCAACACCCGCCTCCTCGACTACCTCGGCAAGCAGCGCGACCTCTACAAGTACCTGCACGACCAGACGGTGCGGCTCATGAACCACGGCTACAAGCCGACGGAGATCGCGGAGCGGCTCGCCCTGCCCAAGAGCCTCTCCGCGACGTGGCACGTGCGCGGCTACTACGGTACCCTCCGCCACAATGCGCAGTCCGTGTATCAGCGCTACCTCGGCTGGTACGACGCCAACCCCGCCAACCTCGACCCGCTGCCGCCGGTCGAGCGCGGGCGGAAATACCTCGCGTACATGGGCGGCGCCCGCGCGGCCATCGCGCGGGCGCGCGAGGACTTCGCGGCCGGCGAGTACCGCTTCGTCGCCGAGGTCATGAGCCACGTGGTGTTCGCCGATCCGTCGAACGCGGAGGCGCGCCAGCTCGGCGCCGCCGCGCTCGAGCAGCTCGGCTACGCGGCGGAGTCGGCGACCTGGCGCAACGCCTATCTGCTCGGGGCTCTCGAGCTCCGCCGCGGTCTTGGCGACGCGGGGGCGCGGGCCCCGGTCAGCCCCGACGTGATACGAGCCATGAGCCTCGATCTCTTCTTCGACTACCTGGGCGTTCGACTCAACGGTGAGAAGGCGGACGGCAAGCGCATCGTGGTGAACTGGGTCTTCTCCGACCTCGGCGAGCGGTACGCGCTGACCCTCGAGAACTGCGCCTTGACCTATCTCGCCGGGCGCGGGACCGAGCGCGCGGACGCCACCGTGACCCTCGAGCGGTCCGTGCTCGACCGCCTGGTCCTGCGCGAGACGACCCTCGCGGAGGCGGTGGAGCGCGGGCTCGCGCGCATCGATGGCGATGGAGCGAAGGTCGTCGAGCTCTTCGGCCTGCTCGACGACTTCACGCTGATGTTCGAGGTCGTGGAGCCGAAGCGCTGACCGCCCTCTCCCCACCCGGGAGAGGGAGAGCTACTCGCGCAGGGCGCCCGCGAGGAGACCGCGCACCAGATAGCGCTGGAAGGCGACCACGATGAAGATGGGCGGGAGGCTCGCCAGGAGCGAGGCGGCCGCGATGTCGCCCCAGGGCACCTCGAAGACGCCGGGGAACAGGGCGAGGGCCACCGGCACCGTGCGGCTCGCCTCGGTGGCGGTGAAGCTGTAGGCGAAGAGGAACTCGTTCCAGGAGAAGAGGAAGGCCAGGAGCGCCGCCGAGGCCATGCCCGGGGCCACCAGGGGCAGCACCACCCAGCGCAGCGCGGCGAGCCGGTCCGCGCCGTCGACCGCCGCCGCTTCCTCGAGCGCGCGCGGAATCTCCCGGATGAACCCGGCCAGCAGCCAGATCACCAGCGGCAGCGCGAACGAGGCATTGGCCAGGATCAGGGCGAGCCAGGTATCGCGCAGGCCGAGCGCCCGCATCAGGAGATAGAGCGGGCTCACGGTGGCGATCTGGGGAAACGCGGTGGCCGCGATCATGCCGAGGAGGATGACGCGGCGGCCTCGCACCGGCAGCCGCGCGAGCGCGTAGCCGGCCAGGGTGCCGAGCCCCACCGCGAGGAGCGTGCTGGAGAGCGCGATGCCCAGGCTGTTCGCGAGCGCGCGCGGCATCAGGCTCTGGCGGAAGACGACGTCGTAGTGGGCCAGCGTGAGGCGGCTCGGCAGAAGCCGGGTCAGCGGCAGCAGCTCCGCGTCGGGACGCAGCGAGGTCAGCGCCTGCCAGAAGAAGGGGGCGGCGTAGAGGGCGAGGCCGAGCAGGACCAGCGCGTCGCGGAGCCGGCCCGGCCTCATGCCGCGGGCTCTTCCCGGCCGATCAGGCGCAGGTAGGCGACCGCCACCGCCATCACCACCGCGAAGACCACGACCGCAATGGCCGAGCCGAAGCCCACCTGCAATGTCTGGAACAGCGTGCGGTAGGCATAGACGGTGAGCGTCTCGGTGGTGCCCGCCGGCCCTCCGCCCGTCAGCACGAACATGATATCGAAGGCGCGCAGCGCGTCGAGGGTGCGGAAGAGCAGCACCACCAGGAGGATCGGCCGCACCAGCGGCCAGGTGATGCGCGCAAAAGCCTGCGCGCCCGCCGCGCCGTCCACCTGCGCGGCTTCGTAGAGATCCGGCGGAATGGTCAGGAGCCGCGCGTAGCACAGCAACGCCACGAAGGGCGTGGCCCGCCACACGTCGGCCGCGATCAGGGCGGGCAGCGCCAGGCCCGGATCACCGAGCCAGTTGACGGTCCGGCCGCCGAGCAGGAAGTTCACGAGCCCGCCCGCGGGATGGTAGAGCCACTCGAACATCTTGGCGGTCACCACCGACGGCAGCGCCCAGGCCAGCAGCAAGAGGGCGAGGGCCACGCGCCGCCCTCCATGCTGGCCGCGCAGGCCGAGCGCGATGGCGAGGCCGAGCGCGCCCTCGAGGGCCACCGAGGCGACCGTGAAGATGCCGGTGACCCACGCCGCGTTCCAGAAGCGCGTGTCTCCCGCGAGGAACACGAAGTGGTCGAGACCGGCCCAGCGCGCGATCGAGAACACCGGGATGCGGTACTGGAGCGAGAGCCAGAGCACCCACACCGCGGGATACACGGTGAGGCCCCCGAGCACGGCGAGGGCGGGCGCGAGCAGGAGCCAGGCGAGGCGGCGGTCGGCCGTCACGGCGCGATGGCCCGCAGCAGGTGCTCGACCTGCGCGGTGGCGTCGCGCATCGCCCGCTCGGGCGACTTGCGGCCGACCAGCACCGCGGAGAACTCGGGCTGGAGCGTGGTGGAGAGCATCAGGTAGTAGGGCGTGACCGGGCGCGGGTGCCCTTTCTGCATCAACGCGAGCAGGGCGGGCAGGGTCGGGTCCCGAGCGACGAGGGCCGCGTCGCGATAGAGGCTCGGGCGCGAAGGCCGGAGCGCGGCGCCCTCGGTCATGGCCCGCTGCGCGGCATCGCTCGTCAGGAAGCGCACCAGCTCCACCGCGAGGGCCCGATGCCGAGTGCGCGCGCTCACCGCCAGATGCGCGCCTCCGGTGGAGCCGGCGCCCACCTCGCCATGAGGCAGCCGGGGCAGCGGCCCGACCCCTACCTTGCCACGGACCGCCGAGCCGGGCAGCTCGAAGAGATCGAGCGCGTACGGCCAGCTTCGCAGGAAGATCGCCCGCCCGTCGCCGAAGGGCCGCCGCGTGAGCTCCTCGTCGGCGGCGGTGACCCAGCCCGGGCTCACTCCGCTCTCGATCAGCCCACGCAGGAACGCGAGCGACTCCCGCGCGCGCTCGCGCTCGGGGAACGGCCGCCCCGCCTCGTCGAGGAGCCGCGCGCCGTTGGCCCACAGCGCCTCGAGCACGTTGACCATCCCGCCTTCGTACTGCTTGCCCTGCCAGAGGAAGCCGTCGAGCCGCGGATCGCGCTCCCCCGCGCGGATCCGGTGCACCTGCCGGGCCAGCTCGTCATAGCTCTCGGGCGCGGTGAATCCGTACTTGGCGAGGAGATCCCGCCGGTAGTAGAGGAGGCCCACGTTCATGAACCACGGCAGCGCCCAGAGGCGACCGTCCTGCACCGCGGGCTCGATGGCGGCGGGGAAGTGGGCGTCGCGCTCCTCCGCGGGCACGAACGAGGTCAGATCCAGGATCCAGCCCGCGCGCGCGAACTCGGGCACCCAGATCACGTCGAGCATCATCACGTCGAAGGGCGGGCTGCCCCCCTCGAGGTTGATCACGTAGAACTGGTGCTGCTCGTCCGAGCTCCACGTGAGCGCTTCGCTCTGCACCCGCACGCCCGGGTGGAGGGCCTCGAAGCGGCGGAGCAGGCCGGGCACCGGATCGGCCGGCCCCAGGATCTTGGCGTGCTTGAAGACCAGCCGGATCGGCGCGCCCGGCGTCGCGCCCTCGCCGCAGCCACTCGCGATCAGCGCGAGCAGGACCGGCAGGAGGAGCCGGGCCGCCGCCGCGCGCGCCGGGCGGTGAGCCATGGGCGTGGGGTCGCGCGTCAGCCCGCGCCCAGCGCGTCGCGCAGCGCCCGGCCCTCGCTCTTGAACCAGTCGAAGAGGATGCTCACGTCCCAGCCCATGCAGAAGTGCCGAACGCCCAGGTCGAGGTACGCCTTGGCTTCGCTCGGGTGGGAGATCTCGGCCCGCGGGGCGATGCCCATGCGCAGCGCGGTCCGGATCACGTGGCGCTCGGCCTCGACGACCCGGGGATGGCTCCACTGCCCGGCCAGCCCGATGCTCATCGAGTAGTCGGCGGGCCCGAACTGGACCATGTCCACGCCCTTCACCGAGAGCAGCGCCTCCAGATTGTCCACCGCCGACGCCTTCTCGATCATGACCGCCACCACCGCGTCGTCCAGAGCCTGCACGAAGGCGGGCGAGCCCACGTCCACCACGTAGCCGACGTCGCGGCGCATGCCCACCCCGTGGATCCCCCCCGCCTCGGGGGTCTCCGCGCGCACCGCCCGCACGCACTCGCGGACGTCCTCCGGCGTGCGCGGATCGGCGAAGAGCAGGTTCTGGATGCCCGCACCGATGGCGCGCACCGCCAGGTAGGTGCGCGGCTGCTGCTCGACCTTGAACATGGCCGACATGTGGTCGAAGGTGTTCACCGCGCGCGCGAGGTTCTCGAGCGCGAAGAGATCGTAGGGCGCGTACTCGCCCACGAACTCCACGTAGTCGAAGAGGCCGGCGTGCCCGGCCAGCTCCACCACCGCCGGCCACACCGAATGGATGTGGGTACCCACCGTCGGCCGTCCCGCCCGCAGCAATTCCCGGAGACGATTGCGTCGCATGCGCCGAGTCTAGGGGGGCAGGTGCGCGCCGTCAATCACCGCGCTATACTCTGTCGGTGCCCGACGCCTCCGGCCCGCTCTCCGACCTCCCACTGTCCGATCTCGTGATCCTCGATCTCACGCGCGTGCTCGCCGGCCCCTACTGCACGCGCCTCCTCGCCGATCTGGGGGCGCGGGTCATCAAGATCGAGCGCCCCGGCGAGGGCGACGACATGCGGAAGAACCACCTGCAGATCGAGCCGGGCCGGGCCGACCAGTCCACGTATTTCATCCGCATCAACGTGGGCAAGCAGAGCGTGGCGGTGGACCTGAGCCACCCGCGGGGCCGCGGAGTGGTGGAAGGTCTCTGCCGCGTCGCCGACGTCTTCGTCGAGAATTTCGCTCCCGGTGTCGTCGGGAAGCTCGGCCTGGGCTACCCGGCGATGGCCACGATCAAGCCCGACCTCGTGTACTGCTCCATCTCCGGCTTCGGCCAGACCGGCCCCTGGCGCGAGCGGCAGGCTTTCGCCCACATCATCAACGCGGCGTCGGGGCTGATGCATCTCGACCAGGGCGACCAGTCGGCGCCGCGCGCCTCGAACCTCCAGGCCGCCGACGTGCTGGCGGGCACCCACGCCTTCGGCGCGATCCTGGCCGCCCTGCGGCGGCGCGACCGCACCGGACAGGGCGCGTACCTCGACGTCTCGATGCTGGAAGCCCTGATCGCGGCGGACGACGTCTCCTACGCGGCGGTGCTCAACGGCGGCGAGGCGCAGGGCTCCCCGCGCCCGGCCATGGGCGTCTTCGCGGTAGGCGGCCGACACCTCGCGCTCCAGACCGGCGGCGCGGCCGCGCTGTGGCCGCGGCTGCAGGCGCTCCTCGGGCGGCCCGACCTGGCCACCGACCCGCGCTTCGCCACGCCGGACCTGCGCCGGCGCAACTGGCCCGCGCTGCGCGACGTCATCGCCGAGTGGGTCGCGCGCTTCGCCACGGTGGACGAGGCGCTCGACGCGCTCCGCGGCGCGCGCATCCCGGCCGCCGCCGTGCTGATGCCCGAGGAAGTCGCCGCGCATCCGCATCTCGAGGCGCGCGGGGCCTTCCCCACGGTTCCGCATCCGGCCCGGGGCCGGGTGCGCGTCACCGCGACGCCGTTCCACCTCGACGGGCAGGCGGTGACGCCGGCCGGACCGGCGCCCTATCGGGTCGGCGAGCACACCCGCGCGGTGCTCGGCGGACTGCTCGGCTACAAGGACCGCGACATCGACGAGCTCGCTCAGGCCGGGGCCATCGAGGCGCCCTGAGGCTGGGCCCAGGAGAGACGAGACCATGGCGGCGGAACCCATGACGGGTGGCGAAGCGCTCGTGCGATCCCTCTACCGCGAAGACGTCCGGGTGATCTTCGGACTGCCCGGCGTCCAGCTCTACGGCGTGATGGCGGCGCTGCGTGACGAGCCGCGCATCCGGTTCATCACCACCCGCCACGAGCAGGCCACCAGCTTCATGGCCGACGGCTACGCGCGCGCGGGCGGAAGCTTCGGCGTAGCGCTGGTGGTGCCCGGCCCGGGCCTCCTCAACGCCATGTCCGGGCTCTCCACCGCCTACTCCGCGTCGTCGCCGGTGCTGATGATCTCGGGCCAGATCCCGCGCGACAGCATCGGCAAGGACATCGGGCTCCTGCACGAGGTCAACGACCAGCAAGACTGCATCGCCCCCGTCACCAAGTGGCGGCGGCGCGTCCTCCAGGTGGCCGACGTGCCCGCCGCGGTGCGCGAGGCGGTCATCCAGCTCAAGACGGGCCGGCCCCGGCCGGTCGAGATCGAGATGCCGCCCGAAACCATGGAGGACGAGGGCCTCGCCGAGCTGCTGCCCCCCGCGCAGATCACGCCGGCGGTCGCCTCCGCGCGCGACATCGACCGCGCTGCGGAGCTGCTGCTCGCCGCGCGCGCCCCGCTGATCTACGCGGGCGGCGGCGTCCATCTCTCGGGCGCTCACGACGCGCTCGCGGCGGTGGCCGAGCACCTGCAGGCGGGCGTGGCGCAGTCCGCCGAGGGCAAGGGGGCGGTGAGCGACCACAACGCGCTCTCGCTGGGCGCCGCCTTCTGGCGCGACTCGGCGCTGCGGGCGCACATCCACGAGGCCGACGTGGTGCTCGCGGTGGGCACCCGGCTGGCCCTCGTGTCCTTCAAGCCCGGCACCCGGATCATCCAGCTCGACGCGGACGACAAGGAGATCGGCCGCAATCACAAGGACACCCTCGGCCTGGTCGGCGACGCCCGCGCCACCCTCGAGGTGCTGCTCGAGCGGCTGCGCGCCTCCGCCCCGCCCCGGTCCTCGCGCAAGGCCGAGCACGAAGCCCTCCGCGCGAAGCTCGCGGCCGAGAACATGCAGGAGCCCAACGCCTCCATCTTGAAGTCGCTGCGCGCGGGCGCGCCCGAGAACACCATCCTGGTGGCGGGCATGACCCAGATCGGCTACTCCTCGCGTCCCTTCTGGCCGGTCTACGAGCCGCGCACGTATCTGTCGTCGTCGTACTCTGGCAACCTCGGCTACGCCTATCCGGTCGCGCTCGGGGCCAAGGTCGCCCGGCCCGACCGGCCGGTGGTGTCGGTCTCCGGCGACGGTGGCTTCCTCTTCAGCGTGCAGGAGCTGTCCACCGCCGCGCGCCACGGCATCAACGTGGTGGCCGTCGTCTTCAACGACAGCTCGTACGGCAACGTGGCGCGCGATCTCGACGAGTCGTGGGGCGGGCAGTACGGCGCGGAGCTCAAGAATCCCGATTTCATGAAGCTGGCCGACGCCTTCGGCGTGCTCGGCATGCGGGCCGAGGAGCCGAGCGAGGTCGGCAAGCTCGTGAGCGCGGCGATCGACAAGGACCGCCCGGCGCTCGTGGAGGTGCCGGTGGGCCGGATGGGGCGGCCGGCGTTCTTCACGCCGCGGCGGACCCCGACCAAATACCAGGGCTAGAGTCGCCAGAGCTAGAGTCGCCAGGGCTAGAGTGGAAGGACCGGGCGGAATGGCGGCGCCGGGAGCGAGCGCGGCCCGACGGAGCGGCTGCAGTTCCTGGACGCCGTGCGCGGCTTCGCGCTGCTGCTGATGATCGTGAACCACACCGGCCGCTGGTGGCAGGACGGCACCATGGGCTGGCCCCGCCACAACCTGTTAAACCGAGCATGGCGGTCGGGGCACCGCTCTTCCTGTTCCTGGTCGGCTTCTGCCTGCCGCTGTCGTTCGCCCGGCGCCGCCCGACCGGCAGCTTGCTCAGCGTGGCCGCCAAGTTCCTCCAGCGCGGAACCCGGCTCATCCTGGCCTCGTGGCTGCTCAACTTCGTCGTGTTCCGCGACGAGCCGTTCTGGGAAGGCGGCGTGCTGCAGACGATCGGGCTCGACATCATCCTGGCGCTGCCGCCGATGCTGCTCCTGCACCGGCGTCCCGCCCGCTACCTGCTCGTGGCCCTGGCCGTCGGCCTCTATGCGCTCTTTTCCGTCTCCTACGCGCGGGTCGTCGCCTGGCTGCCCGACCATCCGGTGTTCGGCCGGGTCTTCTTCTTCGAGTTCGCGCCGTGGCCGTGGATCTCGCTCGTGTGGATCGGGCTCGCCTTCGGCTGGGTGTGGGCGCTGCAGGACACCCCGGAGCGCCGCGCCCGCTACCTCACGCGGATGACCCTGGCGGGCCTCGTCTGCCTCGCCGCCTTCGCGGCCTGGGACTGGCGGCACCGCACGTCGTGGCATCTCTCGCTCGCCTTCAAGCGCGACTTCGTCGTCAACAACCACTGGATCACCCGCGGGGTCACGAATCTCCTGTGCCTCGGCGCGGTGTTCTGCCACCTCGGCCTCGTCTACTATCTCGTCGAGGTCAAGCGCGTGCCCGTCGGATGGCTCGTCGTCCTCGGACGCACCTCGCTCATGCTCTACTTCGTCCACCACCTGATCGTGCTGACGCTCGCGCACGAGTGGCTCGGCTTCAAGCTCAATAACTGGTGGTGGTACGCTCTCGCCAACGCGGTGCTTCTGATCGTGCTCGTGTATCTCGGCCGGCTCTGGCTCGAGATCAAGAGCTTCCGGGGGCGACGTCTGCAGCCCGCATAGCGCTGAACGGGTGCTCATTTCCGGCCGCCAACCCTGACGATTTCTGCGGCCAGGCTCGGGTTGGGCCGGGGAACAGCCTGATTCAGCGTCTGTTTCTGGCTGGCCCGCCTCTTGCTCCACTCGAGGCCATGCCCCCCTCCCGCGAGCGCCCGCAAATTCTGGTCGTCGACGACGAGAGCATCATCGCCGAGCTCATCGCGGACGTGCTCGGTGGGGAGGGCTACGACGTCGACACCGCACCGCACGGCCTGGCCGCGCTCGAGCGCCTCGAGCGGCGGACGTACGATCTCATCCTCAGCGACCTGCGGATGCCGGAGCTCGACGGGCTCGGCCTCTATCGCGAGATCGAGCAGCGCCGGCCCGATCTCCTCCGGCGCTTCGTCTTCATCACCGGGACCTCCGAGCACACCGACTACCAGGGATTCATCGACGACGTAAAGGTCCCGGTCCTGACCAAACCGTTCGACATGGCGGAGCTGCAACGGGTCGCCCGGGAGGTCCTCTCCGGCGCCGTCCGCTGAATCCGTCGGGCTCCTGACGTTGTCCCGCGGGTGACGATTCGGATGTGGTCTTTCGCTTCGGGAGGCGCGCGAATCCAGCCGGTTAGCGTGCCTCCCTCGTGGCACGAGCCATGCTCCGCCTGGGGGGCGGGGGCAGTAGCGGCCGCGCAGCCGGCAGATCGGCGCGGCCCCGTTAGGGGGAATCATGCAGAAGGCCTTGGCCATGTGGCTCCTGATCGCCGCCGGCGGCGGCGCGCAGCCTGAAGTCAGCCCCACCCAGGTGGTCCAGTCCGCCACCGAGCAAGTCCTGCAGGTCGTTCAGGATGCGGAGCTGGGCGCACTCGCCGGGCAGGACCGGCGGCGCGTGGAAGTGCAGCGCATCGCCGATCGGCTCTTCGACTTCCCGGAGATGGCACGCCGGGCCCTCGCGCTCCACTGGCGCGAGCGCACGCCGCAGGAACAGACCGAGTTCGTGGTGGTGTTCAAGCAGCTCCTCGGTCGCGCGTACCTGGGCAAGCTCGAGAACTACGCGGGCGAGCAGATCGTGTACGTGGGCGAGACCGTGGACGGCGAGTTCGCCACCGTCCGCTCCAAGATCGTCACCGGCCGCGGCGCCGAGATCCCGGTGGACTACCGGCTCCACCTGGTCGGCTCCCGATGGGTGGTCTACGACATCGCGGTCTCCGGAGTGAGCTTCGTCGCGAACTACCGCGGCCAGTTCGACAAGATCATCCGGACCTCGTCGTACCAGACGCTCTTGCGCGACCTGAAGTCGAAGTACGCGGAAGCGACGGCTCGCGCGGCGCGCCCCACGCCGATCCCGGCTGCCGCGGCCCCGGCCGCCGCCACTCCCGCTGCCACCCCCGCGCCCACGCCCGCGGAGAAAACCCAGTAGCGCCCCGCCGCACGCCCCCCGCCGGCGAAGCGGGCGCTACGCCCGCTTGAGGCTCTCCGTCCGGATCGGCAGCGTGCGAATGCGCTTGCCGGTCAGCGCGAAGAGCGCATTGCACAGGGCCGGTGCCACCGGGGGCACCCCCGGCTCCCCCAATCCCCCGGGAGCCTCGCCCGAATCCAGGATGTGGGTCTCCACCACCGGCATCTCGTTGATCCGCATCATCGGGTAGTTGTGGAAGTTCGACTGCTGCACGCCGCCCTTGTCCAGCGTGATCTGCCCGTAGAGCGCGGCGGTGAGCGCGTAGACCGCGCCCCCTTCCATCTGGGCCTTGACCTGATCCGGGTTGACCGCGATCCCGCAGTCGATCGCGCAGACCACGCGGTGCACGCGCACCGCCCCGTCCGGCGCGACGGAGGCCTCGATCACGTGAGCGGCGTAGCTGCCGTACGAGGACGCCACCGCGATGCCGCGCCCGCGGCCCGCCGGCAGCGGCGCCCCCCAGTTCGCGCGGGCGGCCGCCATCTCCAGCACCGCCTTGTGCCGGGGTGACTTGCCGAGGAGCGCGCGGCGGTATTCGAAGGGGTCCTTGCCGGCCAGGTGCGCGAGCTCGTCGATGAAGCTCTCCGTGATGAACGCGTTCTGCGAGGAGCCGACCGATCTCCAGAAGCCGAGCGGCACGCCCCAGTCCTTGTTCACCCACTCGACCTGGAGATTCGGGATGTCGTAGGGCAAGTCCCGCGCGCCCGACACCGCGGCGGGGTCCACGGAGGTGTTCGCGGGCATGCGACCCTTCTGGGCGAGGATGCCCGGGCCCACGATGCGGTGCCACCAGGCGATCGGGGTGCCGCCGCCGTCGAGAGCCGCGCGGCAGACGTTGTAGGTCGCCGGGCGGTAGAAGCCGTGCTGGATGTCGTCCTCGCGCGTCCACATGAGCTTCACGGGCGCGCCCACCGCCTTCGCGGTCTCCACCGCGTCCACGATGAAGTCGACCTCGCCCCGCCGGCCGAAGCCGCCGCCGAGCAGCGTGGTGTTCACGGTGACCTTCTCGGGCGGCAGGCCGGTGAGCCGCGCGGCCGTCGCCTGCGTTCCTCCGGGATTCTGCGTCGGCGCCCACACCACGCACGCATCCGGCATGACCTGCGCGGTCGCGTTCATCGGCTCCATGCACGCGTGCTCCAGGAAGGGCACCTCGTAGGTGGCCTCGAGCGTGCGGCCTCCCGCCCTCAGCGCCTTTTCGGCGTCGCCCTCCTTGCGCGCCACCTGACCCGGCTGCTTGGACAGCGCCGCGTAGTCGGCCGAGATCCGCGCGCTGCTGACCTGGGCCATCGGCCCCAGATCCCACGTCACCTTCAACGCGCGGCGCCCGGCCACCGCGGCCCGGAACCGGTCGGCCACCACCGCGACACCGTTGGTGACCTGGACGACGTGCTTGACCCCGGGGACGGCCTTGGCCGCCGTCGCGTCGAAGCTCTGCACCTTGCCGCCCGAGACGACCGGGGCCCGCTCGATGGACGCCACGAGCATGCCCGGCACCTGCACGTCCATGCCGTAGATGCCGCGCCCGGTCGCCTTGTCGGGCGAGTCGAGCCGGTGGAGGTTCTTGCCGATGTAGCGGAACTTGTCCGGCGTCTTGAGCTTCGGGCTCTGGGGTACCGGCAGCGCCTGCGCGCGGTCGACGAGCTGACCATAGGCGAGCTTCCGGCCGGTGGGCTTGTGCACCACCACGCCCGGCTCGGTGTCCACCGAATCGACCGGCACGCCCCACTCGTTGGCGGCGGCCTGCTTGAGCATCTCGCGCGCGGCCGCCGCGGACTTCCGCCACATCTCCATGTGATCGCGCACGCCGCGGCTGCCGCCGTACGATTGCGACCCCGTGATCGGATTGGCGTAGCGCTTGGGATCGGCGGGCGCTTGGTTGACGCGGATCTTGTTCCAGTCGGCGTCGAGCTCGTCGGCGATGATGATCGTCGTGGTGGTGAGCGACCCCTGCCCCATCTCGGGCACCGAGTTCGTGATCGTCACGAGCCCGTCCCGGTCGACGCTGAGCCACTGGTTGGGCGCGAACACCCCGGCGGTCTGCGCGGCGGCTCGACCGGCGCCGCGCGACGGGAGGCGGAAGCCGATGGTGAGCCCGGCCCCGACGGCGAGGCCACCCTTGAGCAGCGCGCGGCGGCTGAGCGTCACCGTCTTCATCGCGCGCCTCCCTTCTTGAGCGCCGCCGCCCGGTGGATGGCGGCGCGAATACGCTGATACGTTCCGCAGCGACAGATGTTCCCGGCCATGGCGGAGTCGATGTCGGCGTCGGTGGGCGAGGCCTTCTGCGCGAGCAGCGCGGCCGCCGACATGATCTGCCCGGACTGGCAGAAGCCGCACTGGGGTACGTCCAGCTCGATCCACGCGCGTTGCACCGGGTGCGTCCCCTGCGGCGACAGCCCTTCGATGGTGGTGACCTTCTTGCCCGAGGCGGCCGAGACCGGCGTCACGCAGGAGCGCACCGGCGTGCCGTCGAGATGCACGGTGCAGGCGCCGCAGAGGGCCATGCCGCAGCCGTACTTCGTCCCGGTCAGGCGCAGATCCTCGCGGATCACCCACAGGAGGGGCACGTCCGGGCTGACGTCCACCCGCTGTTGCTTCCCGTTCACGGCGAGCGTGATCATCGAAACCTCCTCGGAGTAGCGGTGGAACCGCCGGCGGTCGGTCGGGAGTGTAGCACCAGGTCCCGGGCCGTCGCCATCGGCCCGGCGCGCCGAAAGTGGGCACTCTGATAGACTCGGCCAAGCCGATCCAGGTCGATCTCACCCGAGGAGGCGCGCGCGATGACCAGAGCCGTGGCGGGGATGCTGCTGTGGGTGTGCCTGGTGGGCCTGCTCGTCGGTTGCGGCCGCAGCAAGGAGGATCTCATCGAGAAGTCGCGCGGCGTGTCCACCCGCCCGGAGCTGGAGCGGGCGCTGGGCAGGCCGGGCGACATCAGCAAGCTCGGTCCGGTGGAGCAGTGGACCTACACGGCCTCGAACGGCACCGTGGTCTTCCTGATCGTGGCCGACCGGGTCACCCTGCAGGCGACAGGCGGCGCGTCGGACGAGAAGAAAGACACGAAGTAGGAGGATCGATCGTGAGCGATACCAGTCAAGATCACATCAGCCGGCGGCTCGATCGGTTGGAGCGCGAGAACCGGCGTCTGAAGCTCCTGGGGACGCTGGCGCTCGTCGGCCTCGCCGCCCTCACCGTGATGGGCCAGACCGCTCCCGCGCCGGTGGCCAACGCCGTGGAGGCGGAGCGCTTCGTGCTGCGCGACGCCGCCGGCAACGTGCGCGCCTCGCTCGGGCTCCGCCCCGACGGCACCGCGGCCCTCGCCCTCGCGGACGATACCCAGCAGGAGCGCGTGCTCCTGAGCGTCACCGCGCAGGGCCTGGCGGGCGTCGAGCTGTCCGAGCGCAGCGGCCGGCTCCGCGCCGGCCTCACCGTGCGCGCCGACGGCGCCGCGTCGCTCTCCCTCCTCGACCAGGCCGATCGGCCCCGCGTCGAGCTGCGGACGTACGGTGACGGCCGTCCGAGCCTGGCCCTGCTCGACCAGGGGGGCCGGCCGCGCTCCGTGCTGGCGCTCACCGGCGAGGGCGCGACCGGGCTCACGCTCTACGACCGCAACGGCCGGCGGCGCGGCGTGGTCGGGCTCGAGCCGGCGGGCGCGCCGGCGGTGTGGCTCTACGATCCCGAGGGCAATGGACGCGCCCAGCTCGCGGTGACCGGCGAGGGACAGCCCACGCTGAGTCTCTCCGACGTGAGCGGCAAGGGGCGCATCTGGCTGCGCGTGAGCTCCGACTTCCAGCTCCCGTTCCTGAGCCTGCACGACCGCGACGGCAAGCAGCGCGTGGCGGTACTGCTCCGCCAGGGCGGCGTTCCCATGCTGGCCCTGGGGGACTCCACCGAGCGGGTGATCTGGAAGGCCCCCTAGAGGCGCATGCCCGGCACCAACCTGCTGGTGCTGTTCGGCTTGCTCTTCTACCTGGGCGCCAGCTTCCTGCTCTGGCACCTGCTGCTCAAGGAAGCGCCGCCCGCCGGGGCGCGCGGCCGCCGGCCCCGCCGATGGCCGATCCGCCTCGCGAAGGCCCTCGCCACCCTGATCGGCGGGACCGCCTCCGGCGCCGCGTCCCTGCTCGTGGTCGCGACCATCGTGAACGCGGGCAAGCCCGGGACGATGACCCCGCGGGCCATGCTCGCGGTGTGGGCGGTCTCCTCGGTGGTCGCGATGCTCTTCATCGGCCGCGCGCCGCTGATCCGCCGCGTGGTGACCCGCACCTGCCTCGCGCTCGGCGTGCAGGGGGTGGTGCTGCCGCTGGCCACGCTGGTCTCCTTCGTCGTCGCGGGCACGCGCCTCGCCGGCTCGGCGGGGACGGGCGGCGAGCGCACCGTGATGGTCATGGGCCTGCGGCTGGCCGGCCATCTTCCCGCGGTCTGGATCGGCCTCGGAGGCTTCTGCGTCGGCCTCGCGCTCGTCATCGTGGGCGACCGCGCGCGGCGGCGCATCGTGCGACGGCGCGGGGCCCGGCCCTCCCGCACGTCACGCTCGGGAGTCCTCTCCGCCCGCGGGCGCCACCGCTAGCCGACCGGCTCGCGCTCCATCCGGCGGAGGCGGTCGCGCGCCTCCGTGAGCACGAGGGAGACGTGCAGCCGGCAGTGATAGACGTCGCGCTGATGCTGCAGCGGCAGCCGACGCGCGAGGCCCTCGATCCGCGCGCGCAGGGCCTCGAGCTCCGCGATACGCTCGCGGAGCGCCTCGGGCCGCCCGGCGGAGGCGACGGCCGCCTCCACGTCCCGCAGCAGGGCGTAGTGGCGCTCGAGGATGCGGTTGCCGCGCCAGCGGATGAGCCACGGCAGGATCTTGAAGAGGGGCAGCCACACCGCCAGGAGCGGCAGCAGGAGCAAGCGGCCCTGCACCACCCACCGGAGCGCCCAGTACGGCAGCACGCGCGACATGAAGGATTCCCCCCGGGCGAGGTAGGACTCGGCCGCGTCGTGCAGCGGCACGTCCACCCCGTCGCGCGTGGGGAAAGCGCGCGGCGGATCGAGGAGGCTTCCCGCCCCGTGCACGTCGCGGGCGACGGTGAGCAGTTGCTCCACCACCCGGGGATGCAGCGTCTCGCGGCAGACCAGGAGCGCGGCGGGCGCCATCAGCGTGATCCCCTCGCGCGGGAGATCCGCCTTGAGGTCGAGCAGCCCCTCCGCGATGCGGACCGGGGAGAGGTAGCGGAAGTTGCGGGTGAAGGCCACCTCGCGCGTGAACCCGAGCAGCCGCACGTCCGGCCGGCGGAGCAGGGCGGTGACGTTGGTGTCGCGGTACGACGACACGAAGAAGGCGGCGTCGATCCGGCCCTCCTCGAGTAACTGCCGCGCTTCCGCCGCGGGCAGGGTCAGGAGATTCGGCCCGGTCGGGGGCAGCCCGAGCGCGCCGAGCAGGGCGCGGGAGATCGCTTCGGTGCCGCTGCCCGCCGCGCCGACGGCGAGGCGGCGGCCCGCCAGCGAGGCGAGGCCGTCCGTCACCGGCTTGCCGCGATAGAAGATCCAGAGCGGCTCGCGGTACACCGCCGCCACGCCGCGCAGCCGGCCCTTCGGATCCGGCACGAGCTGATAGGTGCCGCCCTGGACGAAGGCCACGTCCACCTGCCCGCGGAGCAGGCGCTCGAGATTCTCGAGGGAGCCGGCGGTCCGCTGGAGCTCGACGCGGAGACCCTCCCGGGCGAGACGGCGCTGGTACTCGTGGCCGAAGACGTCGTACATCCCGTCGGGCTGGCCGGTGGCGAGCCAGATGCGGCGGGGCGGGAACGGATCCATGTAGCGCAGGCTCCAGCCGACGACGGCGGCGGTGAGCACCACCGCCACCACCCAGAGCGTGAGCCGGCTCCTCACCGGCGGGCGAACTCCTCCTTCACGGTGGCGAGCCGCGCCGGATCGGCGAGCAGGTCCACCGCGCTCAGGGCCATGAGCTTCGCCCCGGCCAGCAGTCCCGCGCGCGCGGGCGCGGCCGCCGCGGCCGCCGCGAACTCGCGCGTGTGGATGGCGGTGCCCAGCGGGGCGATCGCCACCCAGGCGTGGATGGCAGGCGTCACCTGGCTCACGTTGCCGATGTCCGAGGAGGCGAGGCGGTCCGGCGCGGCGGGGCCCTCGGCGAGACCCGCGGGGCCCAGATTGCCCGCGAAGACGTCGAGGAGCGCCTGGTTGCGCTTGAGCGGCTCGTAGACGTCCTCGTGCCGGGTCACGGTGAGCCGGGTGGAGGTGGCGGCGGTCGCGCCCTCGGCGGCCGCGACCACGCGCCGGTAGAGCGCCCACATCGCCTCGAGGCTCGGCCCGCGCACGTTGAAGTCGGCCACCGCGCGCTCGGGGATGACGTTGGGGGCGGCGCCGCCGTCGGCGACGACGCCGTGGATGCGACAGTCCGGGCGCATCTGCTGGCGCAGCATGGCCACCGCGTTGAAGGTCTCCACGCAGGCGTCGAGGGCGTTGGCCCCCTCCCACGGATCCACCGAGGCGTGCACCGCCTTGCCCGCCCATTCGAACGTCACCCGCACCACGCCGAGCAGATCCTGGTGGAGCAGCGTGCGATCGAAGCCGTGGATCATCATGGCCGCGTCCACACCGGTGAAGAGGCCGGCGTCCACCAGGCGGCCCTTTCCCCCGCCCCTCTCCTCGGCGGGGGTGCCGATCACCACGATGCGTCCGGGCGGAAGCTGCTCGCGCGCGGCCATGAGGGCGGCGCCCGCGCCCGCGCCGGCCGCCGCGATGACGTTGTGCCCGCAGGCGTGCCCGACGCCCGGCAGGGCATCGTACTCGCACAGGATCGCGAGCGTCGGCCCCGGGCCGGTCTCGAGGCTCGCGCGAAACGCGGTGGGCACCCCGCCCACCCCGGTCTCGACCCGGAAGCCCCGCGCGGTGAGGAACTCGGCGAGCCAGCCGCACGCGCGCGTCTCCTCGAAGGCCAGCTCGGGATGGGCGTGGATGCGGAGCGACAGCGCGCTCAGATCGTCGCCCAGCCGGTCCACCGCCCGCGCGACGCGCTGCTTGAGGGCGTTCATCGGGTCACCACGATACCATGGCCCCGTGCGCACCCGGGGCGGATGGGCGGGCCGGCTGGTCGTGGTCGCGATGCTCGCGGCGGGCGTCTGGCTCGGCACCGAGATCTGGACCTGGCCGTCGGTGCAGCGCCTGGCGGTGGAGCGTCCCGCGACGACCGCCTTCATCGAGCAGTATCGCGCCCGGCAGCGCGCGGCCGGCCGGCCGGACCGGGTGGCCTCGGGGTGGACGCCCTACGGAGCCATCTCGCCCGCGCTCAAGCGGGCGGTGCTCGTCGCCGAGGACGTCAACTTCTTTTCGCACCGGGGCTTCGCGCTCGACGAGATGCAGAACGCGCTCGAGGACGCCCTCCGCGATCACGAGCTGCCGCGCGGCGCCTCCACCATCACCCAGCAGCTCGCCAAGAATCTCTGGCTCTCGAAATCGCGGAATCCGCTGCGCAAGGCCCGCGAGACGGTCCTGACGTGGCAGCTCGAGCACGCGCTCTCCAAGCGGCGCATCCTCGAGCTCTACTTGAGCGTGGTCGAGTTCGGGCCGGGCCTCTACGGCGTGGGCGCGGCGAGCCAGCGCTACTTCGGCAAGGCCCCCGCGGACCTGGACGAGCGCGAGGCCGCGCAGCTCGCCGCGGTGCTGCCCAACCCGGCGTCGTGGCACCCCGGCTCGAGCAGCGCGGCCTATCGCCGGCGTGTCGCCGCCATCGAGCGGCGCATGGGCCGCGCCGCCTTCCTCTGGAAGCAGATCTGAGCGCGGCCGGCCCCGCGCTCAGAGCAGCGCGAGCAGCTCCGGCAGCGCGGCCAGCCGATGGTCGGCCTCGCGGAAATCCTGGTGGCGGGTGTGGGCGCAGGGCGCGACCGCGCAGCGCATCCCGGCGGCCTTGGCGGCGAGCAGGCCGTTGCGCGAGTCCTCGATCACGAGGCACTCGGCGGGCGGCACGCCGAGGCGCTCGGCCGCGGCCAGGAACACGTCGGGCGCGGGCTTGCCGCGCCCCACCTGGGTGCCGGAGACGACCGCCTCGAAGAGCGGCCCGAGCGAGAGCGCGGTGAGATTGGCGTGGATCACGCGCAGCTCCGCGGAGGAGGCCAGCGCCATCCGGTAGCCGGACGCGCGAACGCGCTCCAGTACCTCCGGCACGCCCGCCATCGGGATCGGCCCGCGGGCGATCAGCTCCAGCATGCCCTCGATGTACCAGTCCGCCAGCGTCTCCTCGGACTCCGGCAGCCCGTGGCGCGCCTTGAGGATGCGGCACGACTCGCGCGTGGTGCGGCCGAGGAACTCCGCGTTCTCCGCTTCTGTGTAGGGCAACCCGTACCGGGCCATCACCCGGCGCAGGGCCTCGAAGCCGAAGGGCTCCGAGTCCACGAGCACGCCGTCCATGTCGAAGATGACCGCGCGGATCGTCACCGCCTGCGCCCGGCGTGCGCCGGCGCCGCGAGGCCGGCCGCCTCGAGGAGGGCGCGCACCGCGTCGCGGTCCGCGGGCGCGGCGGCCACCAGCGGCGGCGCCGGGCGCCCGTTGCCCAGGCCCAGCATCGCGCACGCCGCCTTGAGCGCGGACAGCCACGGCCCCTGCCGGTAGACCTCGGCGAGCGCGCCGATCCGCTGCTGGAGCCGCGCGCAGTCGGCGGCCGCGCCCCGGTCGGCGGCGGCCTGCAGCTCCACGAAGAGCGCGGGGGCGACGTTGGCCAGGCCGGGCACCATGCCGTCGCCACCCTGCAGCAGGCTCGCCGCCCCGAGCGACTCGTGTCCCTGGAGCACGCGGAACCCGGCGCGCTCCTGCTTGATCGCCAGGAGCTTCTGGAAGGCTTCGAAATCGCCCGCCGAGTCCTTGATGCCGAGCACGCGCGCATCGCGCGCCAGCCTCCGCACCGTCCCGGGCGGCAGCACGTGATGGGTGCACTGGGGAATGTTGTAGAGCAGCGCGGGCAGCGACGTGGCCGCCAGCACCGCCTCGATATGGCGCTCCTGGGCGGAGGCGTCCACCCCGAAGTAGTAGGGCGAGCCGACGACGAGCGCGTCGGCGCCCTCCCCCGCCGCCTGGCGCGCCGCCTCGACGGCGGGACCGGTCGCGGGCAGCATGACGCCGGCCAGGACGGGCACGCGGCCGGTCGCCGCGCGCACCGCCGCCTGCACCACCACGCCGCGCTGGGCGGGCGTGAGCCAGGCCCCCTCGCCACAGCCGCCCAGCATGAAGAGCCCGGTGCAGCCGGCGCCGACCACGTGGTCGACGAGCGCGGCCATCGCGCCCGCGTCCGGCGCGCCCGCGTCGTCGAGGGGAGAGATCAGGGGCGGCACGATCCCGTGCAGGGCCCGCTCCCATCGCCACCCGCCCGCCGGCTTCCCGTTCTCGCTCATGTCGGCCGCTCCCCGCGCTCGAATTCGATGCCCCGACGAGCATAGCAGACGCGCCGGAGCGGCCCGGTCACCCTGATCGGTGGCCTGCGCGGCCCCCCTGAGGTAGGCTCTAGCCCAAGGAGGATCCGCCCATGTTCGGTCTGCGCAAGCGCAGCATCCCGTCAGCCGCCGACGCGCTTCCCGGACGCCGGGAGCGCATGCGGGTGCCCGACGCCCACTTCGTGAGCGGCGCTCGTCTCGAGCCCCCCTTCCCGGCCGGAGCGGAGCGCGCCGTGTTCGGCATGGGATGCTTCTGGGGCGCGGAGCGGAAATTCTGGGAGGCGCCCGGCGTGTATTCGACCGCCGTCGGCTACGCGGGTGGCTACACACCGAACCCGACCTACGAGGAGGTCTGCAGCGGGGCGACCGGCCACACCGAAGCGGTGCTGGTGGTGTTCGATCCGGCGCAGATCTCCTACGAGAACCTGCTGCGCGTCTTCTGGGAGAATCACGACCCGACCCAGGGCATGCGCCAGGGCAACGACGTGGGGACGCAGTACCGCTCGGCCGTCTACTGCTACGGGGACGCGCAGCCGCGCGCGGCGGAGGCCTCCCGCAAGGCCTACCAGGCCGTGCTCGACCAGGCGGGCCACGGCCCGATCACCACCGAGATCCGCGAGGCGCCCGAGTTCTACTACGCCGAGGACTATCATCAGCAATACCTGGCCAAGAACCCGTGGGGCTATTGCGGTATCGGCGGCACCGGCGTCGCCTGCCCGGCCGGGCTGGTGCAGCCCGCGTAGCGTGCCCGCTCTCGCCCGCGTCGCGCCCGCCGCGCTGGTCGGCGCCAAGTACGACGATTTCACGATGCTGCTCTTCCTCGGCTTCTCCCTGTCCGACGTGGACAAGCGGGGCAACTGATGGATTCCCTCCCCCTCGAAGGCCTGGTCGTCGTGGACCTCACCCGGGTCCTGGCCGGGCCCTATTGCACGCGCCTGCTCTCCGACCTGGGCGCGCGCGTGATCAAGATCGAGCGCCCGGGCGAGGGCGACGAGATGCGCCGCAACCCGCACCAGATCGAGCCGGGCCGCGAGGACCAGTCCACCTACTTCGCGCGCGTGAATGCGGGCAAGGAGAGCGTGGCGGTGGACCTGAGCCGGCCCGAAGGCCGCGACGTGGTGCTCGGGCTGGCCGGCCACGCCGACGTCTTCATCGAGAACTTCGCGCCGGGCGTGGTGGGCCGGCTCGGCCTCGACTATTCAGCGGTCAGCGCGGTCAAGAGCGACGTTGTCTACTGCTCGATCTCCGGCTTCGGCCAGACGGGGCCCTGGCGGGAGCGTCCGGCCTTCGCCCACATCATCAACGCGGTCTCCGGCCTCATGGCCCTCGAGCAGGGCGACGAGGCCGCTCCGCGCGCCTCGAACCTCCAGGCGGCGGACGTCCTCGCCGCCGCCCACGCCATGGGCGCCATCATGGCCGCGCTCTGGCGGCGCGCGCGCACCGGCCAGGGCGCGCACGTGGACGTGTCCATGCTGGAGGCCCTGGTCGGCGCCGACAGCGTGACCTTCGCCTCCGTGCTCAACGGCGGCGAGGAGCACGGCAACCCGCGGCCGGGTATGATCGTGCACCGGATCGGCGACCGCTACCTCGCGATGCAGATCGTGGGGGCGCCGCGGCTCTGGGAGCGGCTGATCGGCCTGATGAAGCGGCCGGAGCTGGGTCGCGACCCGCGCTTCACGACCTCGCTGACGCGCCGCCGGCACTGGCGCGCGCTGCGCGCGGTCATCACAGGATGGCTCGACGGCTTCGCGAGCACGGACGAGGCGCTGACGGTGCTGACCGAGGCGCGCATCCCGTGCGCGCCGGTGCTGAGGCCCGCCGAGGTGATCGCCCACGAGCACCTGGCCGCGCGCGCCTTCTTCCCCGTGCTGCCGCATCCGGCGCGAAGCGGCCTGCGGGTGACCGCCAGCCCCTATCACCTGGACGGCAAGCCCACGCATCCGCGGGCCCCGGCCGCGTACCGGGTGGGCGAGCACACCCGCCGGGTGCTGCGCGACCTGCTCGGCTACAAGGACGACCGCATCGCCGGGCTGATCGCGGCGGGCGTGGTCGAGGGCCCGGCGTGAGCCATCGCGAAGAGGCCCTCCAGCGCACCGAGAAGGCGATCCTGGCGGAGAAGGCGGCCACGCTCGGCCGCGCTGGCGAGCTACCGCCAGGCGCGGGCGCGAGCGCTCGAGGCGCGCCCCACGCTGATCATCCAGCGCGAGGCCATCGGGCTCCGCACCCACCGCGTCGTGGACCAGCAGTTCCCGGAGCCGCCCGCTCTCGGCTGACCGAGCAGAAATTTCCGGTACTGGTGACGGGCTGACGCGACAGGCCCCGCCGGCCCCGGCTCAAGTACCTGATTCTCCGGCCGTCCACTCTGGCCCACGTCTTGCTCCTTTCCGGCGCGGAGGGAGCCAGCCATGATCCGGGCCATCGTCCTGGGTTGCACCGCGTTGATGACGTGCGGGTTCACGTGGCCGCCCGACTACGCCGAGCAATCCCGCGCCGACGTGGCCACATGCGTGGGCTATGCGCGCCGGACCTCGCCCGGCTTCGCGGCCCAGGTGCGGAGCGTGGACCTCGAGACCGGCCTCGTGGACATCCAGCGCTCCTCGGACGATGCGCGCGGCGACGTCGCGTTCTCGAAGTGTCTGCTGGCCGTGCGGCAGTGGCGGATCATCGAGCGCAACCTGCCCAAGCCTGCCGACCCCGGGCCATCTGATTCCGCCACCATGGGCGATCCCGCCACCAAGGCTGATCCCGCCTCCATGGCGGGCCGGCCGGCTGATTCGCTCACCCGCTGAGATCGGTGGTAGGCTCCAGGCACGATGAAGCTCGGCATCTGCCTGCCGCACTACGGACGACCGATCGAGCCCTCGCGGCTGATCCAGCTCGCCGCGCGCGCCGAGGAGGTCGGCCTCGACTCGGTCTGGGTCACCGATCACGTCATCGTGCCGCGCGATGCCTCCCTCATCTACCGCGAGGACATGCTGGATCCGCTGGCGGTGCTGCCCTGGCTGGCCGGGGTCACCGAGCGCATCGCGCTCGGCACGAGCGTGATCGTGCTGCCGTACCGCTCCCCCCTGCCGGTGGCCAAGCTGCTGGCCAGCGTGGACGTGCTCTCGGGTGGCCGCCTCATCGTGGGCGTGGCGGTCGGCTGGCTCGAGGGCGAGTTCGCGGCGCTCGGCGTCCCGTTCCGCGAGCGCGGCCGCCGCACCGACGAGGCCATCGAGCTCTTCCGCGCGGTGTGGACCCAGGAGTACCCGGAGATCAAGACGGCCAATCACCACCTCACCGGCGTCAAGGCCTCCCCCCTGCCGCTGCAGAAGCCCCGCCCGCCGATCCTGGTCGGCGGCAGCTCGGATGCCGCGTTACGCCGCGCCGCCCGCCTCGGCGACGGCTGGCACGCCTCGAGCCTTGCCCCCTCCGCCTTCCGCGCGAGCGCCCTCGCCGTCTCCAACCACTGGAAGGACGCGAAGCGCGAGGGCGAGCCCGAGCTGACCCTGCGCGTGCCGTTGCTGATCGACGGCATCCACCGGCCCGCGGTCGACCCCGCGCTGCTGGGGGCCCGCCACATCGTGCGGGGGACGCTCGCGAACGTGGCGCGTGAGCTGCGCCAGTACCAATCGGCGGGTTGCAACCACGTTGCCCTCGAGGTCAGCTACAGCACCTACCCGGCGATCCTCGACACGATCGACGTACTCGCCGAAGAGATCCGCCCCGCCCTCGAACAACGCGAACGCTGACCGCGGGCCGACCGGGCGGGTGGCAGGGGAGCCTCTGACCACGCGCTTTTCTCCGGCGTCCCGATCAGGAGTTCCCAATCCGGGCGGTTGCTGTCCTCATTTCGCTTGGCAGGAACGGGTCACCCGGCCCCCTGCCACCCGCCCGGTCGGCCCGCGGTCAGGCGCGGAGTTTTTCTAGACCGCTCCAGTCGAACTCGATGCCGTGGCCGGGACGGTCCGGCGCGATCGCGCGGCCGTCCACGATGCGGAGCGGCTCCGCGATGAAGCGGTCGAGACCGAAGCCGTGGGCCTCGAGGTAGGAGCGGTTCGGCACCGCGGCGAGGAGGTGGACGGTGATGTCGTGGGCGCCGTGCGACGTCACCGGCAGATTGAACGCCTCGGCGAGATGGCAGATCTTCATGAACGAGGTGACACCCCCGCAGTTGGTGACGTCGGGCTCGGGGAAGGTCACGCCGCCCGCCGCGATCAGCGCGCGGAACTCGTGCAGCGTGTGGAGGTTCTCGCCCGCCGCGATGGGCAGCCCGCCCTCGCGGACGATGCGCGCGTGGCCGGGCACGTCGTCGGGGATCGTGGGCTCCTCGAGCCAGACCGGGTCGAGGTCACGGAGCGCCCGGGCCGCGCGGATCGCCTCGTCCACGCTCCAGCGCATGTTCGCGTCCACCATCAACGGAAAGTCGGCGCCGAGGTGGGCGCGCATGGCCCGCACCCGCTCGACGTCCTCGCGTAGCGAGGGGCGGCCAACCTTCATCTTGATCGCGCGAAAGCCGCGGGCCAGGTTGTCGTCGGTCTGGCGCAGCAGCGCGTCGAGCGGAAACTCGAGGTCGATGCCACCGGCGTAGCACGGCACCCGCGGATCGAAGCCACCCAGAACGCGCCACAGCGGCGCGCCTTGACGGCGGGCGCGCAAGTCCCA
The DNA here is from genome assembly GCA_041497895.1 of Methylomirabilia bacterium. GTDB lineage: Bacteria > Methylomirabilota > Methylomirabilia > Rokubacteriales > CSP1-6 > CAMLFJ01. The sequence goes on from JBGQHJ010000015.1 coordinate 30,938, forward strand.
GAGGGCGATGTCCACCGCCGACATGGCGAGCGCGGCCAGGCCGCCGCGACCGCCGTAGTGGAGCGCCCACCACATGATCTGCCACAGCTCCTCGATGCGCTCGGCCTCGCGCCCGGCCAGCCGCGGGGCCAGATCGCGCGTCAGCAGCGCGTGCACCGCGGCCCCGCCCGTCCCCACCGTATACGTGTAGCCGACACCCTCCGCGCCCTCGGCGTCGCGGAGGCGGACCGCGATCAGCTCGAAGCCCTCGATGAGACCGTGGGTGCTGTCGGACAGCGCCACCGGCAGCGGGATGCGATAGTGGTCGGCCCGGATCTCGCGGATCAGCATGCGGCCGGCCCGCGGGGACGGCGGCGCAGTTCCAGCAGGCTGCCCAGGATGCCCTTCGGGAGGAAGACGATGAACACCACCAGGAGGACGCCGTAGACGAGGTTGTCCCAGCCCACCGCCCGGGTGCCGAAGGAGATGCGCAGCACCTCGGCGAGGAGGATCGTGATCACCGCCCCCACCGTGGGGCCGAGCGAGACGTAGATGCCCCCCACCACCACCGCGAACACCATCTGCAGCGAGATGGCGATGCCGCTCACGGTGTCGGGCGAGATGAACATCTGGTACTGGCAGTAGAGCGCGCCCGCGAGCGCGGTCATCATCGCGCTCAGCACCGTGATCTTGAGCTTCTCCGCGGTCACGTGCACCCCCGCGGCCGCCGCCCCGTCCTCGTCCTCCGAGATCGCCTCCAGCGCGTAGCGGGTCATGCTGCGGTCCACGCGATGCCAGGCGTAGAGCCCGGCCGCCCACACCGCGAGGGCGATGAGATACCAGGTGGCCTTGCCGCTGAACTGCAGCGCGTAGAGCGAGCTGCCGCCCCGGTACCGCTCCGGCGTGTAGCCGAGCGACCCGCCGGTCTGATCGCGGGTCGCGGTGATCACCTGGAGCACGATGCCGCTCAAGGCCAGCGTGACCAGCGCGAAGTAGTGGCCGGTGATGCGGAAGCGGAAACAGGGGTACGCCACCAGCACCGCGAGCACGCCCCCCGCGAGCAGGGCCAGCGGGATCCCCACCCAGGGGGTGAGGCCGACGTGGTTCCACGAGAGCGCGGTCACGTAGGCGCCGATTCCCATGAAGCCGCCGTGACCGAGCGACACCAGGCCGAAGCGCCCCATCATCGACCAGGAGGTGTAGGCGAACGACCAGATCAGGATGATGATCAGGATGTGGAGCGGATAGGGGGCGTGGTAGACGAAGGGCAGGCCGATCAGCGCCGCGCCCGCGATCCAGGGGAGAGACCGCCTCATGACCGGCGGGCGAGCAGGCCCTCGGGCCGCACGAACATCATCACGATGAAGAACACGAAGGCGAACACGTAGCCCCACTCCAGGTCGAGGTAGAGCCCGCCCAGCGAGATAAGCTCGGCGAAGACGAAGGCGGCCACGAAGCCGCCGGCAAAGTTCCCGAGGCCGCCCAGCACGCAGATCAGGAAGGTGATCGGCCCGAACGACAGCCCGACGAAGGGATGTACGTCGTACTGGAGCACGAGCAGGCACGCGGCGAGCCCGGCCAGGCCCCCGCCGAGCGCCGAGGTGATCACGTAGATCCGGCGGCTGTCGACGCCCATCAGGATCATGATCTGGCGATCCTGCGCGATCGCGCGGATGGCGGTGCCGGTATAGGTCCGGGTCAGGAACAGGTAGACGAGCACCATCCCGATCAGCGCCGCCCCGAAGGCGAGGAGCCGCGAGTAGCTGATGAACAGCTCGGACAGCTTCAGGACGGGTAGGCGAAGCCCCAGGTTGCGGAACTCGATGCCGAAGAGCACGGTGGCCGCGGACTGCAGGAAGAACAGGACCCCGCCGGTGGCCAGGAGCTGGTTGATGGGGGCAGCCCCCAGCAGCGGCGCGATCACCACCACGTGCAGGATCACGCCCAGGATGCCGACGCCGACGATGCAGACCACCGCGGCCAGCCCGATCGGCACGTGGTACACGACGTAGAGGAAGTACATCCCGTACATCCCGAGCATGATCAGCTCGGCGTAGCAGATCCACACCACGTCGATGACGCCGAAGACCAGGTTGAGCCCGAGGGAGAGCAGCGCGAGCACGCCCCCCAGCAGCACCCCGTTGATCAGCGCCTCCAGCAGGAAGATGTCCAGGACGCCCATCGGGTCAGACGCCTAGATACGCTTCGCGGATGGTCTCGCTCGCGAGCATCTCGGCGGCGGTGCCGGCGGCCCGGATACTCCCCGCCTTCAGGAGGTAGGCCCGGTCCACCACCCGCAGCACCTGCTGGACGTTCTGCTCGACGATCAGCACGTTGAGGCCGCCGGCCCGGATGCGCTTCACGAGGTCGAAGACCTGCTCCACGATGACGGGGGCGAGCCCCGCGGAGGGCTCGTCGAGGAGGAGGAGCTTCGGATCCGACATCAGCGCGCGGCCGATCGCGCACATCTGCTGCTCGCCGCCCGACATGGTCCCCGCGAGCTGGCGGCTCCGCTCGCGCAGGCGCGGGAAGAGCCCGTAGACGACGTCGAGCCGCTCCCGGTACTTGGCGCGGGCCGACGGGAGAAAGCCGCCCATCTTGAGATTGTCCTCGACGGTCATGCGCGGGAACAGGCGGCGGCTCTCCGGCACGTGGGCGATCCCCAGCCCGACGATGCGGTGCGCCGGCGTCGCGAGCAGGTCGGCGCCCTCCATGGCGATGGAGCCCGTGGTGGGCCGGATCAGCCCGGAGATCACCCGCATCAGCGTGGTCTTGCCCGCCCCGTTGGGGCCGATGACGCCCACCGCCTCGCCCTGACGTACCTCCAGCGAGACGTCGAAGAGGGCCTGGAAGCCGCCGTATCCGGCGCAGATCGAGCGAAGCTCGAGCACGGGTCAGGGCCGCGCGGCCGCGACGGCGCGAGCGGCGCCCGACTGGGTGCCGAGATAGACCTCGATCACCCGGGGATCCGCCGCGACCGCGGCGGGCAGCCCCTCCGCGATCTTCTCACCGTGATCGAGCACCATCACGCGGTCGACCACCCGCATGAGCACGCCCATGATGTGCTCGACCCAGACGATGGTGATGCCGAGGTCACGGCAGATGCGCCGCAGCATCTCGGCGGCCTGGTCCATCTCGTGCTCGTCGAGGCCGCTCAGGCTCTCGTCGGCGAGCAGGAGCTTGGGATCGGTGGCGAGGGCCTTGGCCAGCTCGAGCTTCTTCAGCGCGGCCGCCCCCAGCCCGTCCACGGTGGCGCCCCGATCGGTGGGCAGGCCGACCAGCTCGAGCGCGCGCGCGGCCCCCTCGAACGCCTGTCGCCTCGACGCCCGCCCCCGACCGAAGAAGGCGGCGAGCGCCACGTTCTCGAGGATCGACAGGCGCCGGAAGGGCCGCGGGATCTGAAAGGTGCGGCCGATGCCGAGGTTGATGATCCGGTGCGGGGCCTCTCCGGCGATCTCACGGCCCTCGAAACGGATCGAGCCCGCGTTCGGCCGAAGCGCCCCGGAGAGCAGGTTGAAGATCGTGCTCTTGCCGGAGCCGTTGGGCCCGATGAGCCCGACGATCTCGCCCTTCTCGACCGTGAACGAGACCTCGCTCACGGCGGTGAAGCCGCCGAAGCGCTTGGACAGCCCCTCGACGGTCAGCACGGCCGCGGGCCGGGACGGATCACGCGAGAGGCCCGCTCCGCCTCCCTAGTTGGCCGCGTAGGGTGACGAGCTCGGCAGGGGCAGCACCGGCTCGCGGAGCTGCAAGCTCTTGGGCCACACCACGTACGGCTTGTCGTCCACGTACTGGATGATCACCGGGAAGGCGCGATCGTTCTGGCCGGCCATCGCGGCGGTCTCGGGCTCGAACTTCACGCCGAAGCCCAGCATGGTGCCACCCTCGGGCAGGTTCACCTCGAGCGCGGCCTTGCGGAGCGCATCCGCGTCGATCCCGCCGTACTTCTTGATCGCGCGCGGCAGCACCTCGGTCATGAACACGTAGGTGTTGGACGCCGCCATGCCCACGTGGGCCGACCGAATGGTGGTCCCCGGCCGCGCCTTCTCGTACTCGTCGCCCACCATCTTGATCAAGGGCAGCAGCTCGGGCTTGAGCGCCGCCGGATTGGCCAGCCAGATCGAGATCGGATCGACGTTGAAGAAATAGTTCACGTCCTTCCCGAGCGCTTCCTTCAGCTTGTCGTAGACGCCATAGCCGGCGCCGTGCCCCACCAGCGCGCTGAAGCGCAGGCCCAGCTCGCGCGACTGCCGCAGGAACAACGAGATGTCCGGGTTGTAGCCGGTGTGGAAGATCACGTCGGGACGGGCCCGCTTCAGCTTGGTCACGAGCGAGGCCAGGTCGGGAGCGGTCGCCGAGTAGCCCTCCTTCAGCACGATGTTGAAGCCCGCCTTCTTCGCCCCCTCCTCGTTGCCCTTCGACACGTCGACCCCGTAGGCGCCGTCCTCATGGATGATCGCCACCCTGAGGTCCTTGGGCTCCTTTCCGAACTTGGCCTTGGCGTTCTGGGCGATGAAATCGGTGGACATCAGGCCGAACTGCCGGCCGCTCGGCTGTACCCGGAACACATACTTGAGGTGACGGTTCTCGAGCACCGCCGAGGAGATGCACGTCGTGATCCACATGAACTTGTGGAGCTGCTCGACGCGCGCGGCCGCCGGCACGCACTGGGCCGAGGAGTAGAAGCCGAGCAGCATATCCACCTTTTCCTGCTCGATGAGGCGTGTCGCCTCGTTGATGGCGACGTCGGGCTTGGATTGCGCGTCGGCGTAGACCGCCTCGAGCTGGTAGCCCTCCACCCCACCCTTCTTGGCGAAGTAGTCGATCATGATCTTGGCGCCGAGCGCGTGCAGATCGGAGCCGCCCCCCGCGAGCGGGCCGGTGTAGTCGAAGATCACGCCGATCTTGAGCTTCTTGGCCTGGGCGTGAGCGTCCGGCGTCGGCTGAGCGCTCGAGAGCAGCAGCGCGGCGATCAGCCCGGAAGCGAGGAACATCCACACGGTCGATCTGCGCAGGGACATGAGCGGCCTCCCAAACTGCGTCGGTCGGGAACGAAGCGTGGGCGGCATTACAAACTGGCGGGCCCCGCTTGTCAAGGGGCGGCGAGCGCGTCGGGGCCCCGCTCCCGCGCTCCGGGTGGAGGCGGGCGGGGCCCCGGGGAGACCGGTCGTCTCCCGATCCGCTCAGGTGGGCAGCCGCTCGTACATCCCCTGCACGTCGGACGCGTGGAAGCGCGCCACGTGATTGGTCGGGGGCAGCGCCTCGGTGTAGAAGAACTCGGGCAGCTCGTCGTCCTTGGCGGTGAAGCCGGCCTGCCGGTTGAACTCGTGCTCGAGCTTGAGAGCCTGCCGGCCGAGGGCGTCGAAGAAGGCGGGGGTGAGGCTGGTGCCGTGAGCCGCGTTGATGGCGTTGGTGATGAACTCGACGTTCGGGGTGGTCACGCTCATCCCGAAGATGCAGAGGCCGAGCGAGTCGTTGGCCGCGATGCGCGCCTGGTGGGCCACGCTCTGCTCCACGATCGCGGGCGCCTGCATCTCGCGAGTCTTGAGCCGCGGCAGGTTACCCGCGGTGTGATCGGCGCCCTGAGCGGTGGCCATCATGGTGATGCCGGTGGCCTCCACCACGCGCGGGTCGTAGGCGCTGATCGCCTGCTTCTTGATGACCGGCACGCGCTTGACCTTGTAGTGCTCGCCGACTCTCGCGGTGCCCTGGGCCCAGATGCGGCCCTTCTCGGAGCCCTTCCGGATCTCGGCCATGCAGTCGGCCATGAATGTCACGTCCCCGAAGCGGCCGAGGCCCGCCTCCATCAGCACCGCGATCATCGCCCCGAGCTCGATGGTGTCCACCCCGAGGTCGTTGGCGATGTAGTTCATCTGGGCGAGGTCGTCGGGATCGCTGAGCCCGCAGTTGGTTCCGAGCAGGCCGAGGGTCTCGTACTCGACGGGCGAGACCACTTCCTTGCCGTCCTTGTCCGCGTAGATGTTGCTGCACTGGATCACGCAACCGGGCATGCAGGCGTGGGTGTGCTCGCCCCCGCGCGAGACGTTGAGCTGGCTGATGTACTCGCCGCCCATCTTGAACTTCTCGCCCTTGGAGACGTCCACCATCTGGCCGGCGCTGAAGTTGCGGACCGGCAGGCCGCCCAGGGTGTTCTGCAGATCGGCCATGCCCATGGTGCCGATCTTGGCGTAGAAGTTGGTCACCAGGGAGTCGGCCTGGAGCATCTTGGCGTAGTCCTTGATGGCCGCGTTGACCTTCTTCGGATCGGAGAACGACGGGATCTTGTCGAGGTCGACCACGATGGCCTTGACCTTCTTGGATCCCATCACCGCGCCCACTCCGCCGCGGGCGGAGAGCCGCGCGGGCCGCCCGTCCTTGTCGCTGAAGGCGATCCCCGCGATCAACCCCTGGTACTCGCCCACCGGCCCGCACAGCCCGATCGTGACCTTCTTGCCGTACTTGGCGTGAAGCATGTTCTGAGCCTCGAAGTTGCCCTTGCCGAGATACGGCTTCGCGTCGTCGAACTCGATGGTGCCGTCCTTCTTGAAGTGGATCACCACCCAGTCCGGCGACGCCCCGAGCAAGGTGAACCCGGAGATCTTCTGCTGGCCCAGCCCGTAGCTGAAGCTGCCGCCGCCGTTGGCCTCCTTGACCCCGCCGGTGAGCGGACTCTTGCAGCCCACGCTGGTCCGGTTGGCGTTGGAGAAGCTCGTGCCCGCGAAGGGCCCGGCCGAGAAGATGAGGGGATTGGCCGGGGAGAGCGGGTCGACGGTCGCCGCACCCAGCTCGAGCAGGGTCTTGGCGATGAGGTACCGGCCGGCCTTCACGATCGCCTCCCCCTCCAGCTCGCGCTTCGTGATGTTCCGGTCGCTGAGGCGGATGTCGTAGTAGATGCGCATCGCTCGCTCCTTGTCGGTCAGGATGATGGGGGCTTGGCCTGCGGCTGCAGCTCGACGCCCGCGGCCTCGCCCGGGCCCGGCTCGACGAGCTCGATCGTCTCCGCGGGCGGCATCTGGGAGGCCTCGGCCGGGCGCCGGGCCCGGAAGCGGATCTGGGGCAGCCGCCCCACCGCCTGGCGGAGGGCCTGCTCCCAGCGCATGCCGATCTTGATCAGGTCCGGGTCGCTCGCGGGAAAGCGGCGGAGCCGGGTGATCTCGAGCTCGTCCACCCCGTAGGCGAGCAGGTCGATCGGCGGGCCCACCGTCACGTTCGAGCGCATGGTCGAGTCGAGCGACAGCAGCGCGTACTTGGCCGCCTCTTCCAGGGTGGTGCGGTGGAAGCGGATGCCGCGGTCGAGGATGGGCCGGCCGTACTTCGTCTCGCCGATCTGCAGATAGGGCGAGTCCTCGCTGGCCTGCAGCGGGTTGCCCTGGGGATAGATGATGAAGAGGCCCGGCGACTCTCCCCTCACCTGCCCGCCCAGCACCAGGTTGACGTTGAACTTGAAGTCGTCACGCTCGAGCGCGTCGCGGTCCATGTCGGAGACGCGCCGCACCTGCTCGCCGATCACCCGGGCCGCGTCGTAGAGCGACGGGGCCTGGGCCAGCCCCTTGCCCTGATCGAAGTCGCGCTTGAGCAGCGTGATGATCGACTGGGTGCAGGAGAGGCTCCCGCTGCTGAGCAGGATGAACACGCGCTCGCCCGGCTGGACGAACGTGTGCATCTTGCGCGAGACGTTGACCTGGTCGTGGCCCGCGTTGGTCCGGGAGTCGGACGCCATGACGAGGCCGTCCTTGGTCCAGATGCCGACACAGTAGGTCATGGGGCGCCCGCGCGTGAGCCTGCCCGCTTCCTGAGCATCGGCGAACATGTTACCAGAAGCGCCGTCGTTGCGATTGACCGGCCCCTCCGGGCCGGATACCGTGCGTGCATGCGGATCCGCATCGGCCACGAGCTGACCTTCGAGGTCCCGCGGCCCACCCCGATGCTGCTGATGCTCTACGTGCATCCGGACGTGGCCCGCGCGCTGCGGCAGCCGGAAGCCATCCAGGCCGACCCGGTCGGTTCGGTCGAGAGCTTCGTGGACTGGTTCGGCAATCGCGCCGCCCGCATCGTGGCGCCCGCCGGCGCGCTGCGACTCCGCTACGACAACGTCGTCGAGGACTCGGGCCGGCCCGAGCCGACCATCGAGGGGCTCCCGCTCCGGTCGGTGGCGGAGCTGCCCCCCGAGTGCTGGCGGTACCTGCTCGCGAGCCGGTACTGCGAGGTCGACCGCATGTCGGCCATCGCCTGGGACCTCTTCGGCAAGACGCCCGAGACCTGGGAGCGCGTCCAGACCGTCGTCGACTGGGTGCACGACAACGTGACCTTCGGCTACCAGTTCTCGCGGCCCACCAAGACCGCCTTCGACGTCTTCACCGAGCGCCAGGGCGTGTGCCGCGACTTCCAGCACCTGACCATCACGTTCCTGCGCGCGCTCAACGTCCCGGCCCGCTACGCCACCGGCTACCTGGGCGACATCGGGGTGCCGCGCGACCCGAACCCGATGGACTTCTCCGCCTGGCTCGAGGCCTACCTGGGCGACGCGTGGTACACGCTCGACGCCCGCCACAACGAGCCCCGCATCGGCCGTGTCCTGATGGCCCGTGGCCGCGACGCGGTGGACGTGGCCCTCACCACCTCGTTCGGCAGCACCACCCTGACCGGGTTCACCGTCTGGACCGAGCTCGCCGCGTGATCGCGACGCCCCAGGGCCAGTTCACCGCGGACACCGCCGGCCCCACCGGTGGCGAGCTGGTCCTGCTGCTACACGGCTACCCGCAGAGCCGTCACGCCTGGCGGCATCAGGTCCCCGCGCTGGGCGCGGCCGGGTATCGCGCGGTCGCCCCGGACCAGCGCGGCTACTCCCCCGCTGTCCGGCCGGACCCGGCCCGGGACCTGGCCGCCTACGGCATCGACCGGCTGGTCCAGGACGTCCTCGACCTGGCGGATGCGTCCGGCTCGGCCGCGCGGCCGTTTCACCTCGTGGGGCACGACTGGGGCGGCCACGTCGCGTGGGTAACCGCCCATCGCCACCCCTCGCGGCTCCGCTCGCTCACGGTCCTCTCACGTCCCCACCCGGCCGCCTTCCGCCGGGCGTTCAAGGAGAACGCGGACGATCAGCAGCACCGCTCCCGCCACCACCGGATCTTCCACGACCCGACCACCGGCCCGCGCCTGCTGGAAGACGGGGCCCGGCGGCTCCGGAGCCGCCTCGCCGACCAGGGTGTCCCGGAGGCCTCCATCGCCCAGTACGTGTCGATCCTGGGCGAGCCCGCCGCGCTCGAGGCCGCGCTCGGATGGTACCGCGCGGCCGGGAGCCTCACCCAGGTCGAGGTGGGGCCCGTCACGGTGCCGACGCTCTACGTCTGGGGCGACCGCGACGCCACCGTCGGGCCCTCGGCGGCCCGGTTCACCGCCGACTTCGTGACCGGCCCGTTCCGCTTCGAGGTCCTGCCGGGCGTGGGGCACTTCGTGACCGACGAGGCCCCCGAGGCGGCCACCCGCCTGCTGCTCTCCCACCTGGCCGGCCAACGGTGATATCCTCTCTGCGGTCGGGCGCCGCATCGCGGGGGCGCCGACAACGGAGGATCCCATCGTGGCGAAAGAGTTGAAGATCTGGATGAACGGGCGACTCGTCGCCCAGGCCGAGGCCGTCCTGCCCGTGAACAGCGCGGCCGTGTTCTACGCGACCAACGTGTTCGAGGGCCTGCGGGCGTACTGGAACGAGGCGGACGGCGAGCTCTACTGCTTCCGGCTGGCCGAGCACTTCGCGCGCCTGCGCGAGTCCATGAAGATGATGCGCTTCACGGTGCCCTACAGCGACATGGACATCTACGAGGCGGTGCGCGAGGTCCTGCGCGGCAACGAGATCCGCGAGGACGTCCACATGCACCTCGTGGCCTATGTCTCCGCGCCCGGGCTCGACTCGACCGGCCCGACGGGCCTCTACATCAATCCGCGTCGGCGCGGCCGGATCTCCGACGGCGACGGCCTGCGTTGCTGCATCACGTCCTGGCAGCGCACCCACGACAACGCGATCCCGATTCGCCTGAAGTGCGGCGCCAACTACCAGAACGGGCGGCTGGCCACGCTCCAGGCCAAGGCGGACGGCTACGACGCGCCCATCTTCCTGAACCAGCAGGGCACGGTCGCCGAGGGCTCGGGGGCCACCTTCTTCATGGTGCGCCGGGGCAAGCTCATCACCCCGCCGATCACCAGCGACATCCTTGAGTCGATCACCCGCACCACCCTGATCGACGCGGTGGCGCCCGCGCTCGGCATGGACGTGGTCGAGCGCGACATCGCGCGCACCGAGCTGTACGTGGCCGACGAGGCGTTCTTCTGCGGCAGCGGCTACGAGATCACCCCGATCCTCTCGGTGGACCGGTTCCCCCTGGGCGACGGCGGGGTGGGCCCCATCACCCAGCGCCTGCTCACCGCGTACATGAACGTGGTGCGCGGCGCCGACCGCCGCTTCCCCGAGTGGCGCATGCCGGTGTACAAGCCCGTCACCGTCTGATCCGCCACGATTCTCCTCCCACCCTCTCCCCCGTCCCGGGGGAGAGGGTGGGGTGAGGGGGATTTCGAGCCGCACCCCCCAGGGAGACTCCGCCATGTCCAGCGCCACACGTATCTCCGGACTCCTCGTGACCCTGACCGTGGCCCTTGCCGTCGCTCCCGCCGCGGCGCAGGCCCCCGCGCCCGTGATCCGCGAGGGCAAGCCCGGCGGCGTGCTCCGCCCGGTGCTGCGCGAGGACCTGCCGCAGGGCTTCGCCATCCACGAGTCCGCGACCAACTCGGTCACGTGGCCGGCGATGCCGTGCTACAGCAACCTGGTGATGTACGACCAGACCAGGCGGCTCGGGCGCATGGAGACCATCGTCCCCGAGCTGGCCGAGAAGTGGTCCTGGCAGGACAACTACCGCAACCTCGTCTTCTTCCTGAGACGCGACGTCAAGTGGCACGACGGCCAGCCCTTCACCTCGAAGGACGTGAAGTTCACCTTCGACGTGGTGCGCGAGGCCGCCGACGCGCCGGCCAAGCTTCGGATCAACCCGCGGAAGGAGTGGTACGCCAACGTCGACGCGATCGAGGCGCCGGACCCCTACACGGTGGTCTTCCGCCTGAAGCGGCCACAGCCCTCGCTGGTGGCGATGCTCGCCTCCGGATACTCCCCCGTCCTCCCGGCCCACGTGCCGCTGGCCGAGCACCGCTCGCGCTGCATCGGCACCGGGCCGTTCAAGTTCAAGGAGTGGAAGCGCGGCCAGTCGGTGGAGCTGGTGCGCAACCCGGACTACTTCGTCAAGGGCCGCCCCTACCTCGACGGGGTGCGCTACACCGTGATCGTGGAGCGCGGCACCCGGGTGGCCGCGCTGCAGGCCGGCCAGATCGACGTGGCCTACCCGGGCGAGACCACGCTCTCCATCGCCGAGCAGCTCAAGAAGGCGGTGCCGGGCATGGTCCTCACCGAGACCGCGAGCAACGTCAGCGAGAACCTGCTCCTGAACACCAGGAAGCCGCCCTTCGACAACGTCAAGGTCCGTCGCGCGCTCAGCTTCGCGATCGATCGGCGCACCTACACCCTGACCGTGCATCGCGGAGCCGCGGTCATCGGAGCCTCCCTGGCCCCGAAGCCCTGGGGCGTATGGGGTCTCCTCGACCGGGACCTGAACCAGCTGCCCGGGTACGGCGGGGCCGCCGCGGGCCGGGCGCAGGCCAGGAAGCTGCTGGCCGAGGCGGGCTTCGGGCCGGGGAACCCGCTCAAGGTCGAGCTGGTCACCCGCGCGATCGCCATCTACCTCGACTTCGCGGGCTTCGTGGTCAGCGACCTCAAGCAGGTCGGCGTGGAGGCCACCCTCAAGCAGATCGACACCGCCCAGTGGCACCCGATGGTGACGCGCCGCGAGTTCCAGATCGGCGCCAACCTCACCGGGCTCGGGGTCGACGATCCCGACGCGAATTTCTACGAGAACTTCTCGTGCGGCTCCCCGCGCAACTACGGCGACTACTGCAACGAGGAGGTGGGTCGGCTGATCGATCAGCAGTCGCAGGAGACCGACCTGCCGAAGCGCGTCGCCCTCGTGGCGCAGATCCAGAAGAAGCTCGAGGAGGACGCGGCCCGGCCCACCATGGGCTGGCGCACCGATCGCTTCGCGCACTACCCCTACGTGAAGAACCTGATCCTGAACCAGGTGACCTACAACTGCTGCCGCCTGCAAGAGGTGTGGCTCGACAAGTAGCGGGACGCCGATGCGAGTCGTCTTCTGGAACATCCGACACGGCGGCGGCGTCCGCGCCGCCGCCATCGCACGACGGATCTCGACCTGGGGAGCCGACGCGGTGGCGCTCTGCGAGTTCCGCGGCACCCCGCCGAGCGGCGAGCTCGCGCGCGCCCTCGCCGCGCGCGGCCTCGCCTACCAGTGCACCACCGCCGACCCCGCGCGCCCCGCGGTCAACGGCCTGCTGCTGGCCTCGCGCTGGCCGCTCCGGCGCATGCGCCTGGCCACCGCGCCCGTCGAGCCCGGCCGCTGGCTCCTCGCCCGGATCCAGTCCCCGACCCCGCTCGTCGTCGGGGTGATGCACGTCCCCAACCGGGTCACCGGGCGCAAGTACCCCTACCTCGACGCGGTGCTCGAGACCGCGCGCCGCACCTGGCCCGGGCCCGCGGTGTTCCTGGGCGACACCAACTCGGGCCGGATCGGGCTCGACGAGGAGGTGCCGGCCTTCAACCGGGTCGAGGACGGCTGGATGCGCGGGCTCCACGAGGCGGGGTGGATCGACGCCTTCCGGCACCTGCGCGGGGACGCGCGCGCATACACGTGGTACTCGCCGAACGGGGGCAACGGCTTCCGGATCGACCAGGCCTTCCTCAACGGCGCGCTACGTCCGCGCCTGGAGGCCTTCCGCTACGACTGGGGCCGCCGCGCCGCGAGCGACCACGCCGCGATGGTCCTCGACCTGACCGGCTGACGCGACTGTACGTCGGGCGAGCGCGCGGCCGAGGGCGTCAACGAAGCAGATGGCCCGTTATCGAGCCGCCGCCCCGGCCGGCGTCTGGTTGGCCTCCTGGCAGGCCCGCTTGAGCTCGGTGCTGCCGTTGAGCGCGCAGTCCACCGTGAGGGTTTGCGCTTCTGCCACGCGCCCGGCCTTGCGCAGGAGCCGGATCTTGTGGGGCCTGAAGCGCGCCGCGCCCGCGAAGACCTTCGAGGCCTGATCGGTCCACTGGAGCGCGACCGGGACGTTGCCGGTCCGCTCGTACGCGAAGATGAGGTCCTCGTACACGAGGGGCACCGGCTCCGGCGAGCCGACCGCCCGCCGCAAGGCCTCGACCGCCTCGGCCTGCCGTCCGATCGCCGCCGCCGAGTGGGCCAGCACCCAGTTGGGATAGGCGTCGGTGCGCCCGACCGCGGCGACGCGAACCGTGGTGTACGCCTCCTGGGCCTTGCCCTGATCGAGCAGGCGGCGGGCCTGGAAGGCGCGCTTGTAGTTGGCCAGCACCTGGGCCACCTCGGGACGGCCGCGCACCGCCTTCCACGGCCCGGCCTGAGGCTCCACCGGGGGGCGCGTGCCGTAGAAGCGCTCGAAGTACTGCGCCGCGTCCTCGATGCGCTCGGAGGTCTTGGGGTGGTTCACCGAGACGGTGTCGATCAGCCGCTGGTAGACCACGCCCACCGTCTCGTTGACGTTGCGCTGGGAGGCCTGCTGCAGCCGCGCCGAGAAGGCGTCGTCGGACTCCTTGTTCGCCTGCTCCCACGCCTGGAGCTTCTCGAGCATGCTCACCATCGCGGTGCCGGCCACGTGGCTCTCCACCAGCAGATCCATCCCGAGCAGGTCGGCCTCGCGCTCCTGCCCACGGCTCCAGGCGGGGAGCACGAGCTTGTCGGTGGCGTCGGTGGCGAGCTGCACGTTGGTCATGCTCCGCGAGTCGCTCTTGGAGACGGTGCGCTGGCCGGCGAGCGCGGTCTTGGCGCCGATTCCCATCTCGTAGAGCGCCTGGCCCTTGCGCTGCACGTCGCCGAGCAGGTCCGAGCTGTGATGGGCCAGCAGCACGTGAGACAGCTCGTGGGCGAGGATGGCCGCGACCTCGTCCGCGCTCTCGAGCGACTCGAGGAGGCCCATCGCCACGTAGACGTTGCCGTCCGGCGACGAGAACGCCTCGAAGCCGGGATTGGCGAGGATCACCACCCGCCCCGGCACGCCGGTCTTGCCGGAGGCCAGGAGCAGACGGCGCCGCGTCTCGTTGAGGTATTGCTCGAGCGCGGCCGATCGCACGAAGCCGAGCGCGTCGCCCCGATGCTGCGCGAGATCCTTCTCCTCGCCCACCGCGAGGCTCGAGGCCTCGTAGGGTCCGGCCTTGACCCGGGCGAGCACCGGGGTGGTACTCGCCTTACCGGGAAGCCAGTCGGGCGCCCACGAGACGGGCCTGGCGCCCTCACCTCCCGTCCCGCCCGCACAGCCGGCCGCGAGGAACCCGATCAGCACCCAGTGGAGCCGCACCCCGGGACGACTCAATTGCAGTTCTCGCCCACGCCGCGCACCGCGCCGGTCTTGGGCGGGCGCCCGGCCACGCGGGTCCGGCACTCCTCGTCCTTCACCACCGGGACCACCCGATCGGTCTCGACCGCGAAGGCCTTCACGCAGTAGTCGGCGCCGTCCATCTTCACCCAGTAGTAGACCGCGGTCTTGGCGTCGGTGGTGGCCCGCCACGGCTTGCGCTTCTCGAGATCCTCCCGCGAGAACGCGACCCCCTTGTCCATGCTGCAGTCCTTGTAGAGCGTGACCCGGCTCATGCGCAGCCCGACGATGTTGAACGCCTCCGCGCCGGGCACCGCCTGCGCCGACACCGCGGGCGTCCACCCGGCGCTCGCCACCGCCAGGGCCACCGCCGTCACCGCCGCCTCACGCCACCGATCGAGCCGTCGCCTCATGTATTGCCTCCTCCTCGTCGCCTCTGATGCACAGGGCGAAGATCCAGTCCATCGCTCGCAGGATGCCCGCGCCGACTCCCCAGCTCTCCGGATCGGGCTGCTCGCGCCGCAGCGCGAAGTACCGACGGGCCGCGTCGTCGGCACGCCGCATGAGGGTCCGGGCCACCTCGAAGAACGCCACGTAGGCCACGATGTTTCGGGGGCCCAGGTTGATCGGGGGCAGGAAGCTCACCACCGCGGCGCCGATCAGCAGCACGGTGGTGGCCACGAACAGCACGTCGCGCGCGACCAGCGCCTTGTAGACGAAGTAGCCGGGCAGCACCACCAGCAGCAGGGCGGCCTCGATGCCGTACCGCGCGTCGACCCCCAGGAACAGCAGGACCGCGCCGATCAGGATCATCACCCCGAGGAGCCCGGACCACAGGAACTGGCGGGCGGACGGGCGGCGCTCCGGATGCGTCGCGGCCAGGTGCAGCACCGCCACCACCCCGAGGAGCAGCGGGACCAGGAGCAGGATCGCGAGCACGCTCGTCCGGGTGAACGCGGTGAGGGCCACGCACCCCACCGCCACCGCCAGGGTCGCCCACTTGAGGCGCGGGCTCACCGCGCCGATCCGGCCGAGGAAGCGGCGCGCGAAGGCGGGCGGCTTGTCCACCAGGAGCAGCAGCACGATCGTGAAGAGCAGGAGCAGGCCGTTGACCACGCGGGAGAGCGAGAGCCCGTGCTGCTCGGCGCGCTTGTAGTCGCGGCCGAACGTGAGGAGGTTGTCGTAGGCCATCGCGTGCAGGTAGACGCCGGGCAGATCGTCGAAGACGGGGGAGATGACCCGATCGCCCGCCATCTCGAAGCTGCCCCCGTAGAACACGGTCCGGCCCTTGACGACCTCGTCCTTCAGCTTCTGGTCGAAGCGCCCGAGCAGGTGCACCACCGAGATGGTGTCGGTGTGGGGACACTTCCGCTTCGACGCGAGCGGGTTCTCCTTGAGCATCTGGCGCAGGTGCACGAGGGTGCCGTCGTTCGCGCAGTCCATCCAGGACCCGTTCAGCTTGGAGACGCGGTTGCCCCAGATGATCTCCATCTGCTGGGCGTCGGCCCGCGCGAGGCCCACCTGGGGGGCCGCGATCTTGAAGGCGGGCGTCCAGTAGAGGTTCGACGGCTCGCACGAGGCCGCGGTGCTCCGGCACACCCGGTAGGTCAGCACCCCGCTCACCCCGGTCTCGGCGTCCATCTGCACGTCGACCGGGGTGAAGCAGCTCCGGTCGAGCCCGTCGCGCAGCCCGTCGCCGCCGGCCTTTCCCGCGAGCGGCGAGGCGGCCAGGTACACCGCGATCCCCGACGACTGCAGGGCGCAGATCGCCTCGCTGAGCGGGGCCACGTCCTGCCCGGGACGCTTGTCGATGAACGCGAAGTCCACGAAGACCGCGGACGGCTCGTAGACCGCCAGCGCCTCGAGCACCTCGGCGTGACGCGCGTAGGAGATCGGGAACGACTCCCGCAGGGTGGCGAGGTTCTCCTCGCGGAAGAGCACCACCAGGGTCTTGTCCTGGCCGGTCTGATCGTAGGTGTACTTCACGATCGCGTTCACGATGGCCTGCGACCACGGCGTCAGATGCATCGAGATGCCGTGGAAGTTGAAGAGCAGCGCGCCCAGCGCAACGAGGAACGCGAACTGCACGAGCGTGCGGGTGGAGGCGCTCGGCCCCTGGCTCACCGCGATCGAGTCGTCCACCATCGTGCCGTCGTGCACCGCGGGACTGCTCAAGCGACCTCCCCCGGAAAAATGTCCCAACAGTCTATGCCGCGTCTTGCGGCAGCACAATCACTGTGTTACACGAATGGGCCACGAACCTCGACCGCACCCTGGAGACCACACGCATGGCCACGACGTCCCCCACCCGCCGCGGTGCCTTCTGGCTGATCACGCTCGCGCTGCTGCTCGCCGCGACCCACGGCGGCTGCGTATCCCAGGACTTCATCCACGGCGCCGGGCAGAGCGCGGCCGCCGGCGCCATGCAGGGGGTGCGCGAAGGCATCCCCGGCCTCCAGGAGCCGCTGCGGCAAACCTTGCGCGGGAGCCTCGAGGACCCGGCCCTGGCCCGGGCCGCGCGCGAGATGACCGGCTCGGCGATGGACGCGCTCCAGGCCCGCCTGGGCTCGCCCGAGATGCGGCAGCAGGTCGACCTGCTCGTGACGCAGGCCATGGAGAGCCTCCACCGGAGCGGTGACGGCACCGTCCAGGCGCTGGTCAAGTCCGCGGGCGATCAGCTCGAGGGCGAGCTGCGGAAGATCGCCACCGGCAGCATCCTCGCCACCACCACCACCCTGCGTGACTCGATCGAGCGCGACGTGAACCCGGCCACCCAGCGCCTGGCTCGGCAGATGGGCGAGCAGCTCATCGCCTCGCTGGTGGCCGGGCTCAAGGGGCCGATGCAGGCGGAGCTTCAGGACATCGGGCGCAACATGTCTCAGGCCTTGATCAAGGGCGCGGCCGAGGGCGCCGACGATCCCATGAACCAGGCGGGATTCGGCGGCCTCACCCATCAGGTGATGCTCCAGGCGATGCGCGGCGCCCGGCAGGGCATGACCGAGGGCCTGCCCACCCGCACCCAGGCCGCGCTGATCTCGGCGGTGGTCATGCTGGGCGCGATGGTGCTCGCGAGCGGAGGCGGCCTCGCCTGGTTCTGGTGGCGCTACCAGCAGAGCGCCAAGACCCTCACGATCGTCGCGGAGAGTATCAACCAGCATCAGTCGGGCGCGCTCAAGGAGACGATCCGGAAGAGCGCGCACGAGAACTACGTGGGCCCCTGGTTCAGCAGCTTCCTCAAGCGCCGCGGCCTGTGAGGCGGCCCGGCTCACGATAGCTAGGAGGCCAGGAGCGACTCGACCGCGTGCGGGTCCACCGGCTTCGCGAGGTGGACGTCGAAGCCGACGGCCCGGGTCCGCTCGCGGTCGGCCTCGGTCCCGTAGCCGGTGAGCGCCACCAGCCGCACGTCCCGCGCTTCCGGCATCGCCCGGAGCCGCCGGGCCACGTCGTAGCCGCTCAGGCCGGGCAGGCCCAGATCCAGGAAGACCACCTCCGGCCGGTAGCGCACGAACTCCTCGAGCGCGCTCGATCCATCCGACGCGGTCCGGACCTCGTGGCCCCGGAGGCGCAGGAGCAGGGCCAGCGAGTCGGTCGAGTCCGGCTGATCGTCCACCACCAGCACGCGGCGCGCCGGACCGGACGGCCGGTCGGGCGCGGGCGCCGGGGCGGGCACCGGGGCGTCGAGGGCCAGGCGCGGCAGGCGGATGGCGAACTCGCTGCCGCGCCCCGGCCCCTCGCTGGCCGCCTCCACGCGGCCTCCGTGCATCTCGACCAGTCGCCGCACCAGGGTGAGGCCGATGCCGAGCCCGCCCTGACGGCGCTCGAGCGAGCGGTCCGCCTGGGTGAACAGGTCGAACACGTGCGGGAGGAGATCGGCGGGGATGCCGACGCCGGTGTCGCGCACCGCGATCGCGACCTCGTCCGCCTCCGCGCGGGCGCTCAGCCGGATGTGCCCGCCCTCCTCGGTATACTTGATCGCGTTGTCCAGCAGGTTGCCCACCGCCTGGACGAGGCGCGCCCGGTCGCCGTCCACCCAGCCCACGTCGGCGGCCACCGCCACCTCGAGCGTCTCCTTGCGGCTCTCGGCGGCCGGGCGCGCGGTCTCGACCGCCTGGGCGATCACCGCGCCGATCGCGACCGGCTCGCGCCGCAGCGCGATCTTGCCCGAGGTGATGCGGGAAACGTCGAGCAGGTCGTCCACCAGCCGCGTCATGAGCTCCACCTGCCGCTCGATGACGCCCGACACCCACTGCACCCGATCGTCGGGGTTCCCGAGCAGCCCCAGGGTGTGGGCCGCGTTCCGGATCGGCGCGAGCGGATTGCGCAGCTCGTGGGCCAGCATGGCCAGGAACTCGTCCTTGCGGCGATCGTTGTCCCGGAGCGCCCGCTCGCCGGCGCGCCGCTCCGTGATGTCCCGGAACACGAGCACCACCCCCGCGAGCCGGCCGCGCCCGTCGTGGATCGGCGCGGCGCGGTCGTCGATCGGGATCTCGTGGCCATCGCGCCCGATCAGGACCGTGTGGTTCGCGAGACCGACGACCGCGCCCTCCCGGAGCACCTTGGTCACCGGGTTCTCCACCGTGTCGCGGGTCTCCTCGTTGACGATCCGGAAGACCTCCTCGATCGGTCGGCCGATCGCGTCGCCCTCCCAGCCGGTGAGGGCCCGCGCCACCGGGTTCAGCAGGGTCACCCGCCCGTGCGTGTCCGTCACCATCACCGCGTCGCCGATGCTGGTCAGCGTGGCGCGGAAGCGCTCGCGCTCGGCGTGGAGCACCCCGGCCGCGCGCTGGCGCACCGCCAGGTTGCGCGCGAACAGCCAGATGACGAGGGCCACGAGGCCCAGGCCCAGGGCGAGCGCGACGAGCGTCGTGGCGAGCGCGGTGCGGGCGCCGGCGCGGGAGGTGGCCGCGCGCTCCTGCAGCAGCTCCCGCTCGGCGCGCTGCATCTGAGCCACCTCGTCCCGGAGCGTGTCCATGACCCGCTTGCCCTCCCCGCTCAGCCCCGACCGCCGCGCGGCCGAGAGCGCGCGCGCCCGATCGGGCTCGGCCTCGAAGACGTCGATGGCGCGCCGGAGGATGGTCAGCCGCTCGCCCGCGAGCTGCTCGACCCGCAGCAGGCGCGCGGTCTGGGCGGGGTTGTCGAGGGTGAGCTGCCGCAGCTCGGCCAGCTGGACCGGGAAGCGGCTCACCGCGTCGCGGTACGGCTCCAGATAGGCCGGCTCCCCGGTGAGGAGGTACCCGCGCTGGCCGGTCTCGGCATCCTCGAGGCTCGAGAGCGCCGCCTCGAGCTTGGCCAGCACCTCGTGGGTGTGCGAGACCCACTCCACGTTGGTGGCGACCTCACGGATGTTGTAGATCGTGGCCGCGGCGTCCACCAGGAGCGCGGCGACGAGCAGGCCGATCGCGACGGCCAGCCCGCGGGTCGTCGTGACGCGCATGCCCGAGGCGGCGCCCCTCAGCGGCCGCCGGCGAGGGCGGGGGCGACCTCGCCCAGGAAGCGCTTGAGCTGACCGCGCTGGTCCCACGACGTGAGACGGAGCGAGATGTGGGTGAGCCCCGCCGCCACGTACTCGCGCAGTTGGGCGATGCACTGGGCCGGGCTGCCCGCCACCGTCCAGCCCTCGACGAAGGCGGGCGAGAACTTGGAGGTGTAATAGGTGTCGAGGAACGTCTTGCTCTCCTCGAGCGCCTGCTGGCGGTCCTCGTTGATGTTGATGTTGTGGTAGAGCGCGCTGCCGAGCGCGTCGGGGTTGCGGCCCTCCTCGCGCGCCATCTGCGCGATGCGCGCCCACTGCTCGCGGAACTGGGCCGGCGTCACCTTGTTGGTCATCCAGCCGTCCGCGAAGCGGGCGACCCGCCGGAACCCGCGCTCCACCGCGGCGTCCGAGGCGCTCGCTCCGCCCTTCCAGGTGAGGCCGGTCGGGTTGCTCGCGATCCAGATCGGACACGGCTGCTGGACCGGGCGCGGCTCGATCTTCACGCCCTCGAACTGGTAGAACGCTCCCTGGTGGGAGACCTTCTCTCCGGTGAAGACCTTCCGGAGGATCTGGATCCCTTCCTCCATGCGCCCGACCCGCTCGCTCGAGCGGATCCCCATCACCCGATGCTCGAGCGCCTGCGCGGCGCTCTGCTCGTCCGGCCCGCCCAGGCACACCGCGAGCCAGGCGCGCCCGCCCGAGAGCACGTCGAGGCTCGCCCACTGCTGCGCGAACAGCAGCGGGTGGCGGTGGACGAACGTGGCCATGCAGCCGACCGCGAGCCGCAGCCGCGAGGTGGCGCCCGCGAGGGCCGAGAGCAGCGCGACCGCCTCGAGGCGCGGCTTGGCGAGCAGGCTATCGCCCACCCAGAGGGCGTCGAAGACCCCGGAGGCCTCCGCCTGCTGCGACAGCTCGATGAGATCGCGCGCCTGGATCGCGCCGAGCACGACCGCCCGATTGGCCAGGATGAGCCCGAAGGATGCGCGTGGCATGGATGGCCTCCCGGCCGCAATCTTGGCGGCGGTCGCGCGGCACGTCAAGAGCGCCGCTTCTGAGCCGGTAAGCCAGACGGCCGAACCGATTTGACCTGGCGTCGACTCCTCGGGTACGGTCTCCGCAGAGGAGCCCACCGATGACCGCGAGCCGCGCATTCCACGGAGTCATCCCCGCGATGGCCATCCCGTTTCGCGACGACTACAAGATCGACGAGGAAGGCCTCGCCCGCTTCGCGCGCTGGCTCGCGGGCTGCCGCGGGGTGACCGCGGTGATGACCAACGGCCACACCGGCGAGGTGGGCTCGCTCCTGCCCGAGGAGCGCGCCCAGGTCACGCGCATCGTCGCCGAGGCGGTGGCGGGGCGGGTGCGCGTCGTGTCCGCGGTCTGCTCGGAGGGCACCTTCGAGGCGATCGAGCACGCCCGCGCCGCCGCCCACGCCGGCGCCGACACCATCGACGTCATGCCGTGCCACATGTGGCTGCGCTTCGGGGTCCGGGAGGACGCGGTCTACGAGTACGTGAAGGCCATCGGGGCCGAGAGCGGGCTCGACATCATCGTGCACGTCTACCCGGCCAGCACCCGGGTCTCCTACTCCACGCGCCTGATGGTGCGCCTCGCCGGGCTGCCTCAGGTGAAGGGCTTCAAGATGGGCGAGCGCGACCTCGGCCGGTACGAGCGCGACATCCGGGCCCTGCGCGCCGAGGCGCCGCACGTCTCGCTGCTCAACTGCATGGACGAGTACCTGTTCCCGACCTTCGTCCACCGCCTGGACGGCACGCTCGTCGGCTGCGCGAGCTTGATCCCGGAGCTGACCTACGAGCTCATGACCGCCATGCAGGCCGACGACCTCTCCCGCGCCCGCGCGATCAACGACCGCATCTGGCCGGTGAAGGAGGCGGTCTACGGCGCCGGCGAGCCCTCGGGCGACGCGCACGCGCGGATGAAGGAGGGCATGGCCCTGCGCGGGCTGTTCCGGAGCGCGCTGGTGCGTCCGCCGGTGCTGCCACCCTCCGCGGAGGAGGTGGCCGCGATGGCGGCCGCGCTCGAGGCGAGCGGGGTCGCCCGCGTCGAGCTCGTCTGACCTGGTTCCTGCTGTCGCTCGGCGCGGCCCTCACCCAGGCCGTCCAGTTCGCCGTCGTCAAGGGCCGCGCGCGGGACATTCCCCCGCTGGTGATCGTCGCCTGGACCCAGGGCGTGGCCTGCGCGGCGTGGGTGGTGTTCTTCGTGGTCTCCGGGCACCCGTTCACCGCGCCGGGCCCGGTCTGGCCCGCGGTGGCCGCCTCCTGCCTCCTCGTGCTCGGCATGAGCGGGCTCCTCGCGCGGGCGAGCGCGCGCGGCGACATCTCGATCGTCGGGCCGATCCTCGCGCTGAGCCCGATCTTCACCATCGTGCCGGACGCGGTGCTCTCGGGTGGGCTGCCGAGCGCGCTCGGCTGGATCGGCCTCACGCTCTCCCTCACCGGCACCGTGAGCCTCTCCGGCGGCACCGGCGGGCGCCTGGTCCGGATCCGGGCGCTGTTCGCGCGAGGGGACGCGCTCGACGCTCTCGGCGCCGCGTTCCTGCTGGGCTTCCTCGCCGCGGTGGACCGCTACGGCGCGCGCCATCTCGGACCGCCGAGCTATCTGGTCGCCTCGCACGGGGCGACCGCGCTCCTCACCACCCTGATCGTGCTCGCGACCGCGCCGCGCGATCTGGCCGAGAGCGTACGGCCCGCCAACCTCGTCACGGTGGTGAGCCACGGGCTGCTGGGCGTGACCGGCACCGGGATGCAGACCACCGCGCTCACCATGGCCTCCGCGGCCTACGTCAACGCGATCCGCCGCATGTCCGCGGTCCTCGCGGTGCTGCTGGGCCGCACCCTCTTCGGCGAGCCCGACCTCGCCCGCCGCCTCGCCGCCGCCCTCCTCGCCTGCGCCGGCGCCGCCTGCCTCCTCCTCGCGTGAGCGGGGTCAGGTCTTACATTCCGACATTTTTCCGCCTGGCGGTGAGAGTCATCGCGCGCCCGGAAAATGTCGGAATGTAAGACCTGACGGCCAGGTGTCAGTACCTCCCGGTCACTGAACGCGTGGAGGAGGGGCAAGGGTCAATACCTTCCGGTCACTCCTGGAAGCGGCGCCGCGGCAGGGCATAGGGGAGTTCGGCGAGCAGGGGTTGATGGTCGGGCTGGCGG
>JBGQHJ010000016.1:0-53466 GCA_041497895.1 Methylomirabilia bacterium
TGGTCGCTGGACGGCCTCGTGGAGGACGCGCTCGCGGTGGCGCGGGCCGCCGGCGAGGGACGCTTCCACTTCGTGGGCGAGTCGCTGGGGGGCACCGTCGGGCTCGCGCTCGCGAGCCGGCACCCGGACGCGCTCGTGAGCCTGACCGCCTCCAACGCCTCGCATCGCGGCGGCTCCATCCAGCGGGCGCGGGAGTGGCGCGAGTTCATCTGCGCGCGCGGGATGGCGGCCTGGGCGGAGATGATGACGCCGCTGCGCCTCGACCGGGCGGGGGTGACGGACGGGCAGTGGCGCTGGTTCGAGCGCGCCCAGGCCGAGGCCTCGCCCGACTCGGTGCTCGACCTCGCCGACCTGCTGATCGGCGCCGACCTGTCGCCGCGGCTGGTCGGGATCCGCGTGCCCACGCTCCTGCTCGCCCCCGCGCAGAGCCCCTTCGTGCCCCTCGCGGTGATGGAGGAGATCCACGCGGGGATCCGGGGCTCGGAGCTGCAGGTCTTCGCCGACGCTCGGCACGGGCTGCCCTGCTCGCACGGCGCGGCCTGCGGCCGCGCGCTCCGCGCATTCCTCGACCGCCGCGCCGTCTAGCCCATGCTCCCGCCCGCCTGCGCCGAGGTGACGGGGGGGCTGCTGTCGGCCCTGCTCGGCGCCCTCGACCGGGTGGAGTGGGTGCAGCGCCATCTGTTCCCGCCCCGCGCGTCGACGCTGGCGCAACGACTGACCCCTCACCGGGAGCCGGTGGGGGGCGCGCTCCACGCGCTCGACTCCGCGGAGTGGCCGGACGATCTCCGTTTCCTGCGCGAGCGCCTCCATCTGGTCGCGCAGCAGGCCCTCGACCTGATCGACGCCTTCGCGCGCGCCGCGGAGACCGGCGGGCCCATCGAGCTCTACCGCACCCTCCGCCGCATGGCGCCGCTGCAGGAGGCGCTCTATCCGCTCTGCCCGGTGCTGGAGCCGGTGAGCCGCTGGTTCCTCGAGCCGGCGTGGCGCGACGACGTGGCGCTGACCGCGCGGCTGCGGGAGCGGGCGCTGGCCCAGGACGAGCCGCGGGTGGGGGTCCTCCACGCGCGGAACGACCGGGCCGGCCGGGGCGGTCTCTCGCTCTACGTGCCGGAGACGCACGAGGGCGGGACACCGGCCCCCCTGATCGTCGCGCTGCACGGCGGCAGCGGGCACGGTCGCGACTTCCTCTGGGCGTGGCTGCGAGAGGCCCGCTCGCGCGGGATGCTGCTGCTCTCGCCGACCGCGCAGGATCGCACGTGGTCCATCATGGGCGGCGAGGACGCGGACGCGCCGCGCCTGCGGGCCGCGGTGGAGGAGGTGGCCGCGACCTACGCGGTCGACCGCTCGCGCGTGCTGCTCACCGGCATGTCGGACGGGGCCACCTACGCGCTGCTCGCGGGGCTCGCCGAGGAGAGCCCGTTCACCCACCTGGCCCCGGCCTGCGGCGTGCTCCACCCGTTCCTGCTGGCCGAGGGCGGCATCCAGCGCGCGCGGGGCCGGCCCATCTACCTGGTGCACGGGGCGCTCGACTGGATGTTCCCGGTGCAGACCGCGCGGATGGCGCGGCAGGCGCTGGAGGCGGCGGGCGCGCGCCTCGTCTACCGCGAGATCGAGGATCTCTCCCACACCTACCCGCGGGACGAGAACCCGCGGATCCTCGACTGGCTGGAACGGGCCGGCTAGGCCTCGCCCTCCGGGTTGAGCCAGGGGCAGACGACCCGCTCCACGAGCGAGACCGCCGCGAAGAGCACGATCGCCATCAGCGAGAGCAGGATCATCGCGCTGAACGCGACCTCGGTCTTCCAGTACGAGGTGGCCGACAGGATCACGTAGCCCAGCCCCTTGTCCGAGCCCACGAACTCGCCCACCACCGCGCCGATCACCGAGAGCGTGATCGCCACCTTGGCGCCGGCGAAGATGAAGGGCAGGGCCATCGGCAGGCGGACCTTCATGAAGGTCTTGAACGCGCTCGCCCGGTAGGAGCGGCTCAGGTCGAGCAGCTCGGGCGGGGTGGCCGCGAGGCCGGTGGCGGTGTCGACCACCACCGGGAAGAAGGCCACCAGGAAGGCCACCACCATCTTCGGGACCTCGCCGTAGCCCAGGATCAGCAGCAGGACCGGCGCGATGGCGATCTTGGGCACCGACTGGGCCAGGACGATCAACGGGTAGAGCGCGCCGCGAAGAACCGGCGAGTAGACGATGAGCACCGCCAGCGGTACCCCCACCACCATCGAGAGGGCGAATCCCCCGAGCGTCTCGTAGAGCGTGACCCACGTATGGCCGATGAAGCGGTAGCGCCACTCCCAGCCCTCACCGAGGATGGCCGACGGCGCCGGCATGATGAAGCGCGGGATCCGGAACGCGCGGGTGGCCGCCTCCCAGGCGGCCAGGGCCACGAGCAGGGTCGCGGCGGGGACGAGGGCCTCGCCCAGGAGCCGGCGCGCGGCGCTCACGGCCGCTCCTTCCGGCGCGAGAAGATGAGGCCGCGCACCTCGTCGCTGTGGGCCTTGAAGCGCGGGTCGAACTCGAGGTCTACCGTGCGCGGCCGCGGGAGATCCACCGTGATCACCCGCGCGATGCGGCCGGGGCGCGGCGACATCACCACCACCCGGTCGGCGAGGAGGATGGCCTCCGGGATGGAGTGGGTGACGAAGAGGATGGTCTTGCGCCGCTCGTCCCAGATCCGCAGCAGCTCGAGGCTCATCTCCTCGCGGGTGAGGGCGTCGAGGGCCCCGAAGGGCTCGTCCATGAGGAGCAGGCCCGGGTCGGGCAGGAGCGCCCGGCAGATGGCCACGCGCTGCTGCATGCCGCCGGAGAGCTCGCGCGGGTACTTGGTCTCGAAGCCGGCGAGGCCGGTCAGCTCGAGGAGATCGCCCGCCGGCTTGCGGTATTGCCGGGGGTCGAGGCCGAGCATCTCCACCGAGAAGAGCACGTTGTCGAGCACGCTGCGCCAGGGCAGGAGCACCGGCTGCTGGAAGACGAAGCCCACGTCCGGGAAGGGCTCGCGCACCTCCTGATCCCGCACGTGGATGCGGCCGCCGGTGGGCGGCACGAGGCCGGCCACCAGCTTGAGCAGCGTGCTCTTGCCGCAGCCGCTCGGGCCGACCAGGGTGACGAACTCGTTCTCGCCCACCGTGAGCGTGGTGGGCGCGAGGGCGTGGACCAGGTCGCCCGTGCGGGTGCGGTAGGTCTTCTCGACGCCCTGGAGCCGGATCACGCGGAGGGCAAGGCCGCCGCGAAGCGGTTGATGGGCAGGGGCGCGGTCACCGCGCTCCGGCACGCCGCGGCCACGTAGGGCGCCAGGCGCTCGGCCAGGGCCCAGGCCTGTGCGCTCTGGGCGCGCTGGCGGTCGGCCGCCTCCTGGGCCCGCGCGTAGATGCGGTCCTCGTCCACGGTGGTCACGCGCCCGCGCTCCACCACGACCCGGCCGTCCACGATCACGGTGTCGATCGCGGCGCCGGTCTCGGCGTAGACCAGGGCCTTGACCGGGTCGGCCAGGGGACGCAGGAAGATGGAGTCGGCGCGGAGCAGGACCAGGTCCGCCTTCCGGCGCGGCGCCACCGCGCCCAGGTCGTCCGCCTGACCGAGCACGCGCGCGGTGCCGCGGGTGGCGAGATCCCACACCGTGTCGGCGTCGAGCCAGCGGGCGGTCTCGTGCGGGAAGCGGATGGTGCTGATCACGGAGGCGATGCGGAGGGCCTCGAAGAGGTTCTGGTTGTCGGCGCAGACCGAGCCGTCGGTGCCGAGTCCCACCGCGAGCCCGCGGTCGAGCATCTCGCGCACCGGCGCGATCCCGCAGCCCAGGCGCAGGTTGCTGCCGGGATTGTGGGCGATCGCGGCCCCCGCGTCGGCGAGCATGCGCAGGTCGTCGTCGGTGAGCCAGATCGAGTGCGCGCCCACGAAGCCGGGCCCGAGGATGCCGTGGTCGGCCAGGCGGGCCACGATGCTCTTGCCCCAGCGGCGGTGGCTCTCGACCGTCTGGACCTTGGACTCGGCCAGGTGCGTGTGGATGCCGACCCCGTACTCGCGGGCGAGCGCCGCGCAGCCGTCCAGGAACTCGTCGGTGGCCTGGTTCGGGATCGTCGGCGCGACCCCGATGCGCACCCGCCCGTCGGCCGTGCCGTGCCAGCGGCGGATCGCCCGCTCGGTCAGGCCGAGGAGGCCCTTGGTCGGGGCGGGCTGCATCTCCTCCACCGTTCGGCGCAGATCGGTCGGGAGCTGGTCGGCCAGGCCGGGCACGGTCTGGTAGAAGACGACGTCGGCGACCGCCGGGGCGAGGACCACGCGGATCCCGACGTCGGTGTAGGCGCGGACCACCGCCTCGAAGGCCTCGTCGGTGATCGCGGGGACGGCCATATAAAGGTCGTAGGCCGACGTGCACCCCGTCTTGAGCATCTCCATGGCCCCGACCGCCGCCGAGATGTACTCGTCCTCTGGTGTGCGAAATCCATAGTTTGCCGCCGAGTGGGTGAGCAGGTCCTCGAGCGTCCAGCTCCCGGCGCGGCCCCGCGCCAGGTGGCTGGCCGCGTGGGTGTGGGCATTGCCCATCCCGGGGAGCACCACGTGGCCGGAGGCGTCGATGGCCGGGACGCCGGCCGGCGCGGTGAGGCCGGGACCCACTGCGACGATGCGATCTCCCTCGACCAGGACGTCCGCCCGCGTGAGCGCCGCCGGCGTCCCGGCCAGGACCTGTCCCCCCCGGATCAGCAGTGCCATCGGCGTCTCCGTGCCCGCCCTACTTCTTCGCGGGCAGCAGGTCGTTGGTGTAGATCTCCTCGAGCCCCACCTTCCGCTTCAGCTCGAGGTACTGGGTGTAGAGGTCGCGCGTCTTCTCCAGCTGGACGGGATCGAACTGCCCGACCGCCATCTTGCCGCTCGTCACCTCGCTCGCGTACACGAACCGCGCGCCGACCTGCGCGGCGCCCACCGCGCCCTCCGGATCCACCTCCGGGTGCGCCTTCACCACGTAGCCCACGCCCTCGTCGAAGTGCTTGTCGCGGAACGCGTAGTTCGCGCCCTTGAGCGTGGCGCGCAGGAACGCCTTGAGCCCCTCCGGATCCTTGGCGATGGTCTCCTCGCGCGCGACCAGGGAAGTGGAGGCCACGTCGAAGCCGAGGTCGGCCCACGCGGCGAGCACGCGGATGTCGGCGTTCTGCTGCCTGGCCACCTTGCGGATGCGCGCCTCGTGCACCACGAAGAAGGGCACCGCGTCGACGGCGCCGCGGATGAGCGCGGGCGGCATCGAGGCCGCGTCCATCGTGACCCACGTCACCGAGTTCGGCTTGAGCCCGGAGAGCTTCTCGAAGACCGGCCAGAGGATCTGGTGGCTATTGCCGGGCGAGATCGCGAGCTTCTTGCCCTCGAGCTCCTTGGCGCTCTTGATCGGCGAATCGCTGCGGACGAAGATGCCGTGCGGGGGCCGCCGGTACCAGAGCGCGATGGCCTTGACCGCCACGTCCGTGTTGGCGCGCGCCGCGATGAGCGCCGAGATGTCCGCGATGCCAACCTCGCCCTGGCCGGCCGCGATGCGCTTGATCGTGTCGCCCGAGCCCTGGCCCCGGAGGATCTTCACGTCGAGGCCTTCTTCTCGGTAGTACCCCTTCTCCAGTGCGGTGTAGTGCGGGACGTACTCGCCGGTGGGCACGAAGTCGAGGATCAGGGTGTAGGGGCGGAGCGGTTTCTGCTGGGCCAGGCCGCTCGCGGGCCAGAGCAGGGCCAGGCCCAGGAGCGCGGCCGCGGCCGGCAGGAGGTGTCGGGTCAGAAGAGGCAAGCGAGCGAAGCGGGTCATGGGCGTCCTCCGTCGGGGTGGCATGGGTCCGTTGCGATTCTCGCGCGGCGCGATGAGATCGGCATCCGCCCGCTCCGGCATCAGGCCGCGCCGGTCTCGGCCGGCGACCGCGTGGCGAGGTCGTCGAGGTGGGCGATACAGTTGAGCAGCCGCACGCGCCAAGGGGCGGGGTGGTCGATGACGGTCAACGCGGTATTCTCCCACCGCTCGGGCACGGCCTCGCCCTCGGGCAGGATCAGGTGGCGCGCGGCGAGCGAGCGGCAGACCAGGCCGTGCGTGACCACCGCGAGGTGGCCCCTGGTCGTCCCGGCGCTCGCCCGCACGACCGCCCACGCGCGGTCCACCCGCGCGTGGAAGACCTCCCAGGTCTCGCCGTTGGGCGGCGCGTAGTCGGGCGCGAACATGTCGAAGCCGAGCTCCGCGTAGGGCGTGCCCCGGATGTCGCCGAAGTTGCGCTCCTGGAGCAGCGGGTCGTGCCGGATCGCCACCCCGGTGGCGCACGCGAGGCGCTCCGCGGTCTGGGCCGCGCGGGCGAAGTCACTCGCGAGGATCGCGGTGATGCCCTGGCCCTCGAGCCGCCGGGCCAGCCGCTCGGCCTGCTCCATCCCGCGCGGCGACAGCGGGTTGCCGGGGTGCTGGACGGTGCGGGACGCGTTGCCGAGCGTCTCGCCGTGGCGGATCAGGAAGATGGCCATGAACGGCCGCGACGGTCGCGCTCAGATCACCCGCTCGCGGCGCAGCTCCGCGACCTGCGCCGGCGCGTACCCGAGACCGGCCAGGATCTCGTCGGTGTGCTGGCCGAGCCGGGGCGCGGTCCGGCGCACCGCCACCGCGCCGGACGACATGCGGATCGGGGTGCGGATGTGGGGCACGCGACCGAGCTCGGCGTCGTCGGCGTGCACCACCATCTCGCGGTGGCGCACCTGAGGATCCGAGAAGAGCTGCTCGTAGTTGTACACCGGCCCGCACGGCACACCCGCGTCGTCGAGCACCTTGGTCCAGTGCGCGGTGGGCGCGGTGGCGAGCACCCCGGTGATCTCCTTCTCGAGCAGGAAGCGGTTCTTCCTCCGCTCCGGCCCCCGGGCGAAGCGCGGGTCCTGGAGCCACTCCGGGTGGCCCAGCGCGCGGGCGCAGCGCTCCCAGATGGATTGCGCGCTCGCGCCGATCATCATGTAGCCGTCCTTGGTCTCGAAGCGCTGGTAGGGCGCGTTCTGCCGGTGGCGCGAGCCCATGCGCTGGGGCTCCACGTGGTCGGCCAGCCAGCCCGCGCTGGTCCACGAGGAGAAGGCCACCGCGGTCTCGAGCAGCGAGCACTCGATCTTCTGGCCCTGGCCGGTGCGCCCGCGCTCGTAGAGGGCGGCCAGGACGCCCTGGGCGCCCCACATGCCGGTGCCGAGATCGCAGATGGGCAGGCCCACCGAGGTGGGCGGCCCGTCGGGCTCGCCGGTGACGTGCATGATCCCGCCCATCCCCTGGGCGATCAGGTCGAAGCCGCCCTTCTCGCGATAGGGACCGTCGGAGCCGAACCCGGACAGCTGCGCGTAGATCAGGCGCGGGTTCAGCTGATGGAGAGTCTCCCAGGCGAGGCCGGCCCGCTCCATGACGGTGGCGCGGTAGTTCTCGACCAGCACGTCCATCGAGGGCAGCAGCTTGAGGAAGATCTCGCGGCCCCGCGCGCCCTTGTAGTCGAGGGTGAGGCTCTTCTTGTTGCGGTTGATGTAGCGGAAGTACGGGTTGCGCTCGCTGCCGTCGCCCATCTGGCGGGAGGAGTCACCCGCGCCGGGCCGCTCGAGCTTGGTCACCTCCGCGCCCATGTCGGCGAGGATCATGGTGCAGAAGGGGCCCGCCATGTGCTCGGTCATGTCGAGGACCTTCACCCCGTCGAGCGGGCCCCGCGCGTTCGTGTCAGCCATGGTGTCTCGTGTCTCCGGCGATATCGCGCGCGTGGCCGAGGACGTGGGCCACCGCGATCTGGTGGAAGACCAGGGCGAGCGGGCCGACCACGCCCCCCGCCGAGCGGATGCGTCGGGCGAAGAGGGCCTCGTCGGCCGCCTCCACCGCCGCGATGGTCGCGGCGCGGTTCTTGTCGAACTCGGCCAGCAGCTCCGCCACCGTCAGGTGCTCGCGCTTGGCCACCTGGCGGTCGTTGTAGGAGTCGTTGCCGCCCTTCATGGCGCGGGTGGGTGGTGGGCTCTCGTCCGACGGCGGGGTGCGCGCGATGTCGATGAGGCGCGGGTAGCTCCACTCGATCGAGGCGATGTGGGCCAGGATCTGCCGGCCGTTCCAGCCGCTCTCGTAGCGGCCTTCCTCGAGCCGCGCGAGCGGGAGCGAGGAGACGATCGTTACGACCTCGTCGCGGCTCGACCGCAGCGCCTGCAACAGCTCCGCCTTGGACGGAACGGGCGTCTCGGCCGTCGCGTGGTAGTCGGCCATGGCGGGAGGATGGGGCCAGGGCCACGGGCTGTCAAGTCGCTCCCCGCTCGGCGCCGGAACGGTCGGTGGCGCCGAGCGCGACGCCGCCCAGGACGAGGACGATGGCGGCCACCAGCTGGATGGTGAGCGGCTCGCCGAGCCAGAGAGTGGCGGTGATCACGCTCACCACCGGGGTGGCGAGCAGCCCGAGTGAGGTCGTGACCGCGGGGAGATGCCGGCTCGCGGTGGCCGCGGCCCAGTACGCGACCGCGGTGCCCACGATGCCCAGATAGCCCAGCAGCAGTGTGAACGCGGGACGCCACTCGACGCGGGGCGGGGCGCCCTGCGCGAGCGCGATCGGCGCGAGGAGCAGGGTGGCGAGCAGGGTCTCCCACGGGATCAGCGCGAACGGGGTGGAGCGCCACCGGTGCGCGCGGATGTGGAGGATGCTCGCGGCCCACAGCAGCGCGCCGGCCAGGATGGCCAGGTTGCCCCAGACGACCGCGTGGTCGCGCCAGTCGAAGGTGAGCGGGTTGAAGAGCGTGACGAGCCCGGCGAGCCCGACGAGCACCCCGATCATCCGCCGGACGGTCAGCGGCTCGCGGAGAAAGAGCGCCGCGCCGGGCGTGATCCAGAGCGGCGTGGTGTAGGCGAGCACCACGGTGCGCCCGGTCGGCACGAGGCCCAGGCCCCAGCTCGCGAGGAGATTGAAGCCCACCATGTGGAGCAGCGTGATGCTGACCAGCACCGGCAGGTCGCCCCTCGGGGGCAGCGCGACGCGGCCGCGCCAGGCGGTGAGCGCGAAGAGGGCCAGGGTGGCGATGGCCGAGCGCAGGGTGACCGCCCAGAGCGGCGAGAGGGTCAGCAGCACGACCTTGTTCACCGGCCACGTGAGGCCCCAGGACAGGACCACGACCAGCAGGGCGACCGCGCCCTGGCGGCGAGCGCTCGACGGCACGATCAACCGCGACGCGGCGGGTCCACGGGGGCGGAGGGCATCGAGCGATACTGCCGTGGCGGTCGAGCCCCGTCAAGGCGACGCCCGGCTTCACGGCAATGGTAAGATCCGCCCAGCGAGGAGACCAACATGGTGACGCTGCTGACGGACGCGGGAGAGTTCACGGTGCCCGGCGCGGAGGCCTCGGCGACGACGCTCCGGGTTCCCGCGCGGGACGCGGAGGCCGCGACGGGCTGGGTGGCCAAGCCCGAGGGGCTCTGCCGGGGGCCGGTGTGCGTGCCGCTGCCGGCCGGTCGCGAGCGCGAGTTCGCCGATGGCGGGCGCATCGACCTGGCCGCGCTCTGGCGCCACCTCGGTCAGCCCGCGGTGCACAGCGACCGGGGCCACGTGTGGGTGCTCGCGCAGAGCGCGCGCGACCGGGCGGCGGCGCTGGCCTCGCTCGAGGCGCCGGACTTCGCGCTGCCGGATCCGGCCGGGCGGATGCATCGGCTC
This sequence comes from Methylomirabilia bacterium, assembly GCA_041497895.1. Classification (GTDB taxonomy): domain Bacteria; phylum Methylomirabilota; class Methylomirabilia; order Rokubacteriales; family CSP1-6; genus CAMLFJ01. Next base: position 9,651 of record JBGQHJ010000016.1, read on the forward strand.
TCCGACCACCGCGGCAAGAAGGTCCTGCTCGTCACCTGGGCCTCGTGGTGAGGGTGCCGCCGCGACCTGCCCGTGTGGCAGGCGCTCTACGAGGAGCTCGGTGCCCGCGGCTTCGTCGTGATCGCGGTGGCCATGGATAGCCGTGAGGGCGACTCGCTGCCGTGGATCGAGGCCGCCCGCCCCACCTATCCGACCCTGATCGACCGCGAGCATCGGTTCGCCGAGCTCTACGGCATCGTCAACGTGCCGCAGGCGGTGTGGATCGACGAGGCCGGCCGCGTCGTGCGGCCCGCCGAGCCGGCCGGCGCCTACGAGGGCTTTCGCAGGATGAACCGGGCCACGCGGGAGGTGCCGGAGGACGTGGCGCGCCTCACCGCGCAGGCCAAGGCGACCTATCTGGACGCGATTCGCGACTGGGTCCGGGCGGGGGACCGCAGCGAGCACGCCTTCACCGCGGAGCAGGCGCGCGCGCACCTGCCGGCGGTCACCGCGGACGTGGTCACCGCGCAGGCCATGTTCCGTCTCGGCCAGTTCCTGCTCACGCACGGGGAGAGCGCCGAGGGCCAGCGCTGGATCCGGGAGGCGAGCCGGCTCCAGCCCGACTCCTGGTGCATCTGGCGCCAGGGCGCGGGCGTGAACGAGACGGGCCTAGCCGCGCTGCCCGATTTCTGGGAGCGCGTCGACGCGCTCGGGGCCGCCCGCTACTACGCGCCGGTGGACATGAAGGGCATGCCGTAGCGCCGGCCATGACGCTCCCGCGCTTCGGCCTCAACCGGTTCGACTCGCGCTCGGTCGACGCCTTCGCGGCGGACGTGCGCCGGGCGGAGCAGCTCGGCTGGGACGCGGCGCTGCAGCCGGACTCGCAGCTGCGCCGGCGCGACACCTACGTGCTGCTCGCCGCGGCGGCGCGGGTCACCGAGCGCATCGCCCTCGGGCCGCTCCTGGCCAACCCGGTCAACCGGCACCCCACCGTCACCGCGTCGTCGATCGCGACCGTGGACGAGCTGGCCCCGGGGCGCGTGCTGCTGGGCTGGGGCGTGGGCGACACCGCGGTGCGCCTGGCCGGGCTCAAGCCCGCGCGGGTCAAGGAGCTGGAGGCGAGCACGCGGCTCATGCGGGCCCTGCTCGACGGGGAGGCGGTGGAGGTGGGCGCGGCGCGGCCGGCGCGGCTGCCGCATCACCGGCCGGTGCCGATCTGGATCGCGGCGGGCGGCCCCCGGACCTTGCGCATGGCCGGCGGGGCGGCGGATGGCGTGTTCATCCGGGTGGGCACGCATCCGGCCAACATCGCCACCGCGGTGAACGCCATCCGGGCCGGCGCCGCCGAGGTCGGACGCGACCCGGCGTCGGTGCGCCTCGGCGCGGTGTTCCACACCGTGCTGGTGGACGAGCCGGAGCGCGCGCTGACCATGGCCCGATCGATGGCGGCGGGCTACTACGAGTACTCGCCCGCGCTCTTCGACCCGCCCGGCCTGGCCTGGACCGGGCCCGACCCGGAGAGCCTCAAGCGCGCGCGCTCGGTCTGGCCCGACTTCCACCACGCGCCGGATCTCGAGGCGAGCGGGCGTGCGGTGGACTTCCTCCCGGTGAGCGCGGCCGACGCCTTCAGCCTGCGCGGGGCGCCGTCAGAGGTCGCGCGGCAGCTGGTGGCCGCGCTGCGCGGCGCGCCCGCACCGTTCGACTACGTCGTGCTCCACCCGATCCCCGACCCGAAGTGGCCCGCGGACCCCGAGCGCGACTACACCGCCCGGGTCGCCCGCGAGGTCCTCCCGGCCGTCCGCCGCGCCCTCAGCACGTAACCGGCTGGCGGCCGACTCAGCCGAGATGTTTGTGGACGAACTCGATGATGCGGGAGATCGTGCGCTCCACGGCGGGTGAGGCGGGCTTCCGGCCGATGTAGCCCTCGGCCTCGCCGGCGAGCAGCTCCAGGTCGAGCGAGCCGCCAGCCTTGCGGTAGCCGGCGACGAATCGGTCCAGATCCGGCCGGGGGTGGGCCATGTCGCGATCCCCCTGGACGTAGAGCACGGGCGGCGGCTCCACCGGCTCACCCCGCTCGAGCGCAAGGGTGGGGTTGCCCTCCGCCATCGCCTCCTCGGTGATCCAGTACTGATCGTGGCCGGGAAGCACCCGGTCGACGACCTCCGGGTACGGCGCCCCGCCGGCCTTGAGCTTCTTGGCGTATCGGTACCGCCCGAGCGGATCGATGACCGGCCAGCAGAGCACCGCACAGCGCACGGAGCCGTCCACCGCGGCGGATCCGCCGGGCAAGGGGAGCGCCGCGTACTTCGGATCGCGGGGCTTCATCGCGAGCAGCATCGCCTGGTGCGCCCCGCTCGAGGCGCCCATGATCCCGACCAGGTCCGGGCGGCTGCGCAGCGCGGTCGCGCGGCCCTTGAGCCAGCGGATGCCGTAGCTGACGTCGACGAGCGAGCCGGGGTAGGACGCGTCGGGCGGCATGCGGAAGTCGAGCGCGGCCACCACCACGCCGCTCCGGGCGAGCGGCTCGTTCATGATCGCGTCGTTCGTCCGATCACCCCGACACCAGGCCCCGCCGTGCAGGTCCACGATCATCGGGAAGGGCCCGTCGCCGCGCGGGGTGTACAGGCGCGCCAGCAGCGGGCGGTCGCCGTGACGGAGGTATTCCACGTCCTGGACGTCGATGTCGTGGGTCGCGCTCGCCTGAGTCGTCATGGTCGCCTCCTGGGAGGGTCAGCGTCGGCGGGTATGATACACCCGTCCGGAGGGCCGGAGGGCCCGGCGCGCGTCCCACCCGGCGTCCCCGAACGGCATACTGCCGCAAATGCTCGGCGAGTTGCCACCCGACCGACCTCAGCGTGCATGAGTGATGACTGCATGTGGATGGCCGAGCGGGGAGGGAGGGAGCGGGCGGGGGTGGCAGGGTGGGCGGCCGGGTGACCCGTTCCCCGCCGCGGATTGCCTACACCAACGAACTCCCAGATTGGGAACTGCTCACGCGAAGTGGAGAAGAAACCGGTCGTGGTCAGAGGCGGCCCACCCTGCCACCCCCGCCCCGCGCCCGCTACTTCTCGAAGAGCGTGCGGTACTTCGCGTACCCCTCTGCCTCGAGCTTGGCGACGGGGATGAAGCGGAGCGAGGCCGAGTTGATGCAGTAGCGCATCCCGGTCGGGCGCGGGCCGTCCGGGAAGAGATGGCCGAGGTGCGAGTCGCCCTCCGCGGAGCGCACCTCGACCCGGCGCATGCCGTACGACTCGTCGGTGTTCTCGGTGACGTTCGCGGGCTCGATCGGCCGGAGGAAGCTCGGCCAGCCGGTGCCGGAGTCGAACTTGTCGGTCGAGGAGAAGAGCGGCTCGCCCGACACCACGTCCACGTAGATGCCGGGCTCGTGGTGGTCCCAGAACTCGTTCCGGAACGGCGGCTCGGTGGCGCTGCACTGGGTGACGTTGTATTGTTCCGGCGTCAGGCGGCTCTTGAGGTCCGTGTCGGCGGCGCGCTTGTCGGTAGCCATGGTGGCAGTGAGTATACCCCTGCGAGGCAAGTCATGAGCGACGAGATCAGCATCCAGTTCACCCGCTTCTCCGCCTTCTACTCCCCGCTGATCGCCACCATCGCGGGCGGCTTCCTGACCGAGGAGGGGCTCACGCCCCGGCATTCGGTGGCGCCGGCGGGCAAGTCGGCCATCGAGGGCGTGGTGGCCGGCACCGTGCATGTCTGCCAGTCCGCGCCGTCCCAGGGCTTCGGGCCGCTCGAGAAGGGCCAGGCCCCGCCCGCGGTGCACTTCGCGCAGATCAACGAGATGGACGGCTTCTTCCTCACCGGCCGTGCGGCCGAGCCCGGTTTCACCTGGGATCGCTTGAAGGGCAGGCGCGTGCTGGTGGACCATGGCGGCCAGCCGCTCGCGATGTTCAAGTACGCCTGCCACAAGCGCGGGCTCGACTACGCGGCGATCCAGGCGGTGAACGTGCCGAGCGGCGAGATGGACGGGGCCTTTCGCAAGGGCGAGGGCGACTATATTCACCAGCAGGGACCGGCGCCGCAGCAGCTCGAGCACGACCGGGTCGGCCATGTGGTGGCCTCGGTGGGGCAGGCCATCGGTCCGTGCGCCTTCTCGAGCCTCGCCGCCACCCGGGCCTGGCTCGGTACCGACATGGCCCGGCGCTTCATGCGCGCCTACCGCAAGGCGCGGCAGTGGCTGCTGGCCACCCCGGCGGCCCGCGTCGCGGAGACGGAGGCCTCGTTCTTCCCCGAGATCGATCGGGCGGTGCTCACGTCCACCATCGCCTACTACCAGAAGCTGGGCTGCTGGACGCCGCACGTGGAGATCACGCGGCCGGCGTTCGAGGTGGCCCTCGACGTGTTCCAGCACTCGGGCCTGATCACCAAGCGCCACCGCTACGAGGACGTGATCGCGCCGCCTCCCACCGGGTAGGCCATTCCGAGCGCGGGCTCCGCCCGCGCAATCCGGGTGTTCCGGGGGGAGGTTCGGAAGGGGGGCGAAGCCCCCCTCCGAGCTAAGTCCCGGTCGGGAGCTGCTCGAAGGGCAGGTCGCGGTCCACGCGCACGTCCTGGGGCAGGCCGAGCACGCGCTCCGCGATGATGTTACGCAGGATCTCGTCGGTGCCGGCCGCGATACGCCCGCCCGGCGAGGTCAGCAGCGACTCCTGGAAGGCGGCGCGCAGCGGGGCCACCTCTTTGTCCATCACGACGCCGCCCATGTCGAGGAGGTCCATCGCGAACGAGGCGATCTCCTGGGCCTTGGGCGCGTTGACCAGCTTGCCGATGGAGTTCTCCGGCCCCGGGGTCTCGCCGCGGGAGAGCGCGGTCATGGTGCGGAAGCGGGTGAGCCGTACGCCCTGGGTCTTCACGTAGAGGTCGGCCAGCCGCTCGCGCACCGCCGCGTTGGCGATGGCGAGGCCGTCCTCGAGCATGGTGGCGCGGGCGAGGCCGAAGATCTCCTCGAAGTCGGGTCCGCGCAGGTCGCCGGAGGTGAGGCGCTCGTTCATGAGCGTGGTGATGGCCACGCCCCAGCCCGCCCCGACCGCGCCGAGGCGCTGGCTGTCCGGGATGCGCATATCGGTGAAGTAGACCTCGTTGAAGTGCGACGCGCCCGAGATCTGCTTGATGCGGCGGGTCTCGATGCCGGGCGACTTCATGTCGAGGAAGAAGAAGGTGAGCCCCTTGTGCTTGGCCGCCTTCGGATCGCTGCGCGCGACCAGGATGGCCCGATCGGCCCAGTGGGCGCCGGAGGTCCAGATCTTCTGACCGTTGATCACCCAGTCGTCGCCGTCGCGCTGGGCCCGCGTGCGCAGGCCGGCCAGGTCGGAGCCCGCGCCCGGCTCGGAGAAGAGCTGGCACCACACCTCGTCCCCGCGCAGGGCCGCGGGCGCGAAGCGTCGCTTCTGGGCCTCGGTGCCGTAGGCGAAGAGCGTGGGCATGCACATGCCGAGGCCGATCTCGAAGTAACCGCGCGGCACCAGGAACTTCGACTCCTCCTGGGCGTAGATCACCTGGTAGATCGGCGGCAGCGCGCGCCCGCCCCACTCGGCGGGCCAGTGGAGCGCGGCGAAGCCGGCCTCCGCCTTCTTCGACTGGAAGGCCTTGGCGCGCTCGAGCCCGTCCCAGCCCTCGCGGCCCGGATACCGGCTCTGCCAGGTCTCGAACGCGCCGCGCTTGGGCTCGGCGTGGGCGCCGAGCCACTGGCGCGCCTCGCTCCGGAACGCCGCTTCCTCTCGCGTGTCGTCGAAGTCCACCGTGGTCTCCTAGGCGGCGCCCGCCTCGAGGCGGGTCACCAGCAGATCCTTCCAGCGACGGGCGCTGCCGAGCATGAGGCCGGTGAGCTTGGCGCGCCGGTAGTGGAGGTGGCAATCGAACTCCCAGGTGAAGCCCATGCCGCCGTGGATCTGGATGTTCTCCTTGGCGGCCTGGTAGTAGGCCTCGCTCGCGGCGACGCGCGCCGCGGCGGCGGCCACCGGGAGTTCGGGCCCGTCCTTGGTGAGCGCCCACGCGCCGTAGTAGGCGTTCGACCGCGCCAGCTCCACGCCCACGTACATGTCGGCGAGCTTGTGCTTGATCGCCTGGAACGAGGCGATCTGCCGCCCGAACGCGAAGCGGCCGAGCGCGTACTCGCGCGCCATCTCGAGCGCGGCCTGCGCGCCCCCGAGCTGCTCGAAGGCGACCAGCACCGCGGCGCGGTCGAGGAGCCGCTCGGTGAGCGGCCAGCCCTCGCCCGGCGCGCCGAGTGGCTCGCCGGGCGCGCCGTCGAGCACGATGCGGGCGTGGGACCGCGTCGGGTCCACGGTCGCGAGGGAGGCGCGCGTGAGGCCCGGCCCCTTCAGGTCGACCAGGAAGAGCCCGGCGCGACCGTCGCCCTGCGCGGCCAGCACCACCGCAAAATCCGCGACGTCGCCGTCGGCCACCGGCACCTTCGTGCCGGTCAGGCGCGCGCCCTCGGCGCGGGTGGCGAGATTGGCGGGCGTCGCCACCTGGGGGCCCTCGGCCAGCGCGAGGCAGCCGATGGCCTCGCCTTGCGCGATGCGGGGCAGCCACCGCTTCTTCTGCGCGTCGCTGCCCGCCAGCAGCAGCGCCTCGGCGGCCAGGTAGATCGTCGACGCGAACGGGGTGGGGGCGAGGCTGCGGCCGAGCTCCTCGGCGATGACGCATAGCTCGAGGTGGCCGCAGCCGGCGCCGCCGTGGGTCTCGGGGATCGCGGTGCCCATCCAGCCCATCTCGCCCATGCCGCGCCACAGCTCCGCGTCGTAGGGCGCGGCCCCGTCGAGGATGCGGCGGACGCGGGTGGAGGAGGAGTGCTCGGCGAGGAACTTCCGCGCTTGGTCGCGCAGGGCCTTCTGGTCGGCCGAGAAGTCGAAGTTCACGGCGGGGGGATCATACGGCATCCGCACGCGGGACGCCAGCCGGGCGGGGTCGGAGGAGTCCGCGAGACTGGCCCCTCAATAAGCGGACCCCTCACCCTGCCCTCTCCCCAGGGGGAGAGGGAGAGCCAACGGAGGCGAGCCATGCGGGCGACGGCGGCGGTGCTCTACGAGGTGAAGAAGCCGGTGGTCGTGGAGGACGTGGAGGTGCTGGAGCCCGGCCCCCACGAGATAGCGATGCGCTGGGCCGCCAACGGAATCTGCCACAGCGATCTGCACATGGTCACCGGCGACTACCCGCATCCGCTGCCGGTGATCCTCGGGCACGAGGCGGCCGGGGTGGTGGAGAAGGTCGGGCCCGGCGTGGAGACCGTGAAGCCGGGCGACCACGTGTGCTCGAGCTATATCCCGTCCTGTGGGCGGTGCTCCTACTGCATCGGCGGCCAGCCCACCATGTGCGCGCTCCGCGACAAGCCGCGCTGGTTCATGCACGACGGCACGAGCCGCTTCCTGCGCAACGGCCAGCCGCTCCATCATTTCCTTCAGGTCGCGGGCTACGCGACCCACGCGGTGCTGCCCGAGCAGAGCGTGATCCCGATCCGGGCCGACGCCCCGCTCGACGTGGTCTGCCTGGTGAGCTGCGGCGTGCTGGCCGGCGCCGGGCCCGTGTTCAACCGGGCCAAGGTGCCGCCGGGAGCCAGCGTGGCGGTGTGGGGCGCGGGCGGGGTCGGGCTCAACACGATCCAGGCGGCCCGGCTGATCGGCGCGGGAAAGATCATCGCGGTGGACGTGATGCGCCAGAAGCTCGCCTGGGCCGAGGAGTTCGGCGCGACCCACGTGGTCGACGCGAGCCGGGAGGATCCGGTCGCCGCGGTCCAGCGCCTGAGCGGCACCGGCGGCGTCGACTTCGCGTTCGAGGTGGTGGGGACCCAGAAGACGATCGAGCAGGCGCTGCTCGCCACCCATCGCGGCGGTACCTGCGTGGTGGTGGGCGTCTCGCCCGCGGGGACGCGCCTGTCGATCGACCCGTCGCTGTTCCTGCAGCAGCGCGTTCTGACCGGCACCTCGTTCGGCGGCGGGCGCCAGCGGACCGACGTGCCGATGCTGATCGACCTCTACATGGACGGCAAGTACAAGCTCGACGAGCTGATCAGCCGGCGGCTACCGCTCTCCCAGCTGAACGAGGGCTTCGACCTGATGCTGCTGGGCGAGGTGAAGCGGAGCGTGATCGACTACTAGCGGGGGTCGATCGGCGTCGGCATCGGCGCGGCGGCTTCCACCGCGGCGGCCGCGTCGAGGCAGAGATCCTCGCGGTGGCGACCCGCGGTGATCTGCACGCCGGTCGGCAGGCCGTCGACCACCCCGGTCGGCACCGAGATCGAGGGCAGCCCCAGCACCGGCACCGCGAGCTGCATGATCTGGGCGTCCATGAGCCGGCGCGTGGTCTCGGCGTCCACCAGGTCCACGCCGACCGGGAACGGTGGCTCGTTGGACACCGGTGTCACCACCAGCGGGCGCTCGAGGAGGAACAGCTCCCACAGGCGGAGCAGCCGCTCACGCTCGGTGAGCGCGGCGAGCACGAGGCGCGGATCGCGGGCGGGGTAGACCGCGCGCCAGAAGCCGAGCGCCCGCTTGATCCCCTCGTCGCCATACTGCTGCACCGCCGGCTCCAGCGCGGCGATCGCGTCGTCCATCGCGATCGCGGCCCAGAGATCGGCGACCGCGCCCAGCTCCGGCGGCGCGATCTCCTCGACCGCGTAGCCGGCCGCCTCGAGCGCGCGGCCGGCGCGGCGGACCGAGTCGGCCACGACCGGCGCCACCCCGCCGCGCGCCGCGGGATCGAGCACCAGGGCCACCCGGATGGGCCGCGTGGGCGCCGGACCCTCGAGCGGCAGGTCCACGCACCGCGGGTCGTGGGGATCGGGCACCGCCATCGCGGCGAAGGCGGCCCGCGCATCCCGCACCCGGCGGGTGAGCGGGCCCTGCACCGCCATGAGCTGGGCCGAGATCGGGCGCGGAGAGGCGGCGGCGGTGAAGTTGTAGGCCGGCACGCGGCCGTAGCCGACGCGGAGGCCCACCAGGCCGCAGCAGTACGCCGGATAGCGCACCGAGCCCGCGATGTCGTTGCCGTGGGCGATCGCGCCGATGCCGGCCGCGGTGGCGGCGGCGGCGCCCCCGCTCGACCCGCCGGGCGTGCGCCCCGCGTCCCACGGATTGCGGGTCGCGCCGTGCAGCGCGTTGTCGGTGAACCAGCGCATCGAGAAGGCCGGAGTGTTGGTGCGCCCGATCACGATGCCGCCGGCGCGGCGGAGATTGGCGACCACCGGGTTGTCGCGGGTCGCCACCAGGCCCTTGAACGCGACCACGCCGTTGTCGGTCGGCTGCCCGGCCATGTCCACGTTGACCTTGATCGTGATCGGCACGCCGTGGAGCGGCCCCACCGGGCCGCCGCGCGCGAGGACCTGGTCGGCCGCGGTGGCCTCGGCCAGCGCCTGCTCGTGGAGCGGGCGCACCACCGCGTTGATCGCGGGGTTGACCGCGTCCAGGCGCGCCAGCGCGGCCTCGATCGCCTCCCGGCACGAGGCCTGGCGCCGGCGGATCAGGGCCGTGAGCTCGACCGCGTCGAGCCGCCAGAGCTCGGTGGCTATGCGCGCACCTCGTAGCGCACGTAGTCGTGCTCGCAGGGTGGGCCGACCGCGATCTCCATCTGCCCCGCGTCGAGGTCCGAGATGATCGAGGCGAAGCTGTAGGAGACGCGCTCGCCCGGGTGGGCGCAGATCGAGTGGGGCCGGTTGCCATGGTCGCGCAGCACCATCTTGAGCGTGTCCGCGTCGAGCCGGCCGCGGTGGGCCTCCAGCAGGGCCGCGATGCGCTCGTGCCGGCAGGTGGAGTTGTGGAGCTCGTCGGCGGTCGCGGTCTCGTGCGCGGCCATGCCGGGCAGCACGTGGTGGTTGGCGTGCACGAGACAGCCGTCGCCCCAGACGAGCGCGTGCTCCTGCGCGGTGGTCTCGATGTCCACCATCGCGCCGGCGCGGTCGGACAGGAGCAGGAGGAAGTTGGCGTCGGTGGAGAGGCCCTCGCTGCTCATCCCGAGGTAGCTGATCTGGCCGGCGGGCACGAGCATGGTGACCGCCGCCTTGCCGGTGACCGCGAAGGTGAGCACCGCGCTGAAGGCCTCGATGCCGCCGGCGAGGTCGGCGTTCTGGCCCGCGAAGGTCCCGCCGGTTCGGGTATAGGGTCCCGAGACCGCGAAGCTCGTGCACTCGAGGTCCACGGTGCCGAAGCGGGCCACGTGCGCGACCTCCTGGCGTACCTGGAGCAGCAGCGCCTCCGCGCGGTCGATGCCGGCGCCCTCGGCCACGCCCTCGATCTCGTCGAGGAAGTGGGGCGCCGTCTCGCCGATCAGCGGCCCGAAGGCCAGGGCCCAGCGGCGCGCGGTCTCCGGTGCGAGGCTCGAGCGCCGGGCGCTCTGGGCATAGATCAGCTCGAGGTGCGCGCGGATCTCCGCGCGCAGGGCCTCGCCGTGCTGCCGGCCGACTGCACGGTGGCTGCCGTGCAGATGATGTTGGGGGAACCGGGCGATCATGCCGCGGCCTCCGGGCAGACCTCGGGGATCACGCGGTCGAGCACCGAGACGATCCGGTCGATCTCGGAGCGGGTGAGCACCAGCGGGGGCGCCAGCACCAGGGTGTTGCCGAGGTGGCGGCCGCCGCCCGAGCGGCCGACGATCACGCCCAGCTCCTGGCAGCGCTCGACGATCCTCTTGATCTGGGCCTGGGGCATCACCGCCTTCGAGGCGCGGTCGGTGACGAGCTCGACGCCCGCGTAGAGGCCCTTGCCGCGCACGTCGCCGACCCACTTGTGCCGCGTCAGGGTCCGGAGCGCGTCGAGCAGATAGGCCCCGTTCTCGGCCGAGCGCTCGACGAGCTTCTCCAGCAGCAGGATCTCGATGTTCCGCAGCGCGACCGCCGCGGCCACCGGATGGCCGCCGTAGGTGTTGACCTGGTTCACCTGCCGGTTCTCGGACGGGTCGCCCAGGAAGGACTGGAAGACGGTGTTGCGCACCACGGTGGCGGCCATGGGCAGGTACGCGCTCGAGATGCCCTTGGCCACCGTGACGATGTCGGGCTTGATCCCGGCGTGCTGGTGGGCGAAGAGCCGACCGGTCCGGCCGAAGCCGTTGATGACCTCGTCGACGTGCAGGAGGACGCCGTACTTCTTGCAGAGGTCCGCCACCGCGGGCAGGTAGCCGTCCGGCGGCACCGCGACCCCGACCGCGCTCATCACGGGCTCGATGATCACCTCGGCCACCGTCTCCGGCCCCTCGCCCTGGATGGTGGTCTCCATGTTCTTGACGCAGGCCAGCTCGCAGCTGGTGGGCTCGAGCCCGAACGGGCAGCGGTAGCAGTAGGGCGGGGCCACGTGGACGAAGTCGTTGCCGGACAGCGGCTCGAACTTCGCCTTGCGGTCGCCCATGCCGCCGGCGGCGAGCGTGGCGAGCGTGGTGCCGTGATAGGCGTAGTACCGGCTGATCGCCTTGTAACGATTCTGCTGCGGGTACTCCTGTCGCCCGTACTGCCGCGCGAACTTGAACGCGGCCTCGTTGGCCTCCGAGCCCGAGCTGACGAAGTAGACGTGGTTGTCGCCGCCCAGGAGGCCGTTCACCTTCTCGGCGAGCGCGGCCGCGGGCCGGTTCATCGCGGTGTGCGGGTAGTACGAGAGCTGGCGCATCTGGTCGGCGGCCACCTCGGCCAGCTCGGTACGCCCGTAGCCGATGTTGACGCACCAGAGCCCGGCCATGCCGTCCAGGTACTCGCGCCCGTCGGCGTCCACCACCGTGGAGTCCTTGGCCGAGACGATCACGAGCTGCTGCTGCTCGAGCTGCTTGTGGGGCACGATCGGGTGGATGACGTTGTCCAGGTCCTGGCGGACTACAGAGGGCCGGTCGGGGGCAGGCCGGTCGGGGGTGGTCGGCATGAGGGTCTCCTGTTCTCTCCCGGTTAGCGGGAGGCGCCCTCGCGCTCGAGGCCGGGGCGCGGGAGGCGGAGCGGCTCGACGGGCGTGGGCGCGGTGGCGGGGACGCTGGGCGCGTAGAACGAGGCCTCGTGCGCGCCGCGGAGGCACTGGCGGGTGAACTCGATCAGGTGGTGGCTCACCACCACGGCCTGGATCAGCTCCTCGATCTGACCGCGGCGCAGCGCCGCCCCGGCCACCCGCCAGAAGGTGCGCCGGTAGTCGCCGCGCACGCCGATGCGCCAGACGATGCGCCCGAGCAGGGCCAGGCCCGAGACCACGTTGCGCCGCGAGGCGCGCTGCGAGTTGCGGGGATAGGTCGGGCGCCGGGCGAAGGTGTGGGTCAGGTTGTGGGCGAAGCGCCGGTAGATGGCCTCGGGCGCGTAGGCCGCGCCGATGGCGCGGCGCCACATGCCGATCACGGTCTCCTCGGGAAGCCGGAACACCACGTTGGACTCGCGGCCGCCGTCGGGTCGGATGCGGCCGGCGGCGGCGAGCCGGTCCCAGAGCGGCGTCCGGGGCAGCGCGTAGAGGACGTTGATCGTGAGCATCGGGATCTGGGAGGCCTCGATGAACGCGATCACGTGGTCCGCGGTCTCTGGGGTGTCGGTGTCGAGGCCCATGATGATGCCGGAGACCACCTCGAGGCCGTAGTCGTTGAGCTTCCGCACCGCATCGAGGATGGGCATGCGGAGGTTCTGGTCCTTGGACATCGAGCGCAGCGCCTCCGGCTCCGGGGTCTCGATGCCGCAGAACACCACCTGGAAGCCGGCGTCGCGCATGAGGGCCAGGACCCGCTCGTTCTTGGCGATGTTCAGCGTGGCCTCGCAGGCGAAGCGCACCGGAAATCGGTTGCGCCGCTGCCAGGCGACGAGGTGGGGCAGCAGGTCCAGCGCCGCCTTCTGGTTGGCGATGAAGTTGTCGTCCACGAAGTAGATGGCGAGCGCCCCGCCCGCGACCAGCGCGTCGAGCTCGGCCAGCACCTGCTCCGGGCTCTTGAGCCGGGCGTTGCGCCCGTAGAGCGCGGGGATGTCGCAGAACTCGCACGTGTAGGGGCAGCCGCTCGAGAACTGGATGCTCGAGATGAAGTACTGGGGCAGGCGGATGAGGTGATAGGCCGGGAGCGGGAAGTCGGTGAGCGGCAGGCGCGTCCCGGTGTCGAAGCGGAGCTGGGCGTCCGGGCGGCCCGGATGCTCGTCGAGCCACCGGATGATGGCGTCGGTCGAGTCGCCCATCTCGCCCACCTGGATGAGGTCGGCCTCCGGGTAGTGCTCGGGGCAGCCGGAGACCGACGGGCCGCCCAGCACCACCGGCTTCCCGGCGCGGTGGGCCCGCGCGATCGCGTCGTCGATGAACGGCCGCTGCACGTGCATGCCGGAGAGGAATACCGCGTCCGCCCACGCCAGGTCGTCCGCGGTGGCCGGCCGCGAGTTCTCGTCCACGAAGCGCAGCTCCCACGACTCGGGCAGATAGGCCGCAACCACCAGCAGGCCCTGCGGCGGCATGAAGGCCCGGATCCGGCCGCCGAAGAGCGGGTACGAGTAGTGGAAGGTCCCGAAGGAGGGCGCGTAGCGCGGCGAGATGCAGAGGATCCGCCGCCGGGTTCGAGGCTCGTAGCGGGTGCGCATGGGACGGGCGGGTCGCGGGCCGGGGGGCGCCGGGCCGAGGGCGGTCAGGCCCCGGCGGTCACGGCGGCCGGCTGCTCGACGTCGAGGGTGGTCACGCGGCGCAGCTCGCGCCGGTAGAGGGCGTCGTCGAAGGGCCGGGCGCGGTGCATGGTGGCCCGGTTGTCCCAGATCACGAGGTCGCCGACCTGCCACTGGTGCCGGTACACGAAGCGGGGCTGCGTGGCGTGCTCGATCAGCTCGCGGAGGAGCAGGCGTCCCTCCGGGACCGGCCAGTCGATGATGCGCGAGGCGTGGGAGGCCAGGTAGAGCGAGCGCCGGCCCGAGCGCGGGATGGTCCGCACCAGGGGATGAACCGCGCCCTTGAGCGCTTCCTGCTCGTTCTCGGAGAACTCGAAGCCCAGCGTCTGGCGCGAGTAGGCGATCGAGTGGTGCACGCGCAGGCCCTCCAGCCGGCCCTTCTCGCCGTCCGGCAGCGCGTCGTACGCCGCGCGCATGTCGGCGAACTCGGTGTCCGCGTCCACCGGCGGCACCACCTTGGCCGAGAGCATCGAGTAGCGGCCGGGCGGGTCCTGGAAGGAAGCGTCGGTGTGCCAGAGCCGGTTGCCGAGGCCGTACATCCGCCTGCGATTGTCCGACTTCATGATCTCGCCGCTCTCGTCGAGGTTCGAGATGTCGCCGAGCGCCTCGTTGCCGAGCCGGTTCTTCTGGAGCGCGCTGATCCCGAGCTTGGTGTGGAGCCGGCCGTCGAGCCGCTGGGCGAAGTCGAGGTGCTCGGTGTCGCTCCAGATCTGGTCGCGGAAGACCAGGACCGCGAACTCGTCCATGCCGGCCCGGATCCGCGCGAGCGTGGCCTCGTCGCGGACCGTCTTGAGATCGACCGGGCTCACCTCGGCCACGAAACACGGGTGAAGCTTGCGGAATGACAGCGTCATTGGGCGCTCCTCCCGGGACAGAATCTAGGCCCGGCGGGCCGGGGAGTCAAGCAAACGGTCGCCCGCCTGTGCCAATATGCCGCGGGAGGAACCCCGCTATGAAAGTCGGATTCATCGGTCTCGGCATCATGGGCGCCAGCATGGCGTCCAATCTCCAGGCGGCCGGCCACGCGCTCGCGGTGCACGACGTGCGCCGGGCGGCGGCGGCGCCGCACCTGGCCGCGGGGGCGGTGTGGAAGGACACCCCGCGCGCGCTCGCGGAGGACGTCGACGTGGTCTTCACCTCGCTCCCCGGCCCCCCCGAGGTGGAGGAGGTGGCGCTCGGGCCGGACGGGCTGATCCACGGCATGCGCGCGGGCACCGCGCTCTTCGATCTCACGACCAACGCCCCGGCCCTGGTGCGACGGCTGCACGGGCTGTTCGCGGCGCGCGGGGTGCAGGTGCTCGACGCGCCGGTCAGCGGCGGGCCGGTCGGCGCCAAGACCCGGCGCCTCGCGATCTGGGTGGGCGGTGATCGCGCGGTCTTCGATCGCCAGCGGCCCCTGCTCGAGGCGATGGGGGACCAGCCCTACTACGTGGGCCCGATCGGGGCGGGCGCGGTGGCCAAGCTCGTGCACAACTGCGCGAGCTTCACCATCCGCGCCGTGCTGGCCGAGGTCTTCAGCATGGGGGTCAAGGCGGGCGTGGCGCCGGAGCTCCTGTGGCAGGCGGTGCGGCAGGGGGCGACCGGGCGCCGACGCACCTTCGACGTGCTGGTCGACAAGTTCCTGCCCGGCGAGTTCGAGCCGCCGTCCTTCGCCCTGCGCCTGGGGCACAAGGACGTCTCGCTCGCGACCGCGCTCGGGCGCGAGCACGGCGTGCCGATGCGTCTAGCGAACCTGGCGCTGGAGGAGATCACGGAGGCGCTCAACCGCGGCTGGGGCGACCGCGACTCGAGCAGCTTCATGCTGCTGGAGGAGGAGCGGGCGGGGGTCCAGATCGCGGTGCCGCGCGAGCGGCTGCAGCAGATCCTGGAGCAGGACGGGCGGTGAGCCGCCGGGCGCGCGCGCTCCTGGCCGGGATCGTCGCGCTGCTGGCCTGGCCCGCCGTGGCCGCCGCGCAGGGCGAGCCGAGCCCGGCCCTGCGCGGCTACGTGCAGGGCCTCGACACCATCCGCCAGGGCCGCTACGCGGAGGCGGTGACCGCGCTCACCCAGGCCATGCAGGCCGCGCCGGATCCGGCCTTCACCCTGGCCCGCGGCGTGGCGCAGTGCCTGGGCGAGCAGCCCGGGCCGGCCATCGCCGACTTCGAGCTGGCCAAGCGCTCCGGGCTCAAGGGGCGCGAGGCCGATCTCTGGACCTACACCGCGCAGATGATGAGCAACGGCCAGCAGCGCTCGAGCCTGGACAACAAGGGGCCGGGCGGCCGCGGCTGGTTCGGTGGCGCGCCCGGCTACATCATCCAGGGGCACGACGACTACCCGACCGACTACGCCTCGTTCGTGTACTACGAGATGGCCACGCCGTATGCCAAGGGCGTGACCCCGGCGGTGCGGGAGGCCATGCGGCAGGCCGGCGCGTGGTTCGCCAACCGCGCGGCCACGCGCGGGGACCTCGTGCCGGCCCACCTCGCGCGGGCTCGCGATCTGTACGCGCAGGGCGCGTGGGCCGCGGTCCTCGACGAGGTGGCCTTCGTGCGGCCGGTGCAGCCGGCGAGCGGGGAGGTGCACCTCTACTCGGGCGGCGCGTGGCTCGAGCTGGGGCGCGCGGCGACCGCGCGCCGCGAGCTGACCATCGGCCTCACCGCCGAGACGCGGGTCCCCGCCGCCTACCTGGGCCGCGCCCTCGCGGCCGCGCGCCTGGGCGACGGCGTCCGCGCGCGCGCCGATCTCGAGACCGCCGCCCGTTACGACGCGGCTCTCGCGGGGCGGCAGCGCGCCGCCATCGAGCAGGAGATCGCGACCGGCCACGCGGAGGGACAGCCGGAGGCGCTGGTGGCCGCGCTGGAGGCGAGCGCCCGGTCCGCCGCGGCGCAAGAGGCCCTGGTCGGCCAGGCCCAGGCGCTCCAGCGGGCGATGGCCCCGCGGCGCCTCCGCTACGACGAGTGGTACCAGGACCGCGTGCGCGAGCTCACGGACGCGGTGCGGGCGGCGCCGAAGTCGGCGGCGCCCTACGCGGAGCTGGGCCGCTTCCTGATCGAGGAGGCCGACCTCGCGTACCGCGGCGAGGACGTCGAGCCGCGCCACGGCCCGCAGCCGTTCCGCTGGCAGTCGTCCCGGCAGGCCGAGCTGCGCCACGCGGTCGCCCTCTGCGACGCGGCCCTCGCCGCCCAGGCGGACCACATCGGGGCGCAGACCGTGAAGGCGATCGCGCTGGTGCGGCTGGGCGACGAGGCCGCCGCCGAGCAGATCGTCAACCGCGTCCTGGCCGCCGCGCCCCGGAACCCGGAGGCGCTCCGGCTGCGGGCGAAGTTCCTGGTGGAGCGGGCGAGCGCGCTCTACGCCCGCGCGGCCGCGCTGCGGGCGCCGCGCATCGAGACCAATTCCTACACCGAGACGCGCTCGGACGGCGTCTATCGCGTGACCGAGACCCATTACTATCCGCCCTCCGGCGAGGCGATCGGGCAGGCGGCCCAGCTCGAGGCCCAGGCCGCCGAGCTGATGCGGGCCTCGCGGGCCGCCCTCGACGCGGCGCTGGCGGTGCTGCGGAACACGTTCGAGGGCGACATGCTGCAGGCCGAGGTGGAATCCGCCGCCGGCCGCCCCGACGCGGCCTTCGCCGCACTCGCCAGCGCGCTGCGGCGGCAGCCGCGGTCGCTCGAGGCGAACCAGACGCTGGCCGAGCTCTACCGGAGACTCGGCCGCGTCGACGAGTCGGACCGGCAGATGTCGGTCACCACCAACCTGGTGCACACCAACGCGGGCTGGCTCCTGCGCATGGCCTGGCGCAAGGCGATGGGGCGCGATCCGGCGGGGGCGCGCGCCGCGCTCGACGAGGCGCGTCGCCTCGATCCCACCGACGCGCGGGTGCCCGCCTACGCGGGCGCCCTGCTGGCCGAGCAGGGCCGGGCGCAGGAGGCGGAGGCCGCCTATCGGGTCGCGCTCGCCCTCGAGCAGGCGCGGCTGCGCATGGACGAGGGCAAGGGTGGCAGCGTGCTACCGCGCGAGGCGGAGGAGCTCGCCACCCTCATGAAGATGCGCAACGCGCTCGCGGCCGCGCGGCTCGAGCGCGAGCCCCAGGGCGCGCTCGAGTACTACCTGCCCAACGCCACGCTGGCCCGGCGCATCACCCGCGGCGGGCGGGCCGCGCAGATGTTCGGCGCGATGCTGCCGGACCCGAGCGCGCCCGCGATCCCGGTGCCCGCGCCGCCCAACGCGGCGCAGCTCATGGCCGAGGCCTACAACGGGGCCGGCCGGGCCTACAAGGCGCTCGGGCGGACGCAGGAGGCGGCCCGGCAGTACCAGGCCGCGATCGACCTCACCCGCAAGCCTGGCGTGCCCGGCGTCGGCAGCAGCCGCCCCGGCGACACCAACTTCGCCGGCGACGCGGGCGGCGGGGTGGCCGCGGAGTCCTTCATCGAGGTGGTGCGGGCGGCGCTGGCGCGCGGCGACTGCCAGGGCGCGGCCGCCACGATGCGGCGCGCCACCGAGGCGCGCTTCCCGCCGGCCAAGCGAGAGGAAGCGAACCGCCTCCAGTTCGAGATCGCCCGTTGCTTCCAGGGGCGCCGGTAGCGGCTCAGCCCTTGAGGCCGCTCAGGCGGACGCCCTCGACGATGCGGCGGTTGGCGACGATGAAGACGACCAGGAGCGGCAGGGCGCTCAGCGCCGCGCCCGCCATGATCGGCCCGTAGGACTCGGAGCTGTAGGCGCTCCGCAGGAGCGCCAGCGCCACCGGGAGCGGGAACATCTCCGGCTTGTTGACCGCGATGAGCGGCCACAGGAAGTCGTTCCACGCCGAGCGGAAGGCGAAGATGGCGAGCGCGGCCAGCACCGGCTGCGACAGGGGCAGGATTATCCGAGAGAAGACTTGCCATGGACCCGCGCCGTCGATCAAGGCCGCGTCCTCCAGCTCGCGCGGCATCGTCAGGAAGAACTGGCGCAGCAGGAAGACCCCGAACGCGAAGAGCATCGCCGCCTCCGGCACGATCAAGCCCTGGTAGGTGCTGAGCCAGCCGAGCCGCTGGGTGAGCACGTACTGGGGGACCAGGAGCACCGCGTTCGGGATCATCAGGCTGCCGACCAGCATCACGAAGACCAGGTCGCGCCCGGGGAAGCGCATGCGGGCGAGGGGATAGGCGGCCATCGCGCTGGTGGCGAGGACGACCAGCACGCTGCCGGTGGCCACCACCAGGCTGTTGACGAAGGCGCGGCCGATCCGGGCGGTGCGCGATGAGCCGAAGAGCACCTCGTAGTAGTGGGCGCCGGTCGCCGGCCACGGGATCCACTCGGGTGGGAGGCGGATGATGTTCTCGCTCGGCTTGAGCGAGGTCACCACCACCCACGCGATCGGCGAGAGCCAGAGCACGGCGAGGGCGAGCAGGGCCGCGGTCAGCGCCCAGCGCTGCCGGTCGAGGGGACGGCCCGCGCGCGCCATCGCTCAGTACTCGGTGTGGCCGCGCAGCAGGCGGAACTGGAGCAGCGAGAAGGCCAGGATGACCGCGAAGAGGACCCACGCCATCGCGGACGCGGAGCCGAACTGGAAGAAGTTCTGGAACGCGGTCTCGTAGAGGTGCTGGACCACGGTGCGGGTGGCGTCACCGGGGCCGCCCCCGGTGAGGACGAAGACCTGGCCGAAGAGCTGGAACGAGCCGATGACGTGCGTCACCACCACGAAGAGGAGCACCGGGCGCAGGAGCGGCAGCGTGATCGCCCAGAACGCGCGCCCGCCGGAGGCGCCGTCGAGCGCGGCCGCCTCGTAGAGCTCGCGCGGGATGTCCTGGAGACCGGCCAGGTAGACCACCAGGTAGTAGCCGGTCACCCACCACACGGTGGTGAGGATGATGGCCCACATCGCGGTGTGGGGATCGGCGAGCCAGGAGCGCGCGGGCGCCCCGAGCGCGCGCAGGTAGTAGTTGAACGGGCCCACCACCGGGTCGAGGAGCCAGAGCCACGCGAGGCCAACCGTGACCACCGAGAGCGTGAACGGGAAGAAGAAGACGCTTCGCAGCACGTTCTTCAGGCGCCCGCGGTTGAGGGCCAGGGCCAGGACGAGCGGGACGGCCAGGATGGGGAGCGTGCTGGCCACCGTGTAGAACGCGGTGTTCCAGAGGCTCACCTGGAAGCGCGTGTCCTCGAGGAGCCGCGCGTAGTTCGCGAGCCCGACCCACTGCTGGGTCGGCCGGCCGAGGCGCGCGTTGGTGAAGGAGAGCCGCAGGCCCTCGAGGAGCGGGTAGAGACGGTAGACCGCGAAGAGCAGGAGGCCCGGCGCCAGGAAGCCATACGCGACGCGCGTCTGCCGCGACACGCTAGTCGGGCAGCGCGTTGATCTGGCGGGCCAGATCCTCCATCGCCGCCTTCGCGGGCTTCTGGCCGGTGTAGACCGCCTCGATCACCGGGCGGGTCAGGTTCTCGGCCGCCACCCACTTGGGGGTGGGCTGGCCGACCTGCCAGCTCGGGGCCTGGGCGAGCAGCGCGCGCAGCACCGGGTCGGCGGTGACGCGCGGATCGGAGTGGGCCTTGCGGCTCGCCGAGACCTGGCCGGCCTTGAGCGTCCACTCCGCGACGTGGTCGGTCATCCAGCGCGCGTGAGCCCACGCCGCGTCGCGCTTGGCGCGGTCGGCCGCCTTCGGCTTCGGGAACGTGTACTGGTGGGGCATCGCCCACACCACCGCCTGCTTGAACAGGCGCGGCACCGGCACCGCCACGAACTCCACCTTGGCCTCACGCAGGCCGGTGAAGTTCCAGGAGCCGGCGATCCACATGCCGAGCTTGCCCGCGATGAAGGCGTCGCGGCAGTTGGCGTTGGCGGGCGGGGCGATCTTGAGCTGACCGTCGAGCGCCCCCCAGAACTCGGCGACCTCGAGGGCGGCCGGATCGGCGACGCCGGCCTTCTTGAGATCCGGCGCGTACACGTTCGCCCCGTTCTGCCAGAGCAGGTTGTGGAAGCCCCAGGTGTAGCGGCCGGGGCCGACGGTGCCGATCGCGAAGCCGAAGGTGTCGGCCTTGGCCGCGATGCGCTTGGCCATCGTGACCAGCTCGTCGCGGCTCGCCGGCACCCGCGGCCGGCCGTCCGCGCCCGTGAGACCGGCCTCTTTCATCACCTTCACGTTCAGGTAGAGGATGTGCTGGGGCACGTCGAGCGGTAGCGAGTAGCGCTTGCCCTGGAAGGTGCCGCCCTGCCACATGGCGGGCAGGTAGTCCTCGCCGCGGAAGCCCTTGGCGGAGGCGGTGGCCTCGTCGATGACCTCGAGCACCCCGTCGTTGGCGAAGTGGGGGACCTCGACGGTGTGGATGAGGGCGAGATCGGGGCCCTCGCCGGCCGGCACCGCGACCTGCAGCTTGGCGTAGAGGTCGGCCCACGGCAGGCGCTGCTGCTCGATGCGGATGCCGGTGTCACGGGTGAACTGGTCGATGAGCTCGTCCATCACCTTGCCGTCGGCCCCGGTGAGGCCGTTCCAGTAGGTGATGGTGGCCTTGGGCTGCGCGGTGGCCCGGCGGGCCCACGCGGCCACGGAGGCGGCGCCCGCGCCGGCCACGAAGGCTCGCCGGCTCACTCCCGCTCGCCGCGCGCCGCGCCGCGCGCCGCTCCCGCTGCTGCCGTTGACGCCGTCGACTCCGTTGCCGTGCCCGCTCATTGGCGTATCCTCCGGGCGTGACTGTACGGCCCGGCGCGCCACACTGTCAAATTGACACGCCCGGAGCCGGCTCCTAGACTCGGACGCCATGACCACGCGCATCGGCATCGACCTGCGACGACGGCTGGGCACGGTGGACCCGCGCATCTTCGGCCAGTTCATCGAGCACCTCGGCCGCTGCATCTACGGCGGCATCTACGAGGAGGGCTCGCCGCGCAGCGACTCGCGCGGGTTTCGTCTGGATGTCCTGGAGGCGGCGCGCCCGCTTCGCTTCCCGGTGCTCCGCTGGCCCGGCGGCAACTTCGTGAGCGGCTACCACTGGCTCGACGGGGTGGGGCCGAAGGCCGCGCGGCCACGGCGCAGCGAGCTCGCGTGGTACGCGGAGGAGTCGAACCGCTTCGGCACCAACGAGTTCATCGAGTACTGCCGCGAGCTCGGGACCGAGCCCATCATCTGCGTCAACATGGGCTCGGGCAGCATGGACGAGGCCCAGGCCTGGGTCGAGTACTGCAACGGCGCCGGCGACACCTCGTGGGCCAACCTGCGCCGGAGCCACGGCTACCCGGAGCCGCACCGCGTGCGCTACTGGGGGCTCGGCAACGAGATGTACGGGGGCTGGCAGATCGGGAGCCTCGAGGCGCGGGACTACGTGAAGAAGGCGCGCGCGTTCGCGATGGTGATGAAACGCACCGACCCCACGATCCAGCTCGTGGGCTGCGGCCAGAACGGCTGGAGCCAGTGGGACGAGGTGGTGCTGGACGGCCTGGCGGAGCTGGTCGACTTCCACTCGATCCACCTCTACACCGGCGGGGTCGACCACTACACCACCGTGATGCAGTCGCACCAGGCGGAGCGCGCGGTCCGCATCTGCGCCGCGCTGATCGAGCGGGTCCGCCACATGAAGCAGATCGCGCACCCCATCCACATCGCCTTCGACGAGTGGAACGTGTGGTGGAGGACCCGCAGCCACGAAGACCGGGTGGGCGGGGTGGAGGAGCGCTATACCCTCACCGACGCCCTCGCGATCGCCACGTATCTCCACGGCTTCATCCGCCAGTGCCGGGTGGTGCGCATGGCCAACTTCGCGCAGCTCGTCAACGCGATCGCCCCGATCTTCACCGGCCGCCAGGGCCTGTTCCTCCAGACGATCTACCACCCGCTCCGGCTCTACGCCGAGCACACCCGGCCGATCGCCCTCGACGCGCACGTG
The DNA here is from genome assembly GCA_041497895.1 of Methylomirabilia bacterium. Taxonomy (GTDB): domain Bacteria; phylum Methylomirabilota; class Methylomirabilia; order Rokubacteriales; family CSP1-6; genus CAMLFJ01. Next base: position 32,053 of record JBGQHJ010000016.1, read on the forward strand.
GAGGGCCCGCAGTACGTCCTGCCGCCCGAGCGGGAGACGGACGTGGGCGGAGGGCGCGTGCACCACGTCTCGGACCTGGGGCCGTTCTCGCTGATCGACGCGGTCGCGAGCTCGGACGATGCCGGGCGCGAGATCACGGTGGCCCTGGTCAACCGCGATCGCGATCGGGACCTGCCCGCGACCATCGAGGTGGCCGGCGCCGACGTGGCGGGCGAGGTGAGCGGTTGGGAGGTGAACGGCCCGGACGCCGAGGCCACGAACTCCTTCGAGCACCCGACCCGCGTGGGCGTGCGCGAGCGCCACGCCACCGCCCGGAGCGGCGGGCTCGACTACGTCTGCCCCGCCCACTCCATCACCCTCCTCCGCCTCCGCGCCCGCTGATCTCTCCCTCTCCCCTCAGGGGAGAGGGCCGGGTGAGGGGCGCAAGGGTGAGGGGCTCGAAGGTGAGGGGTGGTCCCCGCCTACGCCTCCGCCGCGATCGTCCGGAACGCGCGCTCGGTCGCGTCGAGCGTGCGGGCCACGTCCTCCTCGGTGTGGGCCGCCGACACGAACCAGTTGTGGGCCGGGTGCGCGTAGGCCCCGCCCTGCGTGACGAGCGAGCACCAGCGGCGGATCCGCGCGCGCTCCGGATCGTCGGCGAAGCGGATCACCGGCATCGCGGGCTGGCCGGTGGGCAGCAGCGGCACCCCGAGGCGCTCCGCCTGCTCCGCGAGCCCGTCGGCCAGCAGGCCGCCGATGCGCCGGATGTGGCCGATGGCGTCGGTGTGCTCGAGGACCGCGAGGGTGGCGAGCGCGGCCGCGAAGGCCCCGCTCGCGAAGAAGAAGGAGCCGGTGAAGTAGATGCGCTCGGCCGCCCCGCGCAGGGCCTCGCGCGCCAGGGCGGCGGACAGCGCGTGGCCGTTGGCGATGGCCTTGGAGTAGCAGATGAGGTCCGGCGCGGCGCCCCAGTGCTCGCAGGAGCCGCCCAGGTGGAAGCGGAAGCCGGCGCGCACGTCGTCCATCGCGAAGAGCGCCCCGTGCTCGTCGCACAGGGCGCGGAGCCCGGCGAAGAAGCCGGGCGCGGGCGCGGCGCCGGTCTGGTGGTCGAACGGCGTGGTCATGACCACCGCGATCTCGCCCGGGTGCGCGGCGAAGCAGGCGCGCAGCCCGTCGAGGTCGTTCCACCCGAACTCCAGCAGCTCGTCCCGATGGTGAGCGGGCACGCCGGGGAGATGCGGCAGGGCCCACGGGCGGGCCGCGTGGTAGGCGCCGCGCGCGCGGACGATGCGGGGCCGGCCGGTGTGGGCGCGGGCCACGTCCACCGCCCAGCTCGTGGCGTCGGCGCCGTTCTTGCCGAACACGACCAGGTCCGCCCGCGGGGTGAGCGCGACGAGGCGCTCGGCCAGTTCGACCATGCGCGGGCCGGGCAGCGGCAGGCAGTCGCCCGCCGCGACCTGCTCGGCGACCGCCGACTCGACCGCGGGATGACCGTAGCCCAGGATCATCGGGCCGTAGGCGCACATCCAGTCGACGTACTCGTTGCCGTCGACGTCCCACACCCGCGAGCGCTCCGCGCGGGCGAGGAAGCGGGGATGGTCCTCGCCGAGGGCGGCGCCGTTCTGGTGACCGTAGACGCCGCCCGGCATGACCCGGCGGGCGCGCTCCCAGAGCGCGAGGCTCGCGGCCTGCCGGGGGGCGGGGAGCTCCATGACCGCGGGCATGATAGCACCCGCGCCCGCTTCGCCCGACCGCGGCGGGGGCTAGGGCTCGAGGCCGAGCGCGGTCACCATCGGCTCATCGGCCCGACGCGCGGGCGCGGCAGGATCTCGGCTGGCAGCCGCGGTACGGCCTCGGGGCGGTCCTGGCGCGGCTCCGATCGGGCGAGGACTGGCGGAGCCCGCTGGCGCAGATGATCGGCGCCAAGGGCTACCACGACCGGGCGTTCGCCGAAGGAGCGTACCCGGTGGACTAGGCCCGAGCCCCGACGCGCTAGGCCAGGTGTGGCAGCACCGCGGCGGCGAAGAGCCAGGTGCCTTCCGGCCGCGGCACGTCGGCGAAGTTGACGGTGAGGCGATCGGCCCCCTGCGCGACGATTCCCTGGAGCGCCTCCGTCACCTGGGCCGGCGTGCCCACGAGCTGGATGTCGGCGAGCGAGCGCGTCCCCGGCGCCGCCTCGAGGCGTAGGATGTCGCGCTCGCTCTCCGCGATCAGGATGCCGACGCGGACCACCTGCTTGATCTCGTCGTAGTCGCGGCCGACCTCGCGGCAGTGGGCCTTCAACACCTCCTGCTTGTGCGCGTAGGCCTCCGGGCCCTTCCACACGTAGTTCCACCAGTCGGCGTGCCGGGCGACCACCCGCAGCAGGAATTTCTCCCCCGAGCCGCCCACCATCACCGGCGGGATCGGGCTCGGACGCGGCTCGCAGTGCGCGCCCGCGACCGTGTAGTGCTCACCCTGGTGGTCGACCGGCCCGCCCGCCCACATGTGCCGGATCAGCTCGATGGCCTCCGCCAGCTGGGCGATCCGCACCTTCGCGGTCAGGTACGGCCAGCCGTAGGCCCGGTACTCCTCCTCGTTCCACCCGGCGCCGATGCCCAGGATCAGGCGACCGCCCGAGAGTGCCTGGGCGGTGGCCGCCATCTTGGCCAGGTGCGCCGGGTTGCGGAAGCTGTTGCAGAGCACCTCGTGCCCGCAGAGCTTGTCCGGGTAACGCGCCAGGGCCCAGGTGAGCAGCGTCCAGCCCTCCGCCACCTTGTTGGCGCCGTACTGCACGTGGTCGGGCAGCCAGAGCGAGTCGAACGGCGACGCAGTCTGGTCGTAATACGGGAAGGTGTCCTCGACGAGACGCGACCAGATGTTGAGACCGACCGGGACCCCGCGGCGCGCTGGCATGGCCCGGTGATGCTACCCCGCGGGCGATCCAGCGTCCAGGCGGTGGGCTATACTCGTCGCGGCTCACGAAAGGAGATCCCGCGCCCATGCCGTCATCCCTGCCCGCACCACCCTCGCAGGCTGTCCGCGCCGTCCTGACCATCCTGTCCGCCCTCGTCGTGTGCTCGGCGGTGGGCGGTGCCGCGCCGGCGGCGGCCCAGCCGCTCAAGAACGTGGGCGACGAGCGGGTGATCGGCAAGAACCGGACGGGCGAGGAGTGCCGCCTGCGCCTGCTCGATCGGCGCACCGACCCGATCCCGTTCGAGCGCTACGGGCTCTTCTGCGAGGGATGGAACCAGCCCAGCGGCGAGGTCCGCCGCTTCGGGGTGCACCGGGACGCGAAGCCCGAGGGCGTCCTCACCGAGGGCTGGTACCCGAAGGCGTACGAGACACGGGTCGGCGAGTGCAAGCCGGTCGAACCCACCGCGCTGTCGGTGGGCGGCGCCTCCGCGCTGCGCGAGTGCCGGCGGCTGGACGGCGGCTGGCGGGTGCTGGTGGTGGGCGCGGTGCTGGGCCGGCGCGGCTACGGGCTCGAGACGTTCCCGACCAATCTTCCGCTGCTCGAGGTGGCGGTCGAGGTGCTCGAGGGCAAGCGCAGCATCGATCAGCCCGGCGCGCCGCCGGTCTCGGCCGCGATCCGCCACGCCGAGACCATGGTCGGTGCGACCGGCAAGCTCATCGGGGTGCAGGACATCGGCGCGCGCGCGAGCCTCTACCGGCTGGGCCAGCTCCAGAACTGGTCGGCGCACTATCCGGAGTCGGAGGCGACGTTCCGGCGCCTGCTCGAGCTGGAGGAGCGCCTGCTCGGTAAGGACGACCCGGCCTCCGCCAACACGATCAGCTGGCTCGGGCTCGACGTGGGGGATCAACACCGGTTCGCGGAGGCGGACCAGATCTTCGCCCGGGCCGAGGCGGTGCTGAAGGGCCCATCGACCCTGGACGACAACATCCGCTATCTCAACCATCGATCGCTGGTCGAGCGGCAGCGGCCCGACTACGCGAAGGCGATCGCCTACGCGGAGGACGCGGTGCGCCGGAGCGGAGGGGGCGGCAACCCGGACTCCACGCGGATGGCCTGGAGCCTGCTCACGCTGTCGCTGGCCCAGCGCCCGGCCAGCCAGCTGGACGAGGCCCAGCAGAGCGCGGAGCGGGCGCTCGCGATCCTGAACCGGCCGGGGACCTTCCCGGAGTTCCGCCTCTGGTGGGCCGGGGAGGCCTACGCACAGCTCGGCAGCATCCACCGGGACAAGAAGGAGTTTGCGGCCGCGCGGGCGTCGTACGACAAGGGCCTCGAGCGGCGCCGGCTGCTCCTGGGCGACTCGGTCCGGGTCGCCGACTCCTACCTGCTGCTGGGACGACTCGGGCGGGTCGAGGGCAACCTGCCCGCCGCGCTCGCCGACTACCGGCAGGCCGCGGCGATCCAGGTCGCCGACCGGCCGACGCGCGAGAGGACGCGCCCCGACGGCGTGACCGGCTATCTCGACACGCTCATCGACCTGGTCGCCGCGTCGCCCGCGGAGCGACCGGCCCTCTCCGCGGAGGCGTTCGCGGCGGCGCAGATCCCGCGCGGCGGCGAGACCGCGCGGGCCATCACCAACATGGCCGCGCGCCTGGACGTCGCCGATCCGGCGGTGCGGACCGCGGCGCGCGAGTTCCAGGAGGCGAGCCGCGAGCGGGATCGCATCCGCCAGGCGCTCGCGGTCGAGACGTTCCGGGAGCCGGACAAGCGGGCCGCCGCCAGCGAGGAAGCGATGAAGGGGGACCTCCGTGCGGCCGAGGAGAAGATCGCGAGCCTCGAGCGCCGGCTCCAGGCCGAGCTGCCGCGCTACGCCCAGATCACCGCGGGGCGGCCGCTGCCGGTGGCCGAGCTGGCGCCGCTGCTCCGGCCGGGAGAGGCGGTGGTCCTCTTCCTGCCGACCACCGACGCGACCTACGTCTTCCTGGTTCGCGACGGGCAGGCCCACGTGCATCGCGCGGCGATGCCGCTCCGGGAGCTGACCCGGCTCGTGCGCGCGATCCGGGCGAGCCTCGAGGTGGCCGACGGCAAGCTCAAGCCGTTCGACACCGCGGATGCCGCGCGGCTCTACGATCAGCTCCTGGCCCCGCTGGCCGACCGCCTCAAGGGCGCAACGCACTTGGTCGCGGTGCCGGGCGGGCCGCTGCTGAGCCTGCCCCTGGGGCTCCTCGTGACGAAGCCGCCGGCGGCCGCGGCGGACTATGCCCAGACCGGCTGGCTGGCGCGCGCCGTGGCGATCAGCGTGATTCCGTCCGTCTCGTCGCTCGGGTCGCTGCGCCAGGTCGCGGGGCGGTCCGCCGCCTCCCGCCCGTTCATCGGCTTCGGCGATCCCGACTTCGCGGGCGCGCCCGGCACGACGCGGGGGCTCGAGACGCTGGGCGCGCTCTGTCGGCAGGGCGAGCCGGTCGACACCGCGCTGGTGCGCGAGCTGCCGCGGCTGCGCGAGACCGCGCGCGAGCTGGAGCAGATCGCGACCGCGCTCGGCGCGGACCGGGCGAGCGTGATCACGGGGCCGGGCGCGAGCGAGCGGGCGGTGCGGAGCGCCAACCTCGCCGACTACCGCGTGCTCGCCTTCGCCACCCACGGTCTGCTGCCGGGCGAGCTCCGGTGCAAGTCGGAGCCGGCGCTGGCCTTGACGCCGCCGGCCACGCCCACCGCGGCCGACGACGGGCTGCTCGACGCGAGCGAGGTGGCCCAGCTCAAGCTCGACGCGGACTGGGTGCTGCTGTCGGCGTGCAACACCGCGAGCCCCGATGGCAAGCTCGGCGGCGAGAGCCTGTCGGGGCTCGCGCGCGCGTTCTTCTACGCGGGGGCCCGCTCGGTCCTGGCCTCGCACTGGGCGGTGGCGTCGCGCGCGACGGTGGCGCTCACCACGGGGGCCTTCGACGCGCTCGCTCGCGACGCCTCGCTCGGTCGCGCGGAGGCGCTGCGGCGCTCGGCCCTCAAGCTGGCCGGCGAGAAGGACACCGGGCACCCGTTCTTCTGGGCCCCGTTCGTGCTGGTCGGAGACGGAGGCGCGCCGTCGCGGCCTTGACCGACGCCGTCGTCTCCCCGAGTTGACGGGTCGGCCAGCGGGGCGCACACTCCGGGCATCGTCGGCCGGGTGGAGGGAGCCCATGAGCTGGAGCGCGGCGGGCCGGGTCGTCCTGATGGTCGTGGTCGGCTGCTTGGCGGTCACACCGACCGATGTCCTCGCGCAGCGCGTGGGCGGCGGGGGAGCCCAGGTCGGCAGCGGTGGCGCCTCCCATGCCGGTTTCCACCATCACTCGCCCGGGGGCCGGGCGTTCGCTCACCGGCCCTTCGGCGGCGGCATCGTGGTCTTCGCGCCGCCCTTCTGGTACGGCTCGGACTTGCCGTACGACTCCGGCCCGGGCTACGGGTCCGCGCCCGCGTACGTGCCCACCGTGGGGGGACCGCTGGCGCTCGCGCCGCCGGCCCCCCCGATGCCCAGCGTGATCCAGTACCCCACCGGCCGGTGGGAGCTGCGCGGCGACGGCCTCACGGTTCCGTACCGGTGGGTGTGGATCCCGAATCCTCCCCCGGCGCCGCCGTCATCGATGCCGCCGGGTGGCGAGCCGGTGGCGCCGCCCCCGCCCGTGTCGAGCAGGCCGGAGCCGCCGGGCAACACCCGGATCTACCGCTGGACGGACGGGCAGGGGGTCCTGCACCTGACCGATCGGCTGGAGACGATTCCGGAGCGCTACCGGTCAGGGGCCCGGGCGGGCCGTCCCTCCTAGACGCCGGCTCGCCGCGCTCTAGCCGCGGAACTGGCGGCGGTCGCCGGCACGGAGCCAGAGCCGCACCAGGTGACGGCGCAGCTCGAGCTCGTCCTGGTCCTGGTAGGGCGTGCGGCCGTGGACGATCACGCGGTTGTTCAGCACCTGGATCTGGCCGCGCTCGAGCCACAGATCGAGCCGGTGCGCGGGGTCGCTCAGGAACTCGTCCATGAGGCGCACCGCGCGCGCGCCCTCGGGGTCGAGGACGCGCCCGGTCTTCTCGTAGCCTCGCATGATGTGCCGGGCGTTGAAGCGCGTCCGTAGCCGGCCGTCCCACGCGAAGACGGGGCGGAAGTTGGTCGCGGCCGCGTCGGCCGCCTGGTACTCCTGGTGATCCCGGTAGAAGACCTCGTAGAGGCGTCGCAGCCGGGCCGGATGCTCGGTGAGGAAGTGGTTGTGGGCCGCGGCCGCGCTCGACACGATGCTCATGCCGCCGGTCCTCGCCGGTCGCAGGCAGAAGAGGCTCACGTAGCTCGGAGGCGCCTCGCCCATGCTGCTGTCGGTGTGCATCTCGAGCGCCTCCGGGGTGAGGGCGCCGCGCGTGTCCGCGGTGTATTCGCCCCCGTCGTGACGCACGTCGTAGATGACGGTGCCCTTCCACTCCTGGGCGACCGGCGGCTCGAGGAAGCTCATCAGGACCCAGTAGAGCGCGATCGCCTCGTCGCGGCTCATGGCGTCGACCGGGAGCCGGTCGAGCATCACGAAGCCCGCGCCGTCCTCGAGGCTCCGCCGGACCTCGTCCATGAAGCGTGCGGAGGCCGCGAGCGTGAAGTGCTCGGGCTGGAGCAGCAGGGTGGGCACCGGGGCGCGCCGCAGCTCGGCCAGCGCCGCGTCGAGCTCGGCCAGGACGGGGGCGGGGATCGGCATCAGATAGCGGTCGCGCGCAAGCGTCGGGCCGTGCCACGCCCGCGACGACGGGATCGGCGTGTCCAGCATCGTGGGGGCGGGAGAGGTCGTCACGGGCCGATTCTACCAGCCCCGGCCGCCCTGGCGCGGCGCCCCTTTACCTGCGGCCGGCCCCGCGCTAGCATGCGGCCCGCGACAGGAGAAGCGCACCCCGCAGGACCCAGGGGAGGGTCGTCATGACACACGCCTCGATGGCGCGGCGGATCGGATCCCTGATCGTCGCCGTCGCCGGTCTCGCGCTCTTCGCGTGGCCGGTCATCGCCCAGCAGACCACCACGCCGCCGGCCGAGCCTCCGAAGCAGGAGGAGGTGCCCTTCTGGGCCATCGGCCGGCCCCAGGCCGGCGCGGGCGCGCAGATGGCGCCGGTGCCCGCGTTCCCGATTCCCACTCCCGCCGACAAGCTGCCGATCGCGAAGATGAAGGTGCCGCCCGGCTTCAAGGTCGAGGTCTACGCGGCCAACGTCTTCGACGCGCGCGGGCTCCGGCAGGGCGACAAGGGCACCGTCTTCGTCAGTTCGCTGTTCGGGGCCGGCAAGATCTACGCCCTGGTGGACAAGGGCGGCACCCGCGAGGTGAAGACCATCGCGGAGAAGCTGATGCTCCCGAACGGGATCGAGTTCCACAAGGGCTCGCTCTACGTCGCGACGCCGAAGGACATCACCCGCTACGACGACATCGAGGCCAAGCTCGACAACCCGCCCGCGCCGGTCCTGGTCACCGACCAGCTCCCGGGCGACGTGCCGCACGGCTGGAAGTTCATCAAGATCGGCCCCGACGGCAAGCTGTACGTCCCGGTGGGCGCGAACTGCAACATCTGCGAACCCGACCCGGAGAAGTACGCTCAGATCCGCCGCATGAACCTCGACGGCACCGGCGTCGAGATCGTGGCCCGCGGCGTGCGCAACACGGTGGGCTTCGACTTCCACCCGAAGACCGGCGAGTTGTACTTCACCGATAACCAGCGCGACTGGCTCTCGGAGGACCTACCCAACGACGAGCTGAACCGGGTCACCAGGCCGGGCCAGCAGCACTTCGGCTTTCCTTACTGCCATCAGGGCGACTTCGCCGACCCGCAGTACGGCTGGGGCAAGGCGTGCGACGACTTCGTGAAGCCGATCCTGCTGCTGGGGCCGCACTCGGCCCCGCTCGGCATGCGGTTCTACACCGGCAAGATGTTCCCGCAGAAGTACCACAACGCCATCTTCATCGCCCGCCACGGGCCGTGGAACCGCACCCAGAAGTACGCGGCCGACGTGATCGCGGTCTTCCTCAATCCCGACGGCACCGTGAAGTCGGCTGAGCCCTTCCTCACCGGCCTCGTCGAGAACAACGGCTACCTCGGGCGTCCGGTCGACGTGCTCGTCATGAAGGACGGCTCGCTGCTCGTCTCCGACGACCATGCGGGCGCGGTCTACCGGATCAGCTACGGCAAGAAGTGACGTCTCGCCGCGGGCCGGGAACGGTACGATCGTTCCCGGCCCGCGTCCTTTCCTCCGCGTGCCTTACATAGCCGTCCTCGTCGCCCTCGCGCTCCTCGCGCCGGCGGCGGTCGCCCGGGCCCAGACGGTGGACGAGCGGTTCACGGTGTGCCTGGCCTGCCACGGCGCCGACGGCCGGTCGCGCATCCCGGAGACGCCCTCCCTCGGAGGGCAGCCCTCGTTCTTCGTCGTCGCCCAGCTCTTCCTCTTCCGGGAGGGCCGCCGGGAGAGCGCGGCCATGATCGCGGCGGCCAAGGGGCTCACCAATGACGACCTGATGGCCTTCGCCGAGCGCGTGACCAAGCTGCCGCCGCCCCCGCCCCCCGAGGACCCGGCCGACCCCGCCCGCTTCGCCCGGGGCCGGATGCTGACCTTGCGCCACCCCTGCGGGGTCTGCCACAACCCGGACTTTTCCGGCCGTGAGCAGATGCCGCGCCTGGCCAATCAGCGAGAGGAGTACCTGCTCAAGGCCATGCGGGAGTACAAGAGCGGCGCGCGGCTCGGCTACGGCGGAGCCATGTCGCAGGAGCTGGCCGGGCTCTCCGACCAGGACCTGAGCGACCTCGCGCACTTCCTCTCCCACCAGGGCGCAAAGCCCTGACAGGGCGGGTCCGGAGCCTCAGGGAAAGAGGTCGATGATCTGGATGTGGCGACCGGGCAGCGCGAGCGGTGCCGCGGAGGCGCCCGGCTCCAGGGCCGTGACGGAAGCGGTATCGCCAACCGAACGGGACGGTGTCGAGCCTAGCGAGCCGCTCGCGACCGGTCGATGTCTCCGGGTGTGGACGCGTGGAGGGCGGCCCAGACCCGCCCCGGTGACATCGGCAGGTCGAGCGCGCGCACCCCGCGCGTCCCGAGGGCGTCGAGCACCGCGTTCACCGCCGAGGGCAGCGCGCCGGCCACGCCCGACTCGCCCGCGCCCTTCACCCCGAGCGGGTTGGTGGTGCAGGGGACGCCGTGGTGGCCCACCCGCAGCGCGGGCAGGTCGTCGGCGCGCGGCAGCATGTAGTCCATGAACGAGGCGGTGAGGAGCTGGCCGTGCTCGTCGTAGACGACGTGCTCGCCCAGCACCTGGCCCAGGCCCTGCGCGATGCCTCCGTGGATCTGTCCCTCCACGATGGGCTCGTGCACGATGCGGCCCACGTCGTCCACCGCCGCGTAGCCGACCACGGCCACCCGGCCGGTGTCGGGGTCGATCTCGACCTCGGTCACGTGGCAGCCGTTGGGGAAGCTCATCTGGGGCGAGACGAACTTGGCGGCGGTGTCGAGGCCGTCGGCGAGATCCGCGGGCAGCCCGGGCAGCGCGCGGGCGCGGGCCGCCAGCTCGAGCAGGCCGATCGTGCGGTCGGTGCCCCGGACTCGGAAGTGCCCGGAGGCGAACTCCACGTCGGGCACCGCGGCCTCGAAGTAATGCGCGGCCACGCGGCGCCCTTTGTCGACCGCGCCGTCGCAGGCGAGCGCGGCCGCGCTGCCCGCCATCATCATGGAGCGCGACGCCACGCTCGGGGTGCCGGCCGGGACCCGGTCGCTGTCGCCCTGGACGAGTCGCACCGCGGCGGGATCGATGCCGAGCCGCGCCGCGATCACCGGAGGAAAGGTCGAGAGGTGACCCTGGCCCATCGGCTGCGCGCCGGTGTGGAGCGCCACCGTGCCGTCGGTGCCGAAGCGCAGGTCCACCGTTTCGTCCAGGATGCCGCCCGCCACCTCGAGGAAGCAGCCCAGCCCGATGCCGCGCAGGCGCCCGGCCCGCTCCGAGGTGGCCCGGCGCGCCGGGAATCCCTTCCAGTCGGCCAGCTCGAGCGCCCGATCCATCACGGTCTCGAACTCCCCGCTGTCGTAGACCGGCCCGTTGGGCGTGCGGTAGGGCATGGCCGCGGGCGGGATCAGGTTGCGGCGCCGCAGCTCGACGCGGTCGATGCCGAGCGCGACCGCGGCCTGGTCGACGAGGCGCTCGATCACGTAGAGCGCCTCGGGCCGCCCCGCGCCGCGATAGGGTCCCAGCGGCGCCGCGTTCGTGAACGCGAGGGTCACGTCGATACCGATGACCGGGATGCGGTAGACGCTCGACAGGCAGTTCTTGGTGTTGTTGGTGCCGAACACCGCCGCGAACGCGGTGACGTAGGCGCCGAGCCCCACCCGGGTGCGCATGCGGAGGGCGAGGAAGCGCCCGCCCGCGTCGAGGGCCAGCTCGGCCTCGAGCAGGCCGTCGCGCCCGGCGGTGTCGGCCAGGAAGCTCTCCACGCGCGTGGCGCGCCACTTCACCGGGCGGCCCACCCGGCGCGCCGCGAAGAGCAGCGCCGCATACTCCGGGTAGGCCTGAACCTTCATGCCGAAGCCCCCGCCCACGTCGGGGGTCAGCACGCGGAGCTGCTGGACGGGGATCCTGAATACGCCCTCCGCCAGCAGGCGGCGGACGACCGCGACGCCCTGGGTGCTGGCGGTGAGGGTATAGCGCCCGTCGGCGGGATTCCACTGGCCGATGGCCGCGCGCGGCTCCATCGCGGCGGGGGCGAGGCGCGTGTCGTGCAGCCGGACCCGCGCCACGTGGGCCGCGCCCGCCATCGCCGCCTCCACGGAGGCGGCGTCGCCGTCCGCCCAGTCGAAGGCCACGTTGCCGGGCGCGTCCGGCCAGATCGCGGGCGCGCCCGGGGCCAGCGCGCTGCCCACGTCGGAGGCCGCCGGGAGCGGGTCGAGATCGACCGCCACCGCGGCCGCCGCGTCGGCCGCCTGCTCGGGCGTCTCGGCGATCGCGACCGCGACCGCCTCGCCCACGTAGCGGACCCGATCGATCGCGAGCGGGGGGATGGGCGCCGAGGCGAGCGGCTTTCCGCCGCGGCCGGGGAAGGACGCGGCCGGCGGAATCGCCCCGAGGCCCGCGGCCTGGGCGTCGGCGCCGGTCAGGACGGCGAGGACGCCGGGGAGGGTGAGCGCGCGGGCGGCGTCCACGCCACGGATCTTCGCGTGGGCGACCGACGAGCGCACGAAGACGGCGTGGGCCTGGCCGGGCACGGCCACGTCGTCGGTGAAGCGGCCGCGGCCGGTGAGCAGCGGGCCGTCCTCGCTGCGCCGCCCGCCGGCGGCGGTGCCGAAGCGCAGCGAGGACTCGGGGCGGGCCAATTCCGGCCGGCTAGTTCCGGAAAGACGAGTCCGTGCGATCCAGCCGGCGGAGGAGGCCCGGCCACACGAGCCGGCCCTGGCCGCCGTTGCGCCGCTGGTTCGCGACCGCGTTGGCGTAGCCCTTGTCCATGACTTCCTTGGGCACCGAGATCAGCTCCCCGCCCCCCGACTGAGCGCGCACCTGGATCTGGCAGGAGGCCTCGAGGTAGTACATGTTCACGAAGGCGTCCGCCACCGTCTCGCCCACCGTCAGCAGGCCGTGGTTGCGCAGGATCAGGCAGCGGTTATCGCCCAGGTCCGCCACCAGGCGCGGCTTCTCGTCGGCGTCGAGCGCGGGGCCCTCGAAGTCGTGGTAGCCCACGCTGTTGAGCACGAACAGCGAGTGCTGCGAGATCGGCAGCAGCCCGGCCCGCTGGGTGGCGACCGCGACGCCGTTCGCGGTGTGGGTGTGGAGCACGCACTTGGCGTCGTGGCGGGCGCCGTGGATCGCGCTGTGGATGATGAACCCGGCCGCGTTCACGTTGAACGGCGAATCCCCGAGCTTGTTGCCCTCCTGGTCGATCTTGACCAGGCTCGACGCGGTGATCTCGTCGAAGAAGAGGCCGTAGGGGTTGATCAGGAACTGGTTCTCGGTGCCCGGGACCCGGGCCGAGATGTGGGTGAAGACCAGATCCTCCCAGCCGTAGCGCGACACCAGCCGGTAGGCGGCGGCCAGGTCCACCCGGACGGCCCACTCCTCGTCCGACACCTTTCCCTTGAGCGACGGAATCTCGAGCGCGGTGGTGGTCATGGGGTCCTTTCGCTCAGCGGAGGTTGTAGAGCTTGACCACGTTGTCGTAGGTGATCTTGCGCTGCACGCGCTCGGGCAGGTTGCCGAGGTTCTTCTCGAGGTGCCGCCGCGAGTCCGGCCACACGCAGTCCGGGTGCGGGTAGTCCGCGCCCCAGATGATGTTGTCCTCGCCCACCAGCGGGATGATCGGCTCGAGGAACTGGTCCTGCTGGTAGGTCACGTAGCCCTGGCGCCGGAAGTAGTCGCTCGGCTTCATGGAGAAGCCCAGGCCGCGGGCGCGGTCTTCGTATTCCGTGTCGAAGCGATCGAACACGTAGGGCAGCCAGGTCACCCCGGACTCGCCCAGCACGAACTTGAAGTCCGGGTACTTCTCGCACGCCCCGGAGGTGATGATCGAGACCAGCACCTCCATGGTGTCGAGCTGGAAGAGTGAGGAGCGCACGAGCCGCCACTGCAGCATGTACTGCTGCTCCATCGCGGGCGAGTCGGGCGCGCGCAGGGCCTTGAAGCCGGTCGAGTGGAACGCGATCGGGAAGTGGCACTCCGCCGCTGCTTCCCACAACGGGTACCACTCGTGCTGGTAGAGCGGGATGCTCATGCTCTTGAAGCCGAGATCGCCGCCCTTGAGGCCCATCTTGGCGCAGCGGCGCACCTCGGCCGCGGCCACGTGGGGATCGTTGTTGGGCACGATCGCCAGCGGGTAGATCCGGTTCGGGTCCGACTTCTTGGCGAAGTCGGCGGCCCAGTCGTTGTAGATCGCGTTGGCCCAGGCCCGACGATCGCCGCTCGCGATCATGTCGTTGATCATCAGGCAGCCGTAGACCACTTCGGCATCGAGCCCGTCGCGGTCCAGATCGGCGAGCCGCAGCTCGGGGGTGGTGGGCCGAGGCTTGGCGCCCGCGCGGTGGTCCCACTCGAAGCCGCACGAGGCCATCTCGTCGATCCGGGCGAAGGCGCCGGGCGTGCGCTTGAGGAAGCCGGGGCCCACGCCGTTCCACATCCCCTTGTCCTGCGCTTCCACGAACCAGTGGCAGCCGTCCTCCAGCTCCTCCACGCGCGGCACCAGCAGCTTCCACTTCGACGGCGCCTGGCTGGACCAGAGATCGGGCGGGCAATAGGTGAGGTCGATGTGGTTGTCGCCGGAGATGAGCCGCTCTAGCATGACGCCCTCCTTGGCCGGGTGGGGAGCAACCTCGTCGCGGTGATCCTACTCCCGAAGTGTGCGCCAGGACAAGAGACTCAGGAAGGGGCGGCTGACCGGCGGGACAGCAGGGTGAAGTAGGTCTTGTCGCGCCGGTTACGCACGAGGTCGAGCGGGCTCCGGCCGTCCCGGCTCCTGATGGTCGGGTCTGCCCCGTGACGGAGCAGCATCTCGACGTGTCGGTGGTCGCTGTTCTTCTTGAGGACCAGGTGAAGGGCGGTCAGACCCTTCGAGTTCTGGAAGTTCACGTTGGCCCCGTGGCGCAGGAGCCGCTCGGCGCCAACGAAGCGGCTCCACTTGATCGCGCCCAGGAACGGTGTCTCGTCCTCGGTGACCGGGTCCGGCTGGGCCCCACTCCGGACCAGCAGGTCGATGGCTTCCACGTTCTCCGCGAAGGCGGCCGCCCAGAGGGAGTTCTCCGGTGTCGAGCCGTGCTTCAGGAGGAGCCGAGCAAGCGGGAGGTTCCGGCCCCGCGAGATCGAGTACCAGAGCGGGGTCGCCTGGAAGGCGCCCTCGCCGAACGCGGGGGCATTGACGTCGAGGCCGGCCTCGAGAAGGCGACGCGCGAGCGTGAGCGCCCGGCCGGAAGTCTTCGGATCGGCGGGCAGGCTGCAAAGGAAGTGCAGCGGCTTGCGGCGACGATCGTCGGTGGCGCGGATCAGATCGGGGTTCTTCTCGAGGAGGGAGGTCACCGCCTCGACATCGAGCGCCTTGATGGACTGGAAGAGCCGCGTCTTGCTCATGGTCAGCCGGTGTTGCGCAGGCCGGCGGCGATGCCGTTGATGGTGACCACGATGATCTCGCGGTACCGCGCGGCGTCGTCGCCGTCCTGGTCCGTCAGCGCGCGCATCCGGCGGAGCATTTCCACCTGGAGGTAGTTCAGCGGATCCACGTACGGATTGCGCAGGTGCACGGAGCGCTGGATGACCGGGTCGCCGTCCATCAGCTCGGCGTGGCCGGTGGCGCGTAGGATCGACTCCCGCGCGCGCACGAACTCATTGCCGATGCGCGTGAACACCGCGGTGGCGAGCGCCCGGTTCGGCACCAGCTCGGAGTAGAGCGCGGCGATCCCCATGTCGGCCTTGAGCAAGGACATCTCCGCATTGTCCAGGATGGCCCGGAAGAAGGGCCACCCCGCGTACATCTCCCGCAGCCGGACCGCGTCCGCCCGCGCCAGCGCGGTGCCAAGGCCGTACCAGCCGGGGAGGTTGAAGCGGCTCTGCATCCACGAGAAGACCCACGGGATCGCGCGCACCGCGCTCCGGGTGAGGCCGCCCGCGTGGCGCACCGCGGGCCGCGAGCCCAGACGCAGGCGCGAGAGCTCCTCGATCGGGGTGGCGGCCCGCCAGTACTCGAGGAAGCCGGGCGTGCGCTCGACCAGGTCGTGATAGGTCTCGCGCGCGGCGCCCGCCATGAGGTGCAAGGCCTCGCGCCAGGCGGGGTCGAGCGGCGCCGCCGCGTCGCCGTCGTCCGCAGAGGCCAGGAGTACCGCGCTCACGATCTGCTCCACGTGGCGGTGCGCCAGCGCGGGGTCGGCGTAGCGCGAGGCGATGGTCTCGCCCTGCTCGGTCACGCGGAAACGACCCTCGACGGTGCCCGGCGGCTGCGCGCGGATCGCGCGCCCCGCGGGCCCGCCGCCCCGCGCCACCGTGCCCCCGCGCCCGTGGAAGAGCGTGAGCCCGACCGCGTGCTCCCGGCAGACTCGCGCGATGGATTCCTGCGCACGATAGAGCGCCCAGTTGGCGGCCAGGTAGCCACCGTCCTTGTTGGAGTCGGAGTAGCCGATCATCACCATCTGCTCGCGTCCACACGATTCGAGGTGCGCGCGGTAGACCGGCAGCGCGAAGAGCGCCTCGAGTGTGCGCGGCGCCGCGTCGAGATCGCCCAGCGTCTCGAAGAGCGGGACGATCTGCATACCGGCCGCGCCGCCCGCCCAGCGGGCCAGCAGCAGCACCGTGAGCAGGTCCGCCGGCCCGCGGGTCATCGAGATGATGAAGGGCCCGAGCGACTCGCGGCCGTAGATCGCCTGCGCGCGGGCGAGGAGGCGGAAGAGTCGCCACGTCTCGGCCGGCAGCTCGTCGAGCGCGAGCGCGGAGATCTCCGAGGTTTTGAGCGCCTCCTCGGAGAGCAGGTGGAGAACGACCGCGGCGCGGGCCGACTCGTCGCCCTCGGCGAAACCGGCATCGAGGCCGAGGCGCGCCAGGATGTCACCGAGCGTGGCGGCGAGCCGCCCCGAGTCCTCGCGGATGTCGAGGCGGGCCGCGTGCAGGCCGAAGCTCTCGATCTGGTGCTCGAGCGCGCGGATCCGGTCGCCGGCGAGCGCGGGCGGGACGCCCTGCGCGACCAGGTCCACCACCTTGCAGACCTCGGCGGCGGTGGCCCGCGCGACGTGGGGCGCCTCGTCGAGAAGGCGCGCCGTCATGTCCTCCCGCGACGCGGCCTCGAGGTCGGCGGCGAGCAGGGACAGCGCCAGGCGGTAGGGCTCGCCCGCGTAGCGCTGCTCGAGGTAGGCCACGTGCGCGGGCAGGGGCCGTCGCGCGTCGAGCCAGGCGGTCAGCGCCTCGGGCGGCGGGCAGCGCCGGCCGCTCACGCTCAGGCGCCGGGCCAGGTCTTGCACCGAGCGGCGATGCCGCTCGACCGCGAGCCCGCGATGCAGGCGCAGGGTCTCGGCGGTCAGCTCGGTCACCACCGACGGGTTGCCGTCACGGTCGCCGCCGATCCACGACGCCACCGTGAGCCACGCGGGGGGCGGGACGAGGCCCGGGTAGTGGAGCGCGAGCGCGGCTTCGAGATCGGCGTCGATGCGGGGCACGAGATCCCAGAAGACCTCGTCCACGAAGTAGAGGCCGGTGCGCACCTCGTCGGTGACCGCGGGCCGGGTCGTCCGCGCGCGGTCGGTGAGCCAGAGCGCGGTGATCTCGGCCTGGAGGCCGGCCAGCAGCTCCCTCCGCTCGCGCGGCAGCAGGTCCGGATCCTGGAGGTGGCGCAGCACCTCGCTGATCCGCTGGAGCTTCGACAGCACGGTGCGGCGCTTGGCCTCGGTCGGATGCGCGGTCAGCACGAGCTCGACACGCAGCCCCCGCAGGAGCATGGCCATCCGCTCGGCGGTGACTCCGTGGGCCGCGAGCCGGGCGACCGTGTCCCCGATGGACTCGCCGATCGGCGCCGGGTACTGCGCGCGCTCGCGGGCCCGGAGGGCCTGGATGCGATGCACCTCCTCGGCGAGATTGATCAGGTCGAAGTAGACCGCGAAGGCGGAGGCGGTGGCGCGCGCGGCGTCCACGGGGAGATCGGCCACCGCCAGGGGCAGGCGAACGGCCGCGTCCATCTCGCCGGCGCGGCGCGCCTTGGCGAGCGCGCGGATCTGCTCCTCGGTCTCGAAGAGCGCGACGGATTCCTGGGCGCGCAGGACCTCGCCGAGGGCTTCGCCCAGCAGGTGGATGGTGGCCGAGAGGTCCACAGCGGAGCCCTCCCCGTGGCTCGCCTCCGGCGATCTCGATCCGGCCTCGGGCGGTGAGGGCCGGGACTGGCGGGTCTACCGCGGCCTGCGGCGCAGCAGGAGGGTCAGCCGGCAAGGGGGATTGTGAGCCCCCGGGCGCGGCCGAGTCAAGCGGGCTCCGATCAGGGGCTCTTGTGGAGCGCGCCGTCCTTCATGATCATGCGGATCGCGCTGCGATCCTGCAGGATCGCGATGTCGGCGAGCGGATCGCCGTCCACCAGCAGGAGATCGGCGAGGGCGCCCGGCTTGACCACCCCCAGCTCGCCGGGGCGGCCCATGATCTCGCCGCCCAGCTTCGTGGCGGCCACGAGGGTCTCCATCGGCGAGTAGCCCAGGATCTTCACGAAGAGCCAGAGATCGCGCGCGTAGGTGCCGTGGGGCGTGTACACGAAGCCGTAGTCGCCGCCCGGCAGCACGCGGATGCCGCGCTTGCGCATGCGGGCGATGGTGTCCACGGTGGCGGCCAGCTCCCGCTCGAACCCCTGCGCGCGCTCCGGGGTCACGCCCCACTGCCCGTTGGCCTGCGTCAGGTTGTAGGTGATGCCGAGCGCGGGCGCCACGAAGACCCGATCGCGCGCGCCCTCGAGGGCGTCGAGCGGGGCGTCATCACAATAGTTGGCGTGGTAGATGATCTCGATGCCGTGCTTGACCGCCATGCGCACCGAGTCGCCGCTGCGGCAGTGGGCGCAGACGCGGAGCCCGGCCGCCCGCGCGACCTCCATGGCCGCCGCCACCTCGGCCTCGGTCATGGGCGTCAGCTCCGACGACCAGGCCGACGTCCCGAGATCGCCCGAGAGGTTGAGCTTGAGCAGGTCCACGCCTTCGCGGGCGAGGAGCCGACAGACGCGGCGGATCGCGGCGGGGCCGTCGGCGACCCAGCAGAAGGTCGGCGTCTCGTGGTACGGAAGGTGGAGCAGGTTGCTGTCGCCGAGGCCACCCGTCACCGTGATCTCGGGCCCGTTGGCGAGCAGGCGCGGTCCGGGGAAGCGGCCCGCCTCGATCTCCCGCTTGACCACCACGTCGAGGCGCGGCTTGGCCGCCGCGGCGGAGAGCGCGCTGGTGTAGCCCGAGTCGAGCATGGTGCGCGCGTTGCGGAGCGTGGCGAGCAGGTGCTCTTCCGGCGGCAGTCGCGTCAGCTCGTACGAGGTGATGTCGGCGAAGCTCAGGTGGGCGTGCGGCTCGATCAGACCGGGCATCAGGGTGGCACCCCGGCCGTCGATGACGCGCTCGTCGGCGCGCGCGGCCACCGGACGCGTCGCGACATCCGCGATCCGGTTGCCGTCCACGCGCACCGCGCTGGCGAACGGCTCGCGGCCGGTGCCGTCGAGGATGCGCACGTTCGTGATCAGGTAGCCGGTCATCTGGGCGGGGATTCTAGCACCGCCTCGGTCTCGGCGGCGATGGCATCCCTCTTGCTGCGCTTTGCGGACCCAAGAGGAGGGACCGATGCCGACCTATCTGATGAGCTGCACCCATTGTGCGTACGAAGTCGCGTTTCGCACGGAGCCGGACGCGAAAACTGAAGGAGTTCGGCACCTTCTGCAGTTCCCGGCGCACGGGGTGAAGGTGACGCCCAGTGAGGACGCCATGATCCGGGATGAGGAAAGAGTTACCGCGTAGTCCCGAAATTACAGGTACTGGCCGGGCTCCCGGGGGGGGCCGTCGGTAGGACCGGGCGGCAGCCCGCGGCGGCGGCGCATCTCCTCGATCTCGGCCCGCGCCTGCATGTGCTGGCTCCAGAGCGCGGCCTGGATACCCTGGAACAGGCCTTCCAGCCAGCCGACGAGCTGGGCCTGGGCCAGCCGGATCTCGGACTCGCTCGAGCTGCTGTCGAGCGGGATCGTGAGCGTATCGAGCTCGTCCTGCAGCTCCTTCGACACGCCCTCCTTCAATCCCGCGAGCGCCCGCTCGTAGACCTCGCGCAGTCGCCGGCGGCCCGGCTCGTCCGGCTTGGACTGGCGCACGTCCTCCAGCATCTCGCGGATCATCGCGGCGATGCGGATCAGCTTGGCCGGCTGCTCGATCGCCGGCCCCTGCGATACCTGGGCGGGGAGAACCTCTGGATGCTCGTCCGGATGCGCGTCGTCGATGGGCGGCTCCATTCCCGAGTTGGTCGGCATGTCTTCGATGCTACCACGCGCCTTTTGACGAAACTGGCGGGCGCCCCGCGGATCTAGACCTTCTTGGTGGGCTTCTCCGCGACCGGGTAGCCCCGCTTCTTCCACTCCGCGAAGCCGCCGTCCATCTCGACGACGGTCTCGAGGCCCATCTGCTGGGCCACGTCGGTGGCCAGGGCCGAGCGCCACGCGCCGTTGCAGTAGAAGACGAACTCCTTGTCGGCCGCGAAGACGTCCTTGTGGTACGGGCTGTCCGGATCCACCCAGAACTCGAGCATGCCGCGCGGGCAGTGGAAGGCGCCGGGGATCATGCCCTCGCGCTCCAGCTCGCGGATGTCCCGAAGGTCGACGAACACCACGCGGTCGCTGCCGAGACGGCCCTTGGCGTCCTCGAGACTGATGGTCTTGATGCGGGACTTCGCCTCGTTCACCATCTGCTGGAATCCTTTGCGGGGGGTCTTCATGGCCGCTCCTCGGGTCAAACTTCCAGGTTCTCTTTTCGCACCGCCGCGTTGGCGGCCAGGTCGGCGGGCGTCCCATCGAACACGATACGCCCGTGGCCCATCACGTACACGCGGTGCGAGATCTTGAGCGCGATCGTCAGCTTCTGTTCCACCAGGAGAATCGAGACCCCTCGGTGCGCGATCTCGTCGAGGAAGCGGCCCACCTGGGTGACGAGCATCGGGGCGAGCCCCTCGGTGGGCTCGTCGATGATGACCAGCTCGGGGTCGCCCATGAGCGTGCGCCCCATCGTCAGCATCTGCTGCTCGCCGCCCGACAGCACGCCGGCCAGGTTGTCCTGGCGCTCGCGCAGGAGCGGGAACAGCGCGAACATGTCGTCGAACGACCAACGGCCGTACCGTCCCGCGCGCTTCTGGCCCAGCTCGAGGTTCTGGCGCACGGTGAGGGTGGGGAAGACCTGCCGGTCCTCCGGCACGTAGCCGATGCCCGCGTGGGCGATCTGGTCGGCGCGCAGGCCGACCAGGCTCTTGCCCTTCCAGAGGACCTCGCCGACCGGCTCGACCAGCCCCATGATCGCCTTGCAGGTGGTGGAGCGGCCGACCCCGTTGCGGCCGAGCAGGCTCACGATCTCGCCGGCGCGAACTTCCAGGTTCACTCCCTGGAGGATGTGGCTCTTGCCGTAGTAGGCATGGAGATCGCGGACGGTGAGCATCAGACGGGCACGCCGAGATAGGCTTCCTGGACCGCACGGTTGGCCCGGATCTCCGCGGGCGGGCCGGACGCGATCACCTGCCCGTACACCAGCACCGTCACCACGTCGGCCACGTCGAAGACCACGCTCATGTCGTGCTCGACCATGACGAGCGTCTTGCCCGCGGTCACGCGCCGGATCAGAGCGACCGCGTGATCGGCCTCGCTGCGGCTCATCCCCGCGGTGGGCTCGTCGAGCAGGATGGTGTCGGCCCCGCCCGCGATCGTGATGCCGATCTCGAGCGCGCGCTGCTCGGCGTAGGAGAGCAGCCCGGCGGGTACGTCCCGGCGCGACTCCAGGTTGACCTCGGCGAGGAGGCGCGCGGCCGCGTCGTTCAGGGCGCGCTCGCCGCCCAGCAGGTGCCAGAACGAGTAGCGGTAGCCCCGCGACCACA
>JBGQHJ010000017.1:0-50460 GCA_041497895.1 Methylomirabilia bacterium
GGGTTGTCCCAGATGTCCGACTTGAGGAAGCCGAACTCCCGGTTCAGCTTGAGCTGGACGATGAGGGTCTCCACCTGCTCCTCGGGCAGGCCCGAGAGCATGCGCACCGTCTCCTTGTAGGCCACCGCGATCACGTCCCTGGGCAGCCGGGTGACGTCGGTGACGATGTCGATGGCCCGCTCGGGCTTTCCGTACCAGAGGTCCACCGCGTCCTTCTGCGCGTCGTTGAGATCCTTCGGGAACGACGGGTTCTTCTGGATGAACTCGGGGCTCGCCAGGTAGCAGACGTGGACCGGGAAGCCGGTCGCCCGCCCGGTGGCCCGACGCCACAGGTCGATCTGCTTGGCCAGGTAGACGCCCTCGCCGCGGAACACCACCTGGTCGGTGATGGGCTGCCACGCCACGATCGCGTCCACGTCCTTCTTCCCCAGCATCGTGACCATGTCGGGCGGCGCGGTCGCGGTGACGAGCTGGGTGTCCTTCTGCAGATCGAGCCCGTAGCCCTTGAGGGTGAGGGCCCGGATGTCGAAGAAGGTGGAGGTGCCGACCACCGCCGCGATCTTGCGGCCCTTGAGGTCCTCCACCTTCGTGAGGCCGGCGTCCTTGCGCGCCACGATGGCGCCCAGCACCGCGGTGGCCACCCCGGTCACCTTGAGCGGCACGCCCTCCTCGAAGGCCTTGGCCGCCAGCGCGAAGCTCATGTCGATGGCGTCGACGTTCTTGGCCGCGAGCTGGCTGAGCAGTGGCCCGGGCGCGCCGGGCACCACCGAGTACTCGGCGCTCCAGCCGTGCCGGCCGAGCAGGTCCTCCTTGTGGATGATCTCGGTGCCGGCCCACCCGAGCTGGAGGTAGGCCAGGCGGACCTTCCCCTTGCCCTGGGCGCGCAGGACGGCGGGCGCGCCGGTCATCGCGGCGGCCGCGCCCGCGCCGGCCAGCCTGAGGAGCTCGCGCCGGCCGAGCACGGCGGGTTAGCCCTTCACCTTGGGCAGGTGCTTGAGCGCCTCCGCCACCTTCTCCGCGGGGTACTCGTAGTCCTGGAGCTTGCCGGCCAGGTAGGCCTCGTAGGCGGAGAGATCGAGGAAGCCGTGGCCGGACAGGTTGAACACGATGGTCTTCCGCTTGCCTTCCTTCTTGGCCATCAGCGCCTCGTCGATGGCCCCCCGCACCGCGTGGGCCGCCTCCGGGGCGGGGAGGATTCCCTCGGCGCGCGCGAACTTCACCGCGGCCTCGAAGGTGGCGATCTGGGGCACCGCGCGGGCCTCGATGACCCCCTCGTCGTAGAGCTTGCAGATGAGGGGCGCCATGCCGTGGTAACGGAGCCCGCCCGCGTGCATTGGCGCGGGTATGAACGTGTGGCCGAGGGTGTGCATCTTCACGAGCGGGGTCAGCCCGACCGTGTCGCCGAAGTCGTAGGCGTACTTGCCCTTCGTGAGGCTCGGGCACGCGCTCGGCTCGATCGCGACGATGCGGCGCTTCTTGTTCTTGCCGGTGAGCTTGTCGGCCGCGAACGGGAAGGCGAAGCCGGCGAAGTTCGAGCCGCCCCCGATGCAGCCCACGAGGACGTCCGCGTCGTCGTCGGCCTTCTCGAGCTGCTTCTTGGTCTCGAGCCCGATCACGGTCTGGTGCATGAGCACGTGGTTGAGCACGCTGCCGAGCGAGTACTTGGTGTCGTCGCGGGTGGCCGCGTCCTCGACCGCCTCGCTGATCGCGATGCCGAGGCTGCCCGGCGAGTCCGGATCCTGCTCGAGCACCTTCTTGCCCGCCTGGGTGTCGGGGCTCGGGCTCGCCACCACCTGGGCCCCGAAGGTCTCCATGAGGATGCGGCGGTACGGCTTCTGCTGGTAGGAGACCTTCACCATGTACACCTTGCACTGCAGCCCGAAGAACGCGCACGCCTGGGAGAGCGCGGAGCCCCACTGCCCGGCGCCGGTCTCGGTGGAGAGCCGCGCCACCTTCTCCATCTTGTTGTAGTAGGCCTGGGCCACCGCGGTGTTGAGCTTGTGGCTACCCGCCGGGCTCCCGCCCTCGTACTTGTAGTAGATGCGCGCGGGGGTATCGAGCGCCTTCTCGAGGCGCCGCGCCCGGTGCAGCGGGGTCGGGCGCCACAGGCGGAGGATGTCCCGCACCGCGTCCGGGATCTCGATCCAGCGCTCCTGGCTGACCTCCTGCTTGATCAGCTCCATCGGGAAGAGCGGGGCCAGGTCCTGGGGCCCGATCGGCTGGCCGGTGCCCGGGTGCAGCGGCGGCGCCAGCGGGGTCTTGAAGTCGGCCTGGATGTTGTACCAGCGGGTCGGGATCTCCTTCTCGGAGAGGAGATACTTGGTCGTCATGTCGGCGGGCTTCCGAGCCATGGGGCGGCCTCCTTCCAGGTCCGTCGCGGTGGGACTGATGGGAAAACGGGCCTCACAGTACCGCCCGGATGTGAAGGCCGTCAAGGGGGTGGCCAGCCCGAGCGGCCGAGGGATGCGGCTAGCGCGCGCCCGTGGGTGGCTGCCCCGCCGGGACCGAGTAGACGACGGTCGCCTGGCTCCGCGTCTTGAACTGCGCGGGGCCGTGCGATTCCACCCGGATGCCCTCGCCGAGGCCGGCCCGGGTGTTCTCGTCGATCAGGATCGGGTGACCGAGGACCTTGGTGTGGGCCTCCAGGTGGGCGGCCAGGTTCACGGTGTCGCCCACCCCGGTATAGGTCACGCGCTGCTGGGTCCCGGTGAAGCCGGCCACGAGCGGCCCGGACGCGATGCCGATCCCGATCCGGACCTCCAGCGCGCCACGGCGGGCCTGATCCTGGTTGAAGCCGTCCATCAGCTCGAGCATCTCGAGGGCCGCGCGCACCGCCCGCTCGCGATGATCGGGGCGAGGGAGGGGAGCTCCGAAGATCGCCATCAGGCCGTCGCCGAGCATCTGGTTGACGATGCCGCCGTGACCGCCGATCGCGTCGAACGTGAGCGTGTAGTAGCTGTTCAGTAGCTCGATGGTGTCGGCCGGGGACAGGGTCTCGGTGATGCGCGTGAACCCGCGGATGTCGGAGAACATCACGCTGGCCTCGACCTGCTTGCCGCCCAGGGTGACGCCGGTCGTGAGCAGCTCCTCCGCCACCTCGGCGGTGGCGAATTTCCGGAACAGCTCCCGCTGCTGGTCCCGGAGGCGCTTCTTCTCGAGGCTGGCGCCGACGCGGGCGCGGAGCAGCACCGGGTTCACCGGCTTGAACAGGTAATCCTCCGCGCCCATCTCGATGCACCGGGCCACGCTGTCCACCTCCTCGACCGAGGACATCATGACGACCGGGAGATCCCGCAGGCGCGGGTCCGCCGCGAGCGCCTCGAGTACCTGGTAGCCGTCCATCTCCGGCATCTCGATGTCGAGCAGGACCAGGTCCACCGGGCGCTTGGCGAGCGCCGCGAGCGCCTCCCGCCCGTTCTCCGCGAAGGTCACGGTGTGCCCGAGCTGCTCGAGGGCGCGCCCGAGCAGGAGGCGGTTGACCCGGTTGTCGTCGACGACGAGGAGGTCGCCGGTGGGACCGTTACGCGGTGAGGTCACGTCGCAGGTCTCCCAGCGCGCGCGCGGCGCGCTCGTAGTGCTCGGTCAGCCGGTCGAGCCGAACGGCGGCCCCGTCGAGGCTCCCGGCCCGCGCCGCGGCCTCGAGCTCACGCGCCAGTGCGGCCAGGCCGGTGGCGCCGAGGCTCTCGGCGGTGGACTTGAGCGAGTGCGCGGCCCGGCGGAACGCGTCGCGATCGGTCGCGGCCAGGGTCCGGCGCAGGGTCGCGAGCAGCTCGCGGGCGTCCTCGCCGAAGGTGTCGATCAGCTCGGCCACGAAGGGGCCGCCGGTGGTGGCGACGAGGCGCTCGAACACCGCGCGGTCGATCGCGCTCGCCGCGGGCGCGGGCGGCTCCGCGGGGCCGGGGGCCGGCGCCGCGTCCCGATGCGCGGGCGAGCGCTCGAGCGCGGCGACCAGCTCCTCGACCCGGATCGGCTTGGCCACGTAGTCGTCCATGCCGGCGGCCACGCACAGCTCCCGGTCTCCCTGCATCGCGTTCGCGGTCATGGCCACGATGCGGGGCCGCGCGGCCGGCCAGCGACGGTTGATCTCCCGGGAGGCCTCGAAGCCGTCGAGCTCCGGCATCTGCACGTCCATGAGCACCACGTCGTAGGTCTGGCGCTCGACCGCCTCGATGGCCTCGAGCCCGTTGGCGGCCACGTCGGCCCGGTAGCCCATCTGGGCGAGGAGGCGCAGGGCCACCTTCTGGTTGACCACGTTGTCCTCCGCCAGCAGGATCCGGAGCGGGTGGCGGCGGGCCGTCTCCGGATCGAGCTCGCTCCGCGCCGCC
Source organism: Methylomirabilia bacterium (assembly GCA_041497895.1). GTDB lineage: Bacteria > Methylomirabilota > Methylomirabilia > Rokubacteriales > CSP1-6 > CAMLFJ01. The sequence continues at coordinate 4,326 of JBGQHJ010000017.1, forward strand.
GCGCGCGGGGCCACGTGGACCGGCTGATCGGCCACCACCGAGACCAGCGCGTCGAAGAGCTGCGACGGCTTGATGGGCTTGTGGAGATAGGCCGCGAAGCCCTCGTCCTCGGCGTGCGCCTCGCGGCGGCCGAGCGAGGTGAAGAGGATGAGGGGCAGGGAGCTCCCCGCGGGCAGCTGCCGGATCGCGTGGGCGAGGGCGACGCCGTCCATCTCCGGCATGTGCATGTCCAGGATCGCGACGTCGAAACGCTCGCCGGTCCGGATCCACCCGAGCGCCTCGAGCGGCGACTCCGAGGCGCGCGACGGCATTCCCCAGTTGTCGAGGTGCGCGGTGACGATGCGCCGATTGGTGGCGTTGTCGTCCACCACGAGCACGCGCTTGTCGCGCAGCGACGGCTGCACCCCGCTCAGGTCGCGGCGGACCTGGAGGGGTGCCTCGGTGGCGACGGCCCGGATCGTGAACTGGAACTCGCTGCCGGTTCCGACCTCACTGGTGACGCCGATCTTGCCGCCCATCAGCTCGGTGAGCCGCTGGCTGATCGCGAGCCCCAGCCCGGTGCCCCCGTAGCGGCGGGTGGTCGAGGCGTCGACCTGGCTGAACGACTGGAAGAGGCGGCCGAGGCGGTCGGCCGGGATGCCGATGCCGGTGTCGCGGACGGTGAAGGTCAGCTCGTGCAGCGCCGACGCGTGGGCCGGCGGGCGGGCGCCCACCGAGAGCACCACCTCGCCCCGCTCGGTGAACTTGACCGCGTTCGAGAGCAGGTTCAGCAGCACCTGGCGGAGCCGCGTCACGTCGCCCACGATCGCGGCGGGCACCCCGTCGCCCACCAGGTAGGCCAGGTCGATCCCCTTCTCGGCCGCGCGGGTGGCCACGAGGTCGAGGGCGCCCTCGACGCACTCCCGCAGGTCGAAGGGCTGGGCCTCCAGCTCGAGCTTGCCCGCCTCGATCTTCGAGAAGTCGAGGATGTCGTTGATGACGGTGAGGAGGGTGTCGCCGCTGCCCCGGATGACCTCCGCGTAGTCGCGCTGCTCCTCGGACAGCCGGGTGTTGAGCAGGAGCCCGCTCATGCCGATGACCGCGTTCATCGGGGTGCGGATCTCGTGGCTCATGGTGGCCAGGAAGGCGCTCTTGGCCTCGTTGGCCGCCTCCGCCTCCTGCCGGGCGCGCAGGAGCTCGGTGATGTCGTGGTAGATCCCGATCATGCCCACCTTGGCCCCGTCGACGATCACCGGCAGCGACGAGATCTCCACGTCCACGACGGTGCCGTCTTTCCGGGTGCGCTGGGCGATCGAGCGGATCCATTCGCCCGCGAGCGTGTTCCGGATGTTGGCCCGGACCTCCTCGCGCAGCTCGGGCGTCGCGATCAGCTCCTCCATGGCGCGGCCGAGCGCCTCGACCGGCGGGTAGCCGAAGAGCCGCTCCGCCCCGGGGTTCCAGCCGACCACGCTGCCATTGAGGTCCATGGTGACGATGGCCACCGGGCTCGTCTCGAGCAGCGTGTCCGCGTACTGCTTCTGGCGCTGGATCTCCTGGAACAGGCGGGCGTTGTGGATGGCCAGCACCGACTGGGTCGCGAAGGTTTGCAGCATCGCGACCGCCTCGGGCGGGAACGCGCCGCGCTCGCGACGAATGATCACCAGCCCGCCGAGCAGGCGGTCCTCCCGGATGAGGGGTACGGCCAGGAGCGACCCCATGCCCTGGTCGGCGAGCCGCCGGCGCGCCTGGGGCGCGACCAGCTCCGCGTCGTGCTGGATGTCGGCGACCTGGACCGGCGCCCGGGTCACTCCGGCCCGACCGATCGCGCCCTCGCCGAGCCTGATCGGCGCCACCCGCATCGTCTCGACGTACTCGGGCGTCATCCGGTGGGTGGCGCGCTGGTGAAACGTCCGGGTCGCCTCGTCGAACTCGTACGCCACGCCCTGGTCGCTGCCGGAGAGCTGGACCGCGCGCCCGACGATGGTCTCGAGCACCGCGTCGAGGTCGAGGGTGGAGCTCACCGCCTGGCTGACCTCGCCGAGGGCCTGCAGCTCGCCGACCGAGCGCGTGAGCTGGGCGGTCCGCGCCTCCAGCTCCTTGAACAGGCGCACGTTCTCGATCGCGATACCCGCCTGCTCGGTGAAGGTCTGCAGGAGCGGGATCTCGTCACTCGAGAAGGGCTGGGGCTCTCCGGCGGGGCTGCTGCGAGTGATCGCGAGGGCACCGAGCGCTCGGCCTTCCCGCATGATGGGTACCGCGAGCACGCTCCGGTACCCGGAGGAGAGCGCGAGCTCGCGCACGGAATCCGACACGTTCGACTCCGCCGCGATGTCGGCGACGTTGATGACCTCTCCCCGCAGGATGGCTCGGGCGACGAGGGTGCCGCTCTCCGAGAGCCGTTGCGGGAACGTGCGCTGGAACTGGTCGACCGCGGCGGGGGGAAGGTTGTGGTGGGTGACGAAGCGGATGACGTCGCCGGCCAGCTGATAGACGAGGGCGAACCGCGCGTGGCAGAGGCGGACCGCGTTCCGCACGATCGCATCGAAGACCGGCTGGGTGTCGGTCGCGGAGCCGCTCATGACGCTGAGCACGTCGGCGGTCGCGGTCTGCTGCTCCAGGGCGTTGGTGAGATCGTGGTTGCGGGCGTCGAGCTCGGTGAAGAGCCGGACGTTCTCGATCGCGATCACGGCCTGGTCGGCGAAGGTCCGGAGGAGCTCGACCTGCCGGTCGGGAAAGACCCCCGGCTCGGCCCGCGCAACCGAGATCGCCCCGACCGGTCGACCTTCCCGCATCATCGGGACCGCCACCAGGCTGCGGAAGTTCATCGCATCGGCCACCGCGGTGACCGCGTACTCCGGATCGGAGTGGACGTCGTAGATCTGCGCGACTCCCACATCCAGGATGGCCCGGCCGGCCGTGGTGCCCCGGTCGGCGGGCCGTGGGAACGCGCGTTGCGCGGCCTCGAGGCCCTCGCGGTTGTGGCCCTCCGAGGCCACGAAGTGGAGGGCGCCGGCCTCGTACCGGAAGACCTGGCAGAACTCGGCCTCGCACAGGCGGCGCGCGCTCTCCGCGATGGTGTCGAAGACGGGCTGGGCGTCGGTGGGCGAGCTGGAGATGACGCGCAGGATCTCGCCGGTGGCGGTCTGCTGCTCGAGGGTCTCGGTCAGATCGCTGTTGCGCGCCTCCAGCTCGGTGAAGAGGCGGACGTTCTCGATCGCGATCACCGCCTGGTCCGCGAAGGTCTGGAGCAGGGCGACCTGGCTCTCGGAGAAGGGGCCTTCGACCTTGGCCACGATGATGGCGCCGATGGCCTGGCTCTCGCGCAGCATGGGCACGACCAGGAGTGTCTGGTAGCCCTGGGCGATCGCCAGCTCGCGCGAGCTGGCGGCCACGGTGGGATCGTCCTGCAGGTGGTGAAGGTGGATGGTCCTCGCCTCGCGCACCGCGTGGGCGGTGACGTGGTCGCGCGTCACCGGCATCGGGAACAGGCGGTGGGCGGTCGCCAGCCCGTCCGGCGACCAGTTGTGGTGCGACACGAGATGCAGGAGGCCCCCCTCCAGCCGTACCGCCGCGCTGTGCAGGGCGCCGCAGAGGCGCACCGCGTTCGTCACCACCGCGTCGAAGACCGGCTGCACGTCGGTGGGCGAGCTCGAGATGACGCGCAGGATCTCGCCGGTGGCGGTCTGCTGCTCCAGGGTCTCGGTGAGGTCGCGATTGCGGACCTCGAGCTCCTTGAACAGGCGGACGTTCTCGATGGCGATGACCGCCTGATCGGCGAAGGTCTGGAGCAGCCCGATCTGGGCGTCGGAGAACGGACCGGACTGGGCGCGGGCCACCATGATGACGCCGATGGGCTGACCCTCCCGCATCATCGGCACGTAGAGGCCACTGCGCATCCCGACCGCCCGGGTCAGGCCGCGATGCCGGTACTCCGGGTCCTGCTCGACGTCCGGGATGTGGACCACCGCCCGCTCGAGGATGGTCCGGCCGGAGCCGTGATCGCGAGTGGGCCGGACCGGGTAGATTCGACGGACCTCCTCCAGGCCCTCGGCGGTGAAGTTGTGCTGGGCCACCTGGTGGATCAGCTCGCCGTCGTAGCGAAAGAGCGCGCTGAAGAGCCCATCGCAGAGCTTGACCACGCTGCGCACGATGGTGTCGAACACCGGCTGGACGTCGGTGGGCGAGCTCGAGATGACGCGCAGGATCTCGCCGGTCGCGGTCTGCTGCTCGAGGGACTCGGTAAGGGCCCGGTTGCGGACCTCTAGCTCCTTGAACAGGCGGACGTTCTCGATGGCGATCACCGCCTGGTCGGCGAAGGTCTGGAGGAGCACGACCTGCCGGTCCGTGAAGAGCTGATTGCTGGTGCGGCGGAGCTGGATGGTGCCGAGCGCGATGCCATCGCGCAGCAGGGGGACGCAGAGGATGGTGCGGAAGCCCATGCGCTGCGCGTTCGCGCTGCTCTCGGGAAACTCCGCCGCCTCCTCCTGCATGTCCGCTACATGGACGGTCGCGGCGTCCAGCACCGCGCGACCCCAGGCGTTTCCACGGGACAGCGGAAGGACGAATTCGCCCACCGGACCGATCGGAATCGGGCCGTGATGGGCGACGAGCACGAGGCGGTCACCATCGCGGCGGCACAAGGAGGAGTCGAACGACTCGCACAGCCGGGCCGCGCTCTCCGCGACGGCGTCGAACACGGGCTGGACGTCGGTCGGCGAGCCCGAGATGACGCGCAGGATCTCGCTCGTCGCCGTCTGCTGCTCCAGGGTCTCGGTCAGGTCGCGGTTCCGGGCCTCCAGTTCCCGGAAGAGCCGGACGTTCTGGATCGCGATCACCGCCTGGTCTGCGAAGGTCTTCAGGAGCGCGATCTGTGTGTCGGAGAAGGCGCGCGGAGTGCCCCAGCGCTGGACGGTGATCGCGCCGATCGTGACCCCGTCGCGCACCATCGGGACCGAGAGCAGGGTGCGGAGGCCGACGGTGTCCCGCAGGGCGTCGAGCACGTAGGTGGGATCCTCGCGCACGTCCGGGATGTGGGCGGGGCGGCCGCTCAGGAGGGCACGGCCGGTCGCGGTGCTCGCGGTGGCCGGCATCGGATACGCGGCCCGCAGGGCACTGGCCTGTGCGGGGTTCGCATTGTCGAGCGCCTCGATCCGGACCATCTCCCCGTCGTACATGAAGACGCCCGCCGAGTCGGACCCGCACAGAGCCCGGGCGTTCGTGACGATCGTCTCGAAGACCGGCTTGACGTCGGTCGGAGAGCTGCTGATGACGCGCAGGATCTCGCCGGTCGCAGTTTGCTGCTCGAGCGTCTCGGTCAGTTCGCGGTTGCGCGCCTCGAGCTCCTGGAACAGGCGGACGTTCTCGATCGCGATGACCGCCTGATCGGCGAAGGTCTGGAGCAAGGCGACCTGCCGGTCCGTGAAGAGTCGAGCCTCGGCCCGGAGGATCGCGATCACGCCGATCGCGACCCCTTCTCGCATCAGGGGAACGCAGAGTATGGTGCGGAAGCCGATGCGTCGTGCATTCTCGCTGCTCTCCGGATACTCGTCGACCTCGGTCTGGGTGTCGGCGAGGTGGATCGTGCGTCCATCCAGCACCGCTCGGCCCGCGGCCGTTCCGCGCACCACGGGGAGAGAGAGCTCGCCCACGGGCAGGACCATACTCGTGCCGTGGTGCGCGACGAGCGGGAGCCGATCGCCGTTTCGGCGGTAGATGGCGGCATCGAACGACTCGCATAGCCGGGCCGCGCTCTCCGCGACACTGTCGAACACGGGCTGCACGTCGGTCGGCGAGCTCGAGATGACCCGGAGGATCTCGGCGGTCGCGGTCTGCTGCTCCAGCGACTCGGTCAGATCGCCGTTGCGGGCCTGCAGCTCGGTGAGGAGCCGGACGTTCTCGATCGCGATGACTGCCTGGTCGGCGAACGTCGTCACCAGCTCGATCTGCTTGTCGGTGAAGGGCTCGACCTTAGCCTTCAGGATGACTATCACGCCGAGGAGGAGGTCTTCCCGCAGCATCGGGACGGCGAGGACGGTGCGATAGTCTTGCTCCTTGATCAGCGGACCGTACTCGTAGCCCGGCACCGCGAGCACATCGGCAACGTGGACCGGCCGGCGCTCCGCGGCCGCGCGCCCGGCCACCGACCCGGGCCCGGGGCGGGTCGGATTCCGCTCAAGGTACTCCTGGAACCCCGGCCAGGCCCCGTAGGCGGCCGCGAAGCGCAGGACCTCGCCGTCGAACCGGAAGATGTGGCCTCGGGTCGCGCCGCAGAGGCGGGTGGCGCTCTCGACGACCGTCTCGAGCACCGGCAGCAGATCGACCGTCGAGCGGCTGATGACCTTGAGGACCTCGCTGGTCGCGGTCTGCTGCTCCAGCGCCTCGCTGAGGGCCGTGTTGCGCGTCCCGAGCTCCTGGAAGAGCCGGACGTTCTCGATCGCGATGGCCGCCTGATCGGCGAAGATCTTGACGAGCTCGAGCTGGCGGTCGGAGAAGGGTCGCACCTCCGTCCGGAACAGCACGATCGCCCCGAGCGGGGTGCCCTCGCGGAGCAGCGGGGTGGCGATGATGGTGTGGTGGCCGAAGCGGCGCTGCAGATCGCGTCCCACCGGGAGCTGGTCCTCCGGCTCGGCGGCGAGATCGTGGACGTGGACGGTACGCCGCGCCAGGATCGCCCGGCCGCTCACCGAGCCCGTGCTCACCGGGAGCTCGAGCGCCTCGATGCCCCCCGCCCGGGAGGCCAGCTCGAGCCCGAACGGCCCGACCGCGGCCGCCCCGCGAAGCACGCCCCCGTCGAGCCGGAGGATCGCCACGTCCGGCGCCCCGCAGAAGCGCGCCGCCGCCTGGACCACCGTCTCGAGGACGGGCCGGATGTCGGTGGGCGAGCTCGAGATGGCGCGGAGGATCTCCGCGGTGGCGGTCTGCTGCTCGAGGGACTCGGTGAGGTCGCGGTTGCGCGCCTGCACCTCCGTGAACAGGCGGACGTTCTCGATCGCGATGACCGCCTGGTCCGCGAAGGTCTTCAGCAGCTCGACCCGCTGCTCGCTGAACAGGCCGGGAGTCGACCGCCCCACGAAGATGACGCCGATGACCTGCCCGTCGCGCAGCATCGGCGCCCCGAGCCCGACCCGCCCGCCGCCCGCCACCGCCTCGCTCTTCATCGCGTACGTCGGATCGGCCATCACGTCCTGGACGTGGACGACGGCCCGTTCCCGGTACACGCGCGCGGTGACGGCCTCGAAGTCGAGCGGCATGGGGAACACCTGGAGCATGGCTTCGATTCCCTCCTGGGTCACCCCGTGGATCGCGGCCAGCTGCAGGAGAGCTCCGTCGACCCGGGAGACCACGCCGACGTCCGCATCGCAGAGGCTGGCCGCGCGCTCCGCGATGATGTCGAACACGGGCTGCACGTCGGTCGGCGAGCTCGAGATCACGCGGAGGATGTCGCTGGTCGCGGTCTGCTGCGCCAGGGTCTCGGTCAGCTCGCGATTGCGTTCCTGCACCTCGCCGAGCAGCCGGGCGTTCTCGATGGCGATGGCCGCCTGCTCCGCGAAGGTCTCGACCAGATCGATCTGCGAGGGGGCGAACGGCTTGACCGTCCGCCGCGCACAGCCGATCACCCCGATCGGCACGCCGGCCCTCATGATCGGAACCGCCAGGAAGGTGCGATACCCGGCGGCCCGGAGCAGGGCGCGTTGGGTCCGGCGGTCGTAGTGGGGGTCGGCGAGGACGTCCGCGATGTGGACGGCCGTACCGTCCACGACGGCGCGGCCCATGGCGAAGCCGCGCTCCGGCGGGCGCGGGAACAGCCGGCGGTAGACGTCCGCCTCCTCGGGCGAGACGTTGCTGACCGCGACCAGGTGGAGCTGGCCGTCGGCGATACGGGCCACCGCGCCGAGCTCGGAGTCGCACAGCCGCTCCGCGTTCTTCACGATAGCGTCGAAGACCGGTTGGAGATCGGCGGGTGAGCTCGAGATGACCCGCAGGAGCTCGCTGGTGGCGGCCTGCTGCGCGAGAGCGTCGGCGAGACGCGCCTCGGAAGCCGGGCGGGCCGCTGGGGCACCGGGCGGGATCCGGGGGGCGGCCGGCTTACGCTGGACCTGGGCTTTCTTGGCGCTCCTGTTCGGCCTGGAACCCCGGCGCATCGCACCTCCTGGACATGGGCTCAACCCCGCGAGCGCGAGAGTGGCCGCCCAAGGCTAAGCGAAGGGGCGCGGCTTCACAAGAGGAAAGCGGGCGCCGGTCGCTTGACGCGCCCGCGGCCTGCCCCGATACTCGACGGTCATGAGCCCCGACACCGACGCCCGACCCACGCTTTCCGACGAAGGCCTCGACCTCCTGTTTCGCCGGGCGCGCACCCACCGGGCCTGGCTCGACCGCCCGGTCCCCGACGACCTCCTGCGCCGGGTGTACGAGCTGGCCGCCGAGGGGCCGACCAGCGCCAACTGCAGCCCGATGCGCGTGCTCTTCGTGAAGTCGAGCGAAGCCAAGGAGCGGCTGCGCCCGGCGCTGACCCCGGGCAACGTGGACAAGACCATGCAGGCGCCGGTCACCGCGATCATCGGGCACGACCTCGAGTTCTACGAGCAGCTCCCGCGGCTGTTTCCCGCCGCCGACATGCGGGCCAACTTCGTGGGCAAGCCCGAGCTGATCGCGGCCACCGCGTTCCGCAACGGCAGCCTCCAGGGGGCCTATTTGATGCTGGCCGCCCGCGCGTTCGGGCTCGACTGCGGTGCCATGTCCGGCTTCGACAACGCCAAGGTCGACGCCGCGTTCTTCCCCGACGGGCGCGTGAAGTCCAACTTCCTGTGCAATCTCGGTTACGGCGACGCGAGCAAGCTCGGGCCCCGGCCCCCGCGGCTTCCGTTCGCCGACGCCTGCCGCATCATCTAGAGGAGATCCGGTCATGGCCTCCAAGCTCCTGGGCGCGCACGTCAAGCGGAAGGAAGACCCGCGGCTGATCACCGGCACCTCGCAGTACGTGGGCGACGTGGCGATGCCCGGCATGCAGCACGTGGCCTTCGTGCGGAGCCCCCACGCCCACGCCCGCGTCCGCTCGATCAAGCCCGCGGCCGCCCTCAAGGTGCCCGGGGTGGTCGCGGTGGTGACCGGGCAGGAGCTCAGGCCGCACGTCAACACGATCCCCACCGCCCAGGCCTCCGCGGAGGGCGGCGAGGTGAGCGAGGTCCAGGCCGGCCGCCAGCACTACCCGCTCTCGGTCGATCGGGTGCGCTACGTGGGCGAGCCGGTGGCCGCGGTCGTCGGGCTGTCGCCGGAGGCGGCCAGCGACGGCGCGGCCGCGGTGGAGGTGGACTGGGAGCCGCTGCCCGCGGTGGCCGACCCCTTCGCGGCCATGGCCGACGGGGCGCCCCAGCTCTTCGACGACGCGCCCAAGAACATCGAGCACACGAACACCATCAAGGCGGGCGACCCCGACGGCGCGTTTAAAGGGGCGCATAAGATAGTCAAGCAGCGCATGAACAGCCAGCGCCTCTCCGGCGTCCCGATGGAGACGCGCGCGGTGATGGCCGCGCCCGACTTCGCGAGCGGCGGCCTCACGGTGTGGGCGACCCACCAGGCACCGCACGTGCTCCGGGGAGGGCTGGCCGACGCGCTCAAGATGCCGCAGAACCAGATCCGGGTGATCGCCCCCGAGGTCGGCGGCGGCTTCGGGGTGAAGTTCGGGACCTATCCCGAGGACGTGACGGTGGCGGCGCTGGCGCGCATGCGGCGGGTGCCCCTGCGCTGGGTCGAGAGCCGCGTCGAGCACATGACCGGCACCACCCACGGCCGGGCCCAGATGACCGAGATCGAGGCCGCGGTGGACGCGGAGGGCCACATCACCGGGCTGCGCATGCACGTGGTGGCCGACATCGGCGCCTACCCGATCTTCACGTTCATCCCCGACCTCACCCTGATGATGGGGGTGGGCGTCTACGCGGTGAAGAACGTGGAGCTCAAGAGCACCTGCGTGTTCACCAACACCACCTCCGTCGCGGCCTACCGGGGCGCGGGGCGGCCGGAGGCCGCCTACTATCTCGAGCGGATGGTGGACTGCATCGCGCAGGAGCTCGGCAAGCCGCCGGAGGAGATCCGTCGGGTCAACTTCATCCCGCCGAGCGCGTTCCCGTACGCGGCGCCGACCGGGCAGAACTACGACAGCGGGGAGTACGCGCGGGCGCTGGCCAAGAGCCTCGAGGTGTCGAAGTACACCGCGCTCCGCGCGGAGCAGCGCCAGCGGATCGAGAAGAACGATCGCAAGCTGCTCGGCATCGGCATGGCCTGTTACGTGGAGATGTGCGGCTTCGGCCCCTACGAGAGCGCGATGATCCGGGTGGAGCCGAGCGGCACCGTGACCGCCTACACCGGCGCCTCCGCCCACGGCCAGGGCCACGAGACCACCTTCGCCCAGCTCATCGCCGATTACCTCGGCGTGGACTTCGACCAGGTGGTGGTGCGCCACGGCGACACCACCGGCGCGCCGATGGGCTTCGGCACCGGTGGCAGCCGCAGCCTGGTGGTCGGCGGCTCGGCCATGGTCAAGGCGGCCGAGAAGGTGCAGGAGCGCGCGCGGCGCATCGCGGCCTCCATGCTCGAGGCCGCCTTCGAGGACGTGGTGGTGACCGACGGCAAGTACCACGTCAAGGGCGCGCCGGCCAAGAGCCTGGCCCTGGCCCAGATCGCGGAGAAGGCCTACGGCGAGGGCCTGCCCGCGGGCATGGAGCCCGGCCTCGAGGCGACCGAGTACTTCCGGCCGCCGCAGCTCGTGTATCCCTTCGGCGCGCACGTGGCGGTGGTCGAGGTGGACCGCGACACCGGCCGCATCGCGCTCCGCGACTACACCTCGGTGGACGACTGCGGCACGCGAGTGAGCCCGACGCTGGTCGACGGCCAGGTGCACGGCGGCATCGCCCAGGGCGTGGCCCAATCGCTGCTCGAGGAAGTGGTCTACGACCGGGACGGCCAGCTCGTCACCGGCTCGCTGATGGACTATGCGATCCCACGCGCCGAGGACCTGCCGTTCTTCGTGACCGACCAGACGGTGACCACGTCGCCCTTCAACCCGCTCGGGGCAAAGGGGATCGGCGAGGCCGCCACCATCGGCTCCACTCCGGCCATCGTGAACGCGGTGGTCGACGCGTTGAAGCCTTTCGGCGTGCGCCACCTCGACATGCCGCTCCGCCCGGAGCGGGTGTGGCGGGCGATGCAGGAGGGCGGCTCGGCGCGCCGGCCGACACCATAGTTGCCCGCCGAGCGCCGGCGCCGCTCGTCGGTTCTTGACTCCCGGGCGGTCTCCCGCTAACGTCGGCCTCCGGATGAAATGTCCCAGGTGCCAGCAGGATAACCCGGCTCACGCTCGGTTCTGCCTCGGCTGCGGTGCCCGGCTCGCGCTCGCCTGCGGTTCCTGTGGGGTGGAGCTGCCCGGCGGTGCCCGGTTCTGCCTCCAGTGCGGTCAAGCGGTCGGCGGGGACACCGCGGCCGCGATGCGGTCGCCGGCCCCGGAGACCTACACCCCCAAGCACCTGGTGGAGAAGATTCTCACCTCCAAGGCGGCCCTCGAGGGTGAGCGCAAGCAGGTCACCGTCCTCTTCGCGGACCTGAAGGGCTCGATGGAGCTGCTCGCGGATCGTGATCCGGAGGAGGCGCGCAAGCTGCTCGACCCGGTCCTCGAGCGGATGATGGAAGCCGTCCACCGATACGAGGGAACCGTCAACCAGGTCATGGGCGACGGGATCATGGCTCTCTTCGGAGCTCCGCTCGCGCACGAGGATCACGCGGTCAGGGCGTGCTACGCCGCCCTCCGCATGCAGGAAGTGGTGAAGCGCTACGCCGAGGAGGTGCGGCGTGCCCACGGGATGACCGTCCGGATCCGCGTCGGACTGAACTCCGGCGAGGTCGTGGTCCGCGCCATCGGCAGCGACCTGCACATGGACTACACCGCGGTCGGCCAGACGACGCACCTCGCCGCGCGCATGGAGCAGCTCGCCGATCCCGGGAGCATCCTCCTGAGTCCGGCCACGCTCGAGCTGGCCGGGGGCTACGTGGAGGTGCGATCTCTCGGGCTCGTGCCGGTGAAAGGTCTCCCGGACCCGGTCGAGGTCTACGAGCTGACCGGAGCCGGAACGGCGCGATCACGACTCCAGGCGACGGCCTCCCGGGGCCTCACGCCCTTCGTCGGACGCGACCCGGAGCTCGCGCATCTCGTCCGGGCGCAGGAGCAGGCGCACGGCGGCCATGGCCAGCTCGTGGCGATCGTCGGCGAGGCGGGCGTGGGCAAGTCCCGGCTCTACCACGAATTCATTCACTCCCATCGGGTCCAGGGCTGGCTCGTCCTGCAGGCCAGCGCCGTGTCCCACGGCAAGAGCATCAGCTATCTGCCCGTCATCGACCTCCTGAAGGCGTACTGCAAGCTCGAGGAGCGCGACGATCACCGCGCACTCCGGGAGAAGATCACCGGCAAGCTCTTCACCCTCGACGAGTCCCTGAAGCCGCTCCTGCCCGCGTTCTTCGGCCTCCTCGACGTGCCCGTCGACGATCCGCAGTGGCAGGCGCTCGATCCGGCACAGCGGCGCCACCAGACCCTCGACGCCAACAAGCGCCTGCTGCTCCGTGAAGCGCAGGCCCAGCCGGTGGCCGTCATCTTCGAGGACCTCCACTGGGTCGACACCGAGACCCAGGCCCTGCTCGACAGCCTCGTGGCGAGCCTGCCCGCGGCACGCCTGCTGATGCTCGTCAACTATCGTCCGGAGTACCAGCACGGCTGGGGCAGCAAGACGTATTACACGCAGCTGCGCCTGGACGCGTTGCCGGCTGAGAACGCCGGGGAGCTGCTCGAAGGTCTACTCGGAGGCGATCCGGGGCTCGCGCCGCTCAAGTCGCTGCTGACCGAGAGGACCTCGGGCAATCCCCTCTTCCTGGAAGAGAGCGTCAGAACCCTGGTCGAGACGCGGGCCCTGACCGGGACGCGCGGCGCCTACCGGCTCGCCCAGCCGGTCGAGGCGATCCGGGTGCCGGCCACGGTCCAGTCGATCCTGGCCTCCCGAATCGACCGTCTGCCGCTCGACGAGAAGCGTCTCCTGCAGTCCGCCGCGGTGATCGGAAAGGACGTCCCGCTCGGGCTTCTCCACGGGATCGCCGGGCTTCCGGAGGAGGAGCTCCGCCGGGGGCTCGCCCATCTCCAGGCCGCCGAGTTCCTGTACGAGAAGAACCTTTTCCCGGACCTCGAGTACACGTTCAAGCACGCGCTGACGCACGACGTGGCGTACGGCAGCCTGCTGCAGGACCGGCGACGCGACCTGCACGCCAAGGTCATGGAAACGATCGAGGCGCTCTACGCCGATCGCCCGATCGAGCAGATCGAGCGGCTCGCCCACCACGCGTTCCGGGGCGAGGTGTGGACAAGGGCTGTGGGCTATCTCCGTCAGGCCGCCGGCAAGGCCTTCGCCCGGTCGGCCAATCGGGAAGCGGTGGCGTACCTCGAGCAGGCCCTCGCGGCCCTGGCCCATCTGCCCGAGTCCCGCGAGACGATGGAGCTGGCGATCGATCTTCGCTTCGAGATGCGGAGCTCGCTCTTCCCGCTCGGGGAAGTCGGGGCGATGCTGGCCGTTCTCCGAGATGCGGAGCGCATCGCCACCGCGCTCGATGATCGACGGCGGCTGGCCTGGGTGTCCGTCTACATGAGCCAGTATTCCTGGGTCACCGGTCACCTGACCGAGGCGAGAGCGTTCGGGGAGCGTGCGGGGGGCATCGCCGAGGCGCTGGGGGATTCGCCGCTCCAAGCCGTCGCCAATTATTATGCCGGTGCGGCGTGCTTTGCCTCGACCGACTATCGGGACGCCGAAGGCTTTCTCCGGAAAGCGCTGCACTACCTCGAAGGTGAGCTGAGCCGCGAACGCTTTGGCCTGGCCGGCTTTCCCTCGGTCATGGCCCGGTGGCTATTGGCATCCTCACTCGCCGAGCGTGGCGAGTTCCCTGAAGGACTGGTTCACGGCCAGGAAGGGCTGCTGATCGCCGACGAGCTTCGGCATCCGTACAGCCTGATCCTCATGTGCTGGGGACTCGCGCTGCTCTATGCCCTCAAGGGAGAGCTGAGCCGCGCCAGCGCGCAGATCGAGCGCGCGCTGTCTCTCTGCCGTGACTGGACCGTGCCGGTCCTGTCACCGGTGACGGCGGGGTTCCTGGGCTACTTGCAGGTGCTGTCCGGCCAGGTCGCGGAGGGCCTCGCGGCGCTGCAGCAGGCGGAAAAGGACCAGGAAGCCAGCGGGCTGGCGCTCTATCATTCGCGCCTCGTCCTCTGGCTGGGGGAAGCGCTGATGCGGGCTGACCGGCTCGAGGAGGCGCAGACTCAGGCCGAGCGCGCGCTGGTGCTGACGCGGGAGCGTGGGGAGCGCGGCCTGGAAGCCTGGGCCCTCTGGCTCCTCGGCGAGATCGCCTCCCATCGCGAGCCAACCGAGGTCGAGACCGCCGCAGATCACTACCGTCAGGCCCTGATCCTGGCCGACGAGCGCGAGCTGTGTCCGCTCGTCGGCCGCTGTCACAGCGGCCTCGGCAGGCTCTACCGGCGCGGGGGCCAGCGATCGGCGGCGCAGGAGCATCTCTCAATCGCGACCGCGATGTACCGCCAGATGGACATGAGGTCCTGGGTCGAGCAGGCGGAGGCGGAGCTGGCGTCGCTGAGCTGAGGAGGACGCGTCGATGGGCCAGACGATTTCGCCCGCCGATCCTCATCCCCGGCGGCGGGTGCGGGTGCGCGACACGGAGATGGCGTACGTCGACGCCGGCGAGGGCGATCCGGTGGTCTTCCTCCACGGCAACCCCACGTCGTCCTACCTCTGGCGCAACGTGATCCCGCACGTCCAGGCCGTCGGCCGGTGCCTCGCGCCGGACCTGGTCGGCATGGGCGACTCGGGCAAGGCGCCCGCCGGCTCCTACCGCTTCGTGGACCACGCGCGCTATCTCGACGCGTGGTTCGAGGCGCTCGGGCTCACCCGCAACGTGACCCTGGTCGTGCACGACTGGGGCTCGGCCCTCGGCTTCCACTGGGCCCACCGTCATCTCGAGCGGGTGCGCGGGCTCGTGTACATGGAGGCGCTCGTTCGGCCCGTGACGTGGGAGGAGTGGCCGGCCGCCGCCCGGAAGATCTTCCAGGCGATGCGCTCGCCGGCCGGCGAGGAGATGGTGCTGCAGAAGAACGTCTTCGTGGAGCGGATCCTCCCCCTGAGCGTGCTGCGTGGGCTCGGCGATGCGGAGATGGCGGTCTACCGCCGGCCGTACCTCGAGCCCGGCGAGTCGCGGCGCCCCACCTTGACCTGGCCGCGGGAGATCCCCGTCGGGGGTGAGCCGGAGGACGTCGGCGCTATCGTCGAGGCCTACAGCCGATGGCTGGCCGCGAGCGACCTGCCCAAGGTGTTCATCAACGCGGATCCGGGCACGATTCTAACCGGGCCGCAGCGCGAGTTCTGCCGGGGGTGGCCCAACCAGGAGGAAATCACCGTGAAGGGCAGCCACTTCATCCAGGAGGATTCGCCCGACGAGATCGGCCGGGCGGTGGCCCGCTTCGTGGGGCGGCTGGCGGGGACGTCCTAGCGCAGGAACGCGCGGACCACGCGCAGGAACTCGTCGAGCCGGTCGTGGTGCAGCCAGTGGCCGGCGCGATCGATACCGACCACGGTCGCGTCGCGGAAGGGCGCGGCACGCCCGTCCTCGGCCGGGTTGCCGGAGCGACTCTCGGTGCCGTAGAGCAGAAGCGTCGGGCACGCGATGCGTGACCAGAGGCCCTTGATGTCCTGCCCCCGCATGTCGTAGGGCGGGAACACCCGCACGTAGTTGTCGAACTTCCAGCTGTAGGTGCCGTCCTCGTTCTGGTTCACCCCGTGCACGGTGAGGTGGCGCGCCTGCGCAGCAGAGAGGTGCGGGTTCTCCTCCTGCATGCGCCGGAAGGCGTCCTCGATCGAGGCGTAGCGTCGGGGCAGCCGGCCCGCCAGCCCGCGCTGCTCGCGGATCCACTC
Organism: Methylomirabilia bacterium; assembly: GCA_041497895.1. Lineage (GTDB taxonomy): Bacteria > Methylomirabilota > Methylomirabilia > Rokubacteriales > CSP1-6 > CAMLFJ01. The sequence goes on from JBGQHJ010000017.1 coordinate 20,309, forward strand.
GTCCAGGCGCGTCGCGATCGACTTGGCCGATCGCTCGGCCCAGGCCTGGGGCGACGGCCCGAGGCCCTCGATCGCGACCAGTCGAGCCACCGTCTCCGGGTAGATGCCGGCGTAGCGCAGCGCCACGTTGCCGCCCAGCGAGTGGGCGATGATGGTGACCGGGGCCAGGCGCTGGCCGTGGATGAGCTGGGCCAGATCGTAGATGTAGCCGGTCATCGCGTAGCTGCCGTCGGCGGACCACTGGCTGTCGCCGTGGCCGCGCAGGTCGGGCGCGATGATGTGCCAGTCGTCCCGTAGCGCGGCGGCCGCCCAGTCCCAGTTGCGGCAGTGGTCCCGCCCGCCGTGGATCATGAGGAGCGGCGGCTTGTCGGGGTTGCCCCAGTCCACGTAGTGCAGCCGCAGGCGCTGCGAGAAGAAGGTGTGCGAGGCGGGTCCGGGCGTGCGGTCGGTCATCGGCGGGTCACCAGGTAGTCTACCGCGTGGCGGTGGCTCTCGAGGAGACCGGGCAGGCGCGCGGGCTCGCCGCGCCCCCAGCCGCACTCGGTGGCCACCCCGAAGGCGGGCACCGCGTCGCGCGCGACGTCGATGCGCCGCCGGTCGCCCTCGCGGTCGTCGTGGTGGAGCAGGCCCAGATAGAGGCGCAGCCCCGGCGGCAGGGCGAGGTCGCGCAGGGGCGCGAAGTACGCGGCGTCGTCGCGGTCGCGCGGCACCGGCAGGTGGAGGAAGTCAACGCGCCGCTTCAACCGGGTGAAGATCGCGCCGGCCAGCGCGGACAGGATCGCGGTGTCCTTCGGCATCACGAGGTGCTGGTCGGCCGGGCTGCCGTAGCAGAGGTGGTAGCCCATCTCCACCTCCGCGGGTACCGCGTCGCCCAGTCGGCCGAGCAGCGCGGAGATGCGCTCCTCGTAGTCGTGCGGGCGCGTCGGGAAGTAGTTCTCGAGGACGAGCACCTCCTGGCAGATGTCCCATTGGATCGAGAGGTCGGAGCGCGGGATGTCCGCCACGATCCGGTCGAGGTCGCGGCGCAGCGAGCGCTCGTAGGCGCGCTGGTAGTCGTCGTGGGCGCGCGGGCTCACGTACATGAACGCGCTCGACATGGGCGTGGGCAGGCAGACCTGGAAGCGCAGGTCCGCGGCGAGCGCGCCCTCCCGGCGCAGCCGGTCGAAGAGGACCCACGACTCCCGCGCCGCCTCCGCGTAGCCGGTCGGGAACTCGACGCGGTCGGGATCGACCCCGGGACGGAAGCGAAGGAGGGGGGCGCGGCGCAGGAGCGAGCCGTCCCACTGGCGGAGCTCGAGCAGCCCGGCCTCGGGATCCACCTCCATGGCCGGGTGCCGCTCGAGCATCGCGCGCTGCCAGTAGATCCACCGGCGCCGCTCGCCGGTCTCGCCATCGGGCATGCGCGAGAGCAGGGGGCCGAGCGCGGAGCCGAGAGCGCGGAACACCTCCTCGGTGGACGGCAGGGGCACGCTGCCGATCAGGTGGACGAGCCCGCGGGCCGCGTCCGCGGTCACGTGATCACCGCCCCGCGCGCGAGCGTGGCCACCCGGTCCGCGACCGCCTTCGCCATCGCGGGCTCGCGCTCGGTGAGGAGGATGCTCACGCCCTGGGCGCGGATCTCGCCGATCAGGTGGGCCACCACGGGCCGGTCGTCCACCGGCAGGCGGCCGAGCGGGTCGTCGAGGAGCAGGAGCCGGGGGCGGAGGGCCAGGGCCTGCGCGAGCGCGAGCCGTCCCAACGCGGCCGCCGGCAGGCCGTCGCGACGCCGGCGCGCGTGGGGGGCGAGCCCGACGCGATCGAGCAGCGCCGCGACGCGCGTGCGGGCGCGCGCGCCCGGCCACTTGGCCAGCACCGCGGCCACCGCGCCCAGCCGCGGCCAGCGCACCGCCAGCGCCACCGCGTCCGCGACCGTGAGCGGCCAGGGCGGCGACGGAAGCTGGCTGGCCCGGACCAGGCCCTGCTGGGCGAGCTCGCGTGGGCCCAGGCCGGTCACCTCGCGGCCGTCGAAGATGAGCCGGCCCGACTCTGCGGGCAGGGCCCCGCCCAGGCAGCGCAGGCAGGCGGTCTTGCCGGATCCGGCCGGCCCGCAGAGGGCGAGGATCTCGCCCTCCTCGAGCGTGAAGGAGAGCGCGTCGAGCACCGCGACCCGTCCCACGTGGCAGGTGAGGCCGACGACCTCCAGGATCTTCACCTTGGTAGGATCTTCACTTTGGCAGGATCTTCACGCGAGATCGTGCAGCCGGCGGCGCATCACGGCATCTTAGCCCGGGGCCACCGCCTGTGCTAGCCTCCGGTCGAATCTGGGACGGCGGTCGAAGTGGCGCCCGGTCGGACGTCATCAGGGTGATCGAGCCCAACCGACGGAGGACGAGCAATGAAATACACGATCCTGATCTACGAGACCCCGATCGAGCTCGGCGCCCGCACCGACCAGCGCCGCCAGCCCACCTACTGGGGCGCCTACCGCGCGTACACCGAGGCCCTCAAGGCGGCCGGGATCATGACCGGCGGCTCCGGGCTCCAGCCGCCCTCGGTCGCGACCACCCTGCGCCAGCGCGACGGCAAGCGGCAGGTCCAGGACGGGCCCTACGCCGAGACCAAGGAGCAGCTCGGCGGCTACTACGAGATCGACGTCGCCGATCTCGACACCGCGCTCGACTGGGCCGCCCGCTGTCCGGCGGTCGCGACGGGGGCGGTGGAGGTGCGACCCAACCTGGTGATGTGACCGGGGCCGCGACGGACGACGCGCGCCGGGCTGCCGAGCTGGCGGCCCGGGCCTCTTATGGCCGGCTGGTCGCGTATCTCGCGCGACGCTGGCGCGACGTGGGGGCGGCGGAGGACGCCCTGGGGGACGCCTTCGTGGCCGCGCTCGCCACCTGGCCGCGCGACGGAGTGCCCGAGAAGCCGGAGGCCTGGCTGCTCGCCGCGGCGCGCCGGCGGCTCCTCGACGGCGCCCGGCACGCCACGGTGCAGACCCGGGCGCTCCCGACGATCCACGCGATGGTCGACGAGGCCCAGGGCGCCGCCTCGTCGGAGGCCGTCTTTCCCGACGAGCGCCTCGCGCTGCTGTTCGTCTGTGCCCACCCCGCGATCGACGAGGGGATGCGGACGCCGCTCATGCTGCAGACCGTGCTCGGATTGGACGCGGCCCGGATCGCGGCGGCGTTCGTCGTTCCCGCCGTCACCATGGGACAGCGGCTGGTCCGCGTGAAGACCAAGATCCGCGACGCGGGCATCCGCTTCGAGGTCCCGGAGCCGCGCGAGCTGCCGCTCCGCCTCGGGCCGGTGCTCGAGGCCATCTACGCCGCCTACGGCAGCGGCTGGGACGACGTGGCCGGCGCGGACACGCGGCGCCGGGGCCTGGCGGAGGAGGCGATCTGGCTGGGGCGTCTCGTCGCGCGCCTCGTGCCGGACGAGCCCGAGACGCACGGCCTGCTCGCGCTGATGCTCCACTGCGAGGCCCGCCGCGGGGCTCGGCGCGACCCGGCCGGCGGCTACGTGCCGCTGAGCGAGCAGGACGCGACCCGCTGGTCGTGGCCCACGATCGAGGAGGCCGAGCGGATTCTCCTCGCCGCCTCGCGGGCGGGGAAGCCCGGGCGGTTCCAGCTCGAGGCCGCGGTCCAGTCGGCGCACGCGCAGCGCGGGATCACCGGCCGGACCGACTGGGCCGCGATCGTGCTGCTCTACGGCGGCCTGATCGGCATCGCCCCGACGGTGGGCGCGACGGTGGCCCGCGCGGCCGCACTGGCGAAGGCGGAGGGACCCGAGCGGGGCCTGGCCGCGCTGGACGCAGTGCTCGCCGACGCGACCGCCGACTACCAGCCCTTCTGGGCGCTCCGGGCCCACCTGCTCGGGCGGCTCGGCCGGGGGGACGAGGCGGCGTCCGCCTACGCCCGGGCGATCGAGCTCGCCGCGGACCGCGCGGTGCGCGCCTTCCTCGCCGAGAAGGAGAAGGCACTATGGCCAGGATGAAGCCGGCTCCGCCGGGCCTCGTGCGGATCTTCGAACGCGCGGTCGGGCCTCTCGCGGGGACCACACGCCGCCAGATGTTCGGCTATCCCGCGATCTTCGTCCGCGGGAACATGTTCGCGGGCCTCGTCCGGGACCGCATGATCCTCCGTCTCGGCGAGGGCGATCGGCGGCGGTTCCTCGAGCGCGAGGGCGCGACGCCGTTCGTCGCGATGGGCCGGCCCATGACGCAGTGGGCGGTCGTGCCACCCGCGGTCGTCGAGTCTCCCGCGCGTCTCCGGCCGTGGCTCAGGCGTGCCCTGGCCCATGGCCGCTCGCTTCCCGCGAAGCGGGCCCGGCGGGTCGGCCGGCCCGCCTAGTACCGGTTCGCGATCGGCAGCTCGTCGGCCGGGAAGAGGGTGATGATCTGGGCGCCCTTCGGTGTCACGATGACCTCCTCCTCGATGCGTGCCGCCGAGGTGCCGTCGGTGGCCGGGCAGTAGGTCTCCACCGCGAACACCATGCCGGCCCGCAGCTCCATCGGGTCGTCGAAGGAGTTGAGGCGCGAGATGATCGGCCGCTCGTGGAGCCCGAGACCGAGCCCGTGGCAGAAGTTGAGACCGAACGCGGCCATCTCACCCTCGAAGCCGATGTCCTCCGCGCGCGGGAAGGCGTGCGCGATGCGATCGGTGCCCACCCCGGGCTTGATGAGGGCGATGGCCTCGTCCATCCACTCGCGCGCGCTCTTGTAGGCGCTCTGCTGGGGCCCGGTGGCGCGCCCCACGCTGAACGTGCGGTAGTAGCAGGTGCGGTAGCCCACGTAGGACTGGATGATGTCAAAGAAGGCCTGATCGCCCGGGCGGATGATGCGGTCGGTGAAGTTGTGGGGATGCGGGGAGCAGCGCTCGCCCGAGATCGCGTTGATGGCCTCCACGCAGTCCGACCCCATCTCGTAGAGCCGTTTGTTGGCGAGCGCGACGATGTCGTTCTCGCGTACGCCCGGCTTGAGCGCCTCGAAGATGTCCTGGTAGACGCCGTCGCCCATGGCCGCGGCCATGTTGAGCAGGACCAGCTCGTCGACGTTCTTGATCACGCGGGCCTCCAGCATCACCTGCTGGCCGTCCCGCACCTCGAGGCCCAGCTTCTGCAGCGCGAACAGGAACGGCGGCTCGACCACGTCGATGCCGAGCGGCATGTCGGCCACGCCCTCGCGGGCGAGGATGTCGCGGATCTCGCGCGCGGCCTGTTCGAAGAGCCCCGCCTTCGGCGAGACCGCCCCGCGCATGCCCACCATGCCGGCCAGGCACTGGTTGGCTGGGAGCTGCGGAGTGGAGAGCCGGTGGTGGCGCGCGGCGGAGCCGAAGTCCCACACCCAGGGCTCGCCGTTGCCGGTGAGCAGGCACCAGCGGGTGAGCTTGTCGCGCGCCCACTCGCCGATGACGGTGCCCGAGATGTAGCGGATGTTGTACTGGTCGAAGACCAGCAGCGCGCCCAGGCCCGACTTGGCGAGCGCGCTCCGGGTGCGGGCGATGCGGTAGTCGTGGAGGCGACGGAAGTCGACGCGCTCCTCGAAATCCACTTGGGTGTGGCCCGGGGCCTGGATGGGCCGGTCCCACCGGTGCTTCGGGTCGATCGCGTCGGCCTCCGGGGCCCGGGTCTTCCCGGCCCGGGGCGCTGCCGGCTTGCGCGCCATCTCCGCCTCCTGTGATCCGTGGTGGACGACGGCGTCACTCCTACCACAGACGCGTCGTTCGCGATAGACTCGAGTGCACGATGACGCCGCCGACGTCGTTCCCACCGCCCGCGCAGGACGCGATGCCGACCACGAAGGGCCTGAACTTCTTCCTCGAGGACCGGAGCTTCCAGCTCCTGTGCGAGCAGGTCATGGGCCCCGAGATCTTTGCGCGCGCCCGTCCGCATCTCGTCGCCCTGGGCGAGGTCGCGGGTGGCGAGCTGGACGAGCTGGCCGCTCAGGCCGACCGTAACCCGCCGGTGCTGCGGCCGTTCGACGCGCAGGGCCGCCGCGTGGACGAGGTGGTGAAGCACCCGGCCTACCGCCGCATGGAGGAGATCGCGTTCGGCCGATTCGGGCTGGCCGCCATGGCCCACCGGCCCGGCGTGCTCGGCTTTCCGGACCGGGCGCCGCAGGTCGTGAAGTACGCGCTCTCGTACCTCTTCGCCCAGAGCGAGTTCGGGCTGCTCTGCCCGGTCAACATGACGGACTCGTGCGCCCGCATGCTCGGGGCCTTTGGCAGCGAGGAGCTGAAGGCGCGCTACCTGCCGCATCTCACCGCCACCGATCCGGCCGAGCTCTGGCAGGGCACCCAGTGGATGACCGAGCGTACCGGCGGCTCCGACGTGGGCGCCTCCACCACCGTGGCCCGGCGCGACGCGGACGGGCAGTGGCGCCTCTGGGGCGACAAGTGGTTCACCTCGGTGGCCAACGCGGAGCTGGCGCTCACGCTCGCCCGGCCGGACGGAGCGCCCGCGGGCACGCGCGGGCTCGCGATGTTCCTGGTGCCCCGGCGCCTGCCCGACGGCACCCTGAACGCGTGGACGATCAACCGGCTGAAGGACAAGCTCGGCTCGCGCTCGATGGCCACCGGCGAGGTGACCTACGCGGGGGCGCGAGCGTGGGTGGTCGGCGAGCTCGGCTCCGGCTTCAAGCAGATGATGGAGATGGTGAACGGCTCCCGCCTGTCGAACGCGATGCGCGCGGCCGGGCTCATGCGGCGCGGCCTGCTCGAGTCGCTCGTCCACGCGCGGCAGCGGATCGCCTTCGGGCACCCGCTGATCGAGCTGCCGCTCCTGCGCAGCAACCTGCTCTCGATGCTGCTCGACGCGGAGGCGGCCGCCTCGGTCATCCTGAACGGGGCCGTGCTGCTCGACCGTCGCGACACGGGGAGCGCGGAGGCGCGCGCGCTCGCGCGGGTGTGGACGCCGCTCGCCAAGTACTGGATCACGCTCCGCGCGCGCGACGTGACCGCGGAGGCGATGAACGTGCGCGGCGGCAACGGCTACGTCGAGGAGTGGGTCAACCCGCGCCTGCTGCGCGACGCGTACCTGGGTGCCATCTGGGAGGGCTCGGCCAACGTGGTGGCCCTCGACGTCCAGCGCGCGATCCTGAAGGACCGCGGGCTCGAGGCGCTGGCGGCCTTCATGGGCGAGCGGCTCGGGCGGGTCGCGGAGCCGGCCGCCAAGCCGCTGGTGGACCTGGCGCGGGCGACCCTGGAGTCGGTCGCTCGCCAGACCGCGGGCTGGGCCGCGCGGCCCGCCGCGGAGCGGGAGCTGATGGCGCGGCCGGTGGCCGACACGCTCTACCACCTGCTGGCCGGGTCGCTCCTGCTCGCCGAGGGCCAGGCCCTGCGCGAGCAGGGGCGGGGCTTCCGGAAGCTCCTGTCCGCCGGGCTCTACCTCAAGCGGTGGCTCGAGCCGCGTGGCTCCGCGAGCCCGCCCTTCACCGCGCGGCAGGTCGAGTGGCTCGAGCCGCTGGCCGAGTGGCGGAGCATCGAGGAGTCGGCGCTGGCCGACCTGGAGGCCTGACGCGCGATGAGCACGGACGAGATCATCTGGCGCCCCGATCCCGAGACGGCGGCGCGTACCCGCATGGGCCGCTTCATGGCCGCGCAGGGGATCGCGACGCTCGACGACCTGCTGCGGCGCTCGGTCGCGGAGCCGGAGTGGTACTGGGACGCGGTGTCGCGCGACCTGGGCTTCCACTGGTTCACGCCCTACCGCCGCGTACTCGACACCTCGAAGGGCATCGAGTGGCCCCGCTGGTTCGAGGGCGGTCGCCTGAACCTCGCCGACAACTCGGTGGACCGCCACGTAGCGGCCGGCCGCGGGGACAAGCCCGCGGTCATCACGGAGGCCGAGGACGGGACGGTGCGGACGCTCACCTACCGCGAGCTGGGCGCGGAGGTGGGCCGGCTCGCCAACGCGCTCAAGCGCCTCGGCATCCGGCCGGGTGACACCGTCGGCATCCTGCTGCCGATGTGCGCGGAGGCGGTGATCGCGACGCTCGCGGTGGTGCGCATCGGGGCGGTCTACACCCCGTGCTTCTCGGGCTACGGCGCCCAGGCGGTGGCCTCGCGCCTGGACGGCTGCGGGGCACGCCTGCTCATCACCGCGGACGCCTTCGCGCGCCGCGGCCAGGCGGTGCCGCTCAAGCGCACCGCCGACGAGGCGGTGTCGGCCTCGCCGAGCGTGGAGCACGTCATCGTGCACCGGCGGAGCGGGGCGGAGGTGCCCTGGAAGGACGGACGCGACCTCTGGTGGCACGACCTGGTCGCGGCGGAGTCGACGGAGTGCCCGGCGCTGCCGGTCGAGGCCGACCACCCGTGCCTCATCATCTACACGTCGGGCACCACCGGGCGGCCCAAGGGCACCGTGCTCACCCACGGCGGCTTCTCGATCAAGAACGCGCACGACTTCGCCTACCTGTTCGACCTGGGCGAGAGTGACCGGCTCTTCTGGGTCACCGACCTGGGCTGGCTCATGGGCCCGATGCTGATCGGCGGCGCGCTTCTGACCGGTGGCACCGCGGTGCTCTTCGAGGGCACGCCCGACTATCCGAAGCCCGATCGCCTGTGGTCGGTGCTCGAGCGGCACCGGGTGACCGTGCTCGGCATCTCGCCGACCGCGGTGCGCGCGCTGATGCCGCACGGCAGCGAGTGGGTGACGCGCCACGACCTCTCGTCGCTCCGGCTCATGGCCTCGACGGGCGAGCCGTGGAATCCCGAGCCCTATCGCTGGCTCTTCGAGACCGCGGGGAAGGGGCGGCTGCCGATCATCAACTACACCGGGGGCACCGAGATCTCGGGCGGCATCCTCTCCTGCTTCCCGATCGCGCCGATCAAGCCGTGCTCGTTCGCCGGTCCCATCCCGGGCATGGCCGCCGACGTCTATGACGACGACGGCCGGCCGGTGCGCGGCCACGTGGGCGAGCTGGTGATCACAAGGCCCTGGCCCGGCATGACCGCGGGCTTCTGGAAGGATCCGGAGCGCTACATCGAGACCTACTGGTCGCGCTGGCCCGGGGTCTGGGTGCACGGCGACTGGGCGTACGTGGACCCCGACGGGTTCTGGTTCATCCAGGGCCGCTCCGACGACACGCTGAAGATCGCGGGCAAGCGGGTGGGACCGGCGGAGGTGGAGTCGGTGCTGGTCGGGCACCCCGCGGTGGCGGAGGCGGCCGCGGTCGGGGTGCCGCACGAGATCAAGGGCGAGACCGTGGTGTGCTTCGCGGTGCTGCGCCCCGGCTTCACCCCGTCGGAGCCGCTCCGCGTGGAGCTGGTCGAGGAGGTGGTCCGCTCGATGGGGAAGGCGATCCGGCCGGAGCGCGTGCTCTTCGCGCGCGAGCTGCCCAAGACCCGCAGCGCCAAGATCATGCGCCGCGTGGTGCGCGCGACCTACCTCGGGCGCGACCCGGGCGATCTCTCCTCGCTCGACAACCCGGGCGGGGTGAAGGCGATCAGCGAGGCAAGCTAGAAGAGCCTTCCCTCCCTACGTCCCTCTCCCCTCCGGGGAGAGGGCAGGGTGAGGGGGGCCGCCGGCGCGGGGCTACGCCCCGAGCCGCGTCGCCAGATCGCCGAAGTCTCTCGCCACCACGTCCCAGTCGCTTTCCGGCGCCAGGTCGGTCGTCTGCCCCGGCCCGTACTCGAGCGGTCGCGGCACGAACGCGGTGCGCAGGCCTTCCCCTCGGGCCGCGCGCAGATCGTAGTTGTGGGCCGCGACCATCATCACCCGGTCGGGCCGCAACCCGAGCAGCGACACCGCGGTGCGATAGACGTCGGGGCGGGGCTTGTAGCAGCGCGCGTTCTCGGCGGTGATCACGCAGTCCCAGGGGAGCCCCGCGAACTTGGCGAGCCGCACCATGCCGGTGAAGCTCGCGTTGGAGAGCGGGCTGATCACGTAGCGCTGCTTCAGGCGCGTCAGCCCGGGGACCGCGTCGGGCCACGGGACGAGGCGCCATCGCGCCTGGACGAGCTGGTCGATCTCCCGCTCGGTGGGGCCGGGGATGCGGTGCCGGGACAGCGACGCGCGGAGGGCCTGGCGGTGGATCTCCTCCATCGTCATCCAGGGCACCTCCCCGCGATTCACGCGGTCCATGATCGGCCGCGGCTCCCAGTCGGCCAGGATCGCCTGCCACGCCACCGTGAGGCCGCGCGCGCGTCCCAGCGCTTCGAGCGCCTCGAGCACGGCGCTGCGCCAGTCGACCACGGTGCCGTAGGTGTCGAAGAGGAGCGCGTGGACCTCAGGCGGCATGTCGCGGGCGGCGCCGGGAGTAGGTGAAGGCGGTGAGGATCAGCACCACGAGGGCGAGCTGGGTGAGCACGCCCTGCCAGGTCGGATACACGCCGAGCGACGGGATGGTGGGCAGATCGAGCGGCTCGATGGGCAGCCGGCCCGCCTGCTGGAGCGCGGCGATGCCCTTGCCGGCCAGCACCACCGCCAGCACCGCCATCAGGGCCGAGCCCACGCCGAAGAACCAGCCGACCGGCAGGCGCAGCCCCATCTTGAGGATCAGCCAGGCCAGCAGCACGAGCGCCACCGCGGCCGCCGCGAAGCCGCCCGCGACCGCCAGGCGTCCCGACGCGCCGGCCTCGATCCAGAGCGCCTGGTAGAAGAGCACGGTCTCGAACGCCTCGCGATAGACCGCGAGGAAGGCGATCGAGGCGAGCGCCCACCGGGTGCGGCCGGAGAGCGCGGCCTCCACCTTCGTCTCGATGAAGGTCTTCCAGCGGGCCGCGTGGGCGTGGCGGTGCATCCAGAAGCCGACGTAGAGCAGCATGGCCGCGGCGAGCAGCGCGGTGACGCCCTCGGTGACCTCGCGGCTGGCCCCGCTCAGCGTGACCACGTAGGAGGCGGCCATCCAGGTGATCGCCCCGAGGACGAGCGCCGCGATCCAGCCCGCGTGCACGTAGCGCAGCGCCTCGCGGCGCCCCGACTTGATCAGCATCGCGACGAGGGCGGCCAGCACCAGGATGGCCTCGAGGCCTTCCCGCAGGAGGATGACGAGCGCGCTGCTGAACGTGGTCACCGGCGACAGCCGCGCCGCGTCGAGCCGCCGGCGAGCGGCCTCGAGCAGCGAGAGGATGGTACCCGCCTCCGCCTCGACCACCTCGCGCGGGGCGTGGGCCTGGACCAGGGTGCGATAGCGCAGCATCTCGGCCTCGACCCGGCTCTTGAGCCCGCTATCGACCGCGCTCAGCGGCGCCTCCACCAGCTCGAAGCCCTCGAGATAGCTCGTGATCGCGAGCTGGTGCGCGCGCGCCGCGTCGCCCTGCCGGTAGGCGGCGAGGCTCTCGCCGAGGAGACGCACGCTCAGGTCGATTGGGGACTCGCGGCCGGCCGCGAGCGCGCCCGGCTCGCTGCGGAGATACGCCAGCACCGCGGCGCCGTCGTCGCCCGCGCGGGCCGCCACCTCCTTCGGGGTGGCCATGACCAGCGCGCGCAGGTCGCGCAGCTCGCTCCGTCCCGCCCCGTCCTTCCACCGGCGCGCCCCGCGCTCCCGCTCCGCCGCGGGCGTGGCGAGCGTGCTGACGTAGAACGCGAGGCCCCAGCGCTGCCCCTCGCCGAGCGGCGCGAAGCCGGTCATGGCGGTGCCCTTGATGCCGAGGGTGATCGTGTTGTAGAGGCCGAAGAGGCTGTGCTCGCCCATGCGCCGCGCGTCGGTGAGATCGGCGGGCGGCGGGGTCAGTCCCTTGGCCCCGGGCCCGTCGCCGCGGCCGGTCGCGCCGTGGCAGACCGCGCAGTGGGTGGTGAAGTCGGCGGCGGCGGGGGCGAGGTCGGGCACCTGGCGCGGGGCGACGCGGACCTCGTAGAGGTCGATGATGCGGCGCCGGAGATCGCCCGCGACCGCCGCGACCTCGTCGCCGGAGCGCTTGGCGCGGATCGCGGCGAGGAGGCCGGCCGCGGTGGCCTCGAGGGCGGCGCGCTCGGGACGGGCGGGTAGCCCGGCGATCATGGTGGGCACGGAGGTGGCGAACTCGACCTGCTCGTCGTACTCGCCCTGGTCCAGGATCATGCCGTCCTTGACCGCGCCCGCGTAGTCGACGGCCAGGTAGTCGAGCGCGTGCAGGATGGGAGCGAAGGGATCCGGCTCGTCCGCCATCGCGGGGCCCGCGGCGAGCCCGATCGCCAGGACCAGGAGCGCGAGGAGCCGGCTCAGTGTCGCGACGCGCGTTTCGATATGGGACACGAGGGGCTCGCGGCGGCTACTTGGTGAGGATGAGCTTGTCGGCCTTCGTGATGTGGAGGCGGTACTCCTGGCCCCGGTGGACGATGACGATCTCACGCCGGCCCCGGAACAGCTCGGTGCTCACGATGCGGACGGCGGGGCCGGAGGTCGCCTCGCGGGCGGGGACCGGCTCGCCGGAGTCCTCGATCACGCGTCCTCTTCCTTGATCTGCTGCGCGAGGTAGTGAGCCTCGCCCACCTGCTTGATCAGCTCGAGCTGCTCCTCGATCCAGTCGATGTGGTCCTCTTCCGACTTGAGGATGTCCTCGAGCAGGTCGCGGCTGCCGTTGTCGCCCGCCCCCCGGCAGAGCTCGACCCCCGCGTTGAGCGCGGCCACCGCGCTCCGCTCCAGCTCGAGATCGAGCCGCAGCTGCTCGGGGACGGTCTGGCCCACGTTCACCTTGCCGAGTCGCTGCACGTTGGGCACGCCGTCCAGGTAGAGGACGCGCTCGATGAGCCGGTCGGCATGGCGCATCTCACCGATCGACTCCTCGCGGAGCTTCTTCCACAAGCGCTTGTAGCCCCAGTTCTCGCACATGCGCGCGTGGATGAAGTACTGGTTGATGGCGGTCAGCTCCGCCGTGAGAACGTCGTTGAGCAAGGTCACCACCTGGTCGTGTCCCTTCATCGCGCGCCTCCGTGGGGACGTCAGTGGACCGCGTTCGCGCCACGATAGTGCCTCTCACGGGCACGCTCGACCAGGCACTCCAGGGTCTCACCGCAGGCGCCGCAGTCGCCGCCTGCGCCGCACGCGCGCTCGATCGCCTCCACCGAGTGAGCACCGGCGGAGATGACCGCGTGGACGGCGTGATCGGAGACGCCGCGGCAGAGGCAGAGGATCATCGGTGGGTACTCCGGGAGCCGAGCGGCGACCTTGTCATTCGGGCTGCTTTCCGTTCGCCCTTAGGGCGGTGATAGCCAACGCGTTAGGTATACCTAACCACCGCGCGGGCTGTCAACCCGGAAAATCGGGGGGGCGGCGGGCGGGACGGAGGCCCGGCGGGCCTAGAGGACGTGGAGCAGGGGGCGCGCGCGCAGCGAGCCCTCCTGCCAGAAGCCGCTGGCCCGGAGCTCCTCGAGGGCCTTCGCCGCGTCCGGGGCGCGCATCACCGCCAGGGTCTCGCCGCCCGGGAAGAAGCCGCCGAACGCCATCCGGCCGGCGCCGCGCGCCTCGATCAGGGCGAAGGAGGCCATCTCCACGTCCGGGGCGACGCCCTCGGCGATCATGACCGTCCGCGAGCCGTCGGTCACGAGGGCCGGCAGCTCCCACGGCTCGAGGAACTGGGCGAAGCTCCGCGGCCGGTAGCCCGACCACGCGCCGCCGGTGAAGTAGGGATCCTCCTCCACCAGCCGGCGGAGATCGTCGGGCTGCTGCACGCGATAGAAGATGTCGGCGCCGCGGCCGTCGGGCGAGGGGCCGCCGCCGATCACCAGGCCCTGGGCGCGCAGGCCCATCAGGCGCTCGAGATGCGTCCGCCGGTGGGGCTCACGCCGGGTCACGTAGTCGCCCGCGGTCTCGATCGCCACGTGGAAGACGATCACGGCGTCACCCACCCCCCCGCGAACGGGATGACCTGGCCCACGAAGAAGTCGGCGTCCTCCGAGGCCAGGTAGACCGCGAGCCGCGCGGACTCCTCGCTGCGGGCGAGCCGGCCGGCCGGGATGTTCCGGACCATGCGCTCGCGCTTGGCCGCGTCCGCCACGAGCGCAGGCGGGAAGTAGGTCGGGTTCTCGACGTAGTTCTGGGCGATCGCGTTGACCTGGATGCCGTCCTTCGCCACCTCGCGGCCGACCGCCTTGGTGAGCCCGTTCACGCCGGCGCGGGCCGCGGTGTAGGCCGCGTAGTTGGGCAGGCCGGGGAAGGCGGCGGCGGAGGACATGTTGATGATCTTGCCGCGCCCGGCCGGCCGCATCACCCGCAGCGCCGCCCGCAGGCAGAAGAACGGCTCGTCGAGCAGGCGGGTCTGCATCTCGCGCCACGCCGCGTCGGTGATCTGCTCGACCGGGCAGCCCGAGGGCGGGTGCGCGTTGTTGTTCACCAGGATGTCGAGGCGCCCGAAGCGCGCCACCACCGCCTCCACCGCGCGCTCCGCCTCCGCGGAGCGGCTCAGGTCGCCGCCGACCGCGAGCACGTCGCGCCCGAGGCGCTCCGCGATGGCCGCGAACGGCTTGATCGCGGCCGGCTCGCGGTCGTGGAGCGCCACCGAGGCCCCCTCGCGGCAGAACTCCTCGGTGATCGCGGGGCCCATGAAGTGGCTGACGTTGGTGATGAGGGCGACCTTGCCGGTGAGCTTCATGGGCCCGAGCCTACTCGGGGCTTCGCGGCCGCGCAAGGCCGTGGTACCGTGAGGGCGCGGGCAAGGGAGGTGCCGCGGCCGTGGCCGAGGAGCTGCTCCAGTCGTTCAAGGCCCGCTACCCGTTTCCGCTCGACGACTTCCAGCTCCGCGCCATCTCCGCCATCCTCGACGGCAAGTCGGTGATCGTCTCGGCGCCGACCGGCTCGGGCAAGACCCTGGTGGCCGAGTTCGCCATCCACTCCGCGCTCCACCGTGGGCGGCGCATCGCCTACACCACCCCGCTCAAGGCGCTCTCCAACCAGAAGTACGCCGACTTCGGGCGGCAGTGGGGTGCGGAGAACGTGGGCATCCTCACCGGCGACGTGAAGGTCAACGCGCGGGCGCCGGTGGTGGTCATGACCACCGAGATCCTGCGCAACATGTTCTACTCGGGCGGGCTGCCCGGGCTCGACACGGTGGTGCTCGACGAGTGTCACTACATGGGCGACGAGGGGCGGGGGACGGTGTGGGAGGAGATCATCGTCAACTGCCCGAAGGACGTGGCCCTCGTGGCCCTCTCGGCCACCGTGCGCAACGTCAACGAGATCGCGGACTGGATCAGCCTCGTGCACCGGCCGATCGTGGCCGTGACCCATCCGCATCGGCCGGTGCCGCTGCAGTACCTGGTCGCCGACCTCTCGGGCGAGATCCACACCTACGACGCGGTCCGCCAGGGCAAGGTGCGCCTGCTCGGCGAGGAGCGCGAGGGCGGCTACAACGACCGCGGCCGTTGGTACACCCGCCGGGTCGTCGATCCCACCGTGATGCTCGACGAGCTCGAGAGCCGCGGGTGGCTGCCCTCGATCTACTTCATCTTCAGCCGCGCCGGCTGCGAGCGGGCGATGGAGACGGTGCTCGCGGAGGGCAAGCCCCTCCTGACGCGCGAGCAGCAGCGCCAGGTCGACGAGGCCATCCGCGAGCAGATCGGCGAGAACCCGACGATCGCGGAGTCACCCCTCAATCAGACGATCTTCCAGGCCCTCGGCATGGGCGTGGGCCTCCACCACGCGGGGATCCTGCCCACCGTGAAGCGCTTCACCGAGCTCCTGTTCGAGCGCGGCCTCTGCAAGGTGGTCTTCGCCACCGAGACCATGTCGCTCGGCATCCACATGCCGGCCAAGAGCGTGGTCTTACAGTCGCTGACCAAGCGCACCGACCGCGGCTTTCGAAGCCTGACCCACAACGAGCTCACCCAGATGGCGGGCCGCGCGGGCCGGCGGGGCATCGACCCCGAGGGCAAGTGCGTGATGGCCCTCGACGTGCGCGACGGCTTCGACGACATGAAGCGCGTGGTGGACGGGCCGCCGGAGCCGGTGGTGAGCCAGTTCAAGCTGGGCTACGGCTCCGTCGCGCTGCTGCTGTCGACCGGCAGCGATCTCGCCACCATCCGGCGCGTGGTCGAGTCCTCGTTCGGCCAGTACCAGAACATGAAGCGCATCCGCTCGCTGGAGACGGACGTGCAGACACTCGAGATCGCGGTGGCCGATGGCCACCGCTATGGTGCGCCCTGCGGCGACTTCCCCCGCATCGGCCGCTACCGGGCGGTGCGCTCCGAGGTCGAGGTGGCCCGCATGGCCCGCGGCAAGAGCGGGCGCCGGGGCCGCTCGGCGTCGGAGGCCGAGCCCGGACGGCTGGCCCTGGTGCGGCGGAAGAGCGGGGCCAGCCTGGGTCTGATCCTGGGCGTGGACCGCCGTCGGCACCGCAACCTGATCCAGGTGCTGCTGGCGCACGGCGGGACGGTCGCGATGAAGGAGGGCAACGTCAAGCGGGTGTTCTGGCAGACCGCGCCGCTGCACGTGCCGCGCGACTGGGAGCAGCGGACCCGCGGGCTCACCGAGCAGATGGCGCGGCTGTCGGTGCCCGAGCTGGTCGAGCGCGAGCGGAGCCACGGCCCGGAGGGCGCGCTCGCGGCCATCGAGTGCCACCGCTGCCCGTGGGGCTCGCAGAACCGCTGCGAGCAGGCCTGGAAGGGGCTCGAGGGCGTCGAGCGGCAGCTCGCCCAGAAGCGGGAGATGCTCGACGCCTTCCGCAACGCGTACTGGCAGGAGTTTCTCCGAGTGGTCGAGGTCCTCGAGCGGTTCGGCGCGGTGCAGAACGCCAAGCTCCTGGCCAAGGGCCAGCTCATCGCGGGGCTGCGCCATGACAACGAGCTCCTGGTGGCCGAGGTGGTGGACCGCGGGATCCTCGCCGACACCACGCTCGCGGAGGTGGCCACCCTCTGCTCCGGCCTCATCGAGGAATCGCGCTCCGGCGACGCGGCGGTGGCGCGGCTCTTCCTCAAGAAGCGCCCGAAGCTCAAGCGCAAGCTCCAGGAGATGGAGTCGGTGGCCAACACCGTGCTCGAGGTCCAGCGGCGCCACCAGCTGCCGATGCCGGTCTCGGTCTCCACCGGCTTCATGCCCTCCGTGTTCCGCTGGGCCTCCGGCGAGGACGACTGGGGGGCGATCGTGGAGGAGTCCTTCGGCGGCCACGAGGGCGACCTGATCCGGGCCATGCGACGGCTGATCGACGTGCTGCGTCAGCTCGGGGAGTCCCCCGAGGTGGAGCCCGCGCTCGCCGGGCTGCTCGCCCGGGCCGCCCGGGTCATCGACCGCGGGATCGTGCTGGAGTCGGCGCTCATTTGATGGGCCGGCGGGGCCGCGGCGATATACTGGTGACGCCATGCGGTGGCTGACGCGATCCTCGGGCCTGGCGGCGGCGGCGCTCCTCACCGCCGCGTGCGCCTCGATCACCGAGCCGAGCCTGGAGCGCACGACCCGCGGACCGAACGCGGAGGAGTTCTTCATCGCCCAGTCGGTCGCGGCCAACGGCCGGCAGCCCTCGTTCGACGAGAAGCGGGTGTGGCAGGACCAGATGGACGAGAAGGTCTTCAAGTACCTGCGCGAGCACCCGGAGATGGAGTCGACGTCGCGCTACAGCGAGTTCCGCTTCTGGCGCCAGGTGGCGCCGGGCAGCACCCCGGGCGAGGTCAAGGTGCTGCTGGGCGAGCCCCGCGAGCAGACCATCGACCCGGCCCTGATGGGGGCCCTGGGCGAGCAGCACTGGGTGGCCATCCGCCCGACCGCGAAGGAAGCCTGGGTCTACCCGCTCGGCTGGGTGGTCTACTTCGACGACAAGGGCGCGGTCGTCGACATGCTCCGCCGGGTCTCCCCGCTCGACGTTCGCGACGAATAGCCGCTCACTCGACCCAGCGATCCACGTCCGCCTGCATCGAGCGCAGCCGTCCGAGCGGATCGTCGAGCCGGTTGCCGTGCTGGGTCAGCACCCAGTCCGCGCAGCCGGGTACGAACGGCGCTCTCCTCAGTCGGTTGCCCACGATCGTCCGCCAGTCCTCGATGCCGAGCCCCTCTGGATCTTGCCCATCTCGGTGGGCGCGCCAGGCGACATCTCCCCGGTTGACGCACCTTCCGAGTATCACGAGCGCCCGGTGCCGACGACGCGCCATCCGGTGGAGCAGGAACATCGAGGCCACGAAGAGGAGGCAGCCGTTCACGAGAAGTCCGTAGCCGACCCAGCGGAAGAGATGTGCGGACTGCCCGGCCTGCGGAGCCATGATCGCGGCACCGCCAACGATCAAGGCGACAGCGATCGTGACCGCTTGCCAGCCGCCGGCCCACGATAGGCTCATTCCCGGGCTCCTCGTGGTGCTCACGGTAGAATCGCATCGCGGTTTCTGTCCAGGGAAATTCCACGCCCGGCGGGGCGAGACGTCCTGAGCAAGACACTGCGCCCGCGCGGGGAACGGGAGGGGAATCGAGAGGTTACCGACGAATAGTCGCGTGCTAGACTTGGGCGTCTCACGACGCCCATGCCGAGTACCGCGCTGACGTGGATCGAGCCCGGAGCGAGCGCCACCCTGATCTGGCACGGCGCGGTCGCCACCGGACCCGGCGGGGGCCGGCTCTACGCCGTCTCCGGTCCCGCGCTCGAGCAGCCTCCCGCCACGCCCTACTTCCTACTGGCCCCCGCCGAGGCCGACGCCTTCGCGGCCCGGCTCTACCGGGGGCAGGTGACCCTCGACGACCTGCGGACCTTCCTCGCGCACTGCCGCATCGCTCGGGGCGCGCTCGTCGACGAGATGCAGTACCTCGCGGTGGCGGACGAGGCGCCGGTGCTGCCGGTGCTGGACGCCTGGCGCGAGGCCGCGGACGTGCCGGCGCTGCCCTACCTCGACGACATCAACGCGTTCATGCCGGCGGGCCCGCTCTACGTGACCGCGGAGGCCCACGCGGTGGCCCGGCGCGAGCCCGAGCAGTTCACCACCGCGTGGGTGTGCGACGAGTGCGGGGAGGCCAGCGACGCGGGGGTCTTCTTCTGGACCGCGCAGCGGGGTCCCGCGGTGCGCGTGTGCTTCCTCATCCACAACGACGCCGGGATCTGGACCTGCCGGCTCCACCCGTTCGAGTTCGCGAAGGAGACGCCCGCATGATCCGCTCCACGCTCTCGGTGACCAAGCAGACGCCGTCGACCGCCCGGGCCCTCGTCGCGGCCGAGCACCCGCTCGGAGCCGAGGTGGGCGCGGGCATCCTCGCCCGCGGCGGCAATGCGGTGGACGCGGCGGTGGCCACCGCCTTCGCGATGACGGTGGTCGAGCCCTTCATGTCGTCGCTCGCGGGCGGGGGCACCATGCTCGTGCACCTGGCCAAGCGCGGGACGACCGTCGCGCTCGACTTCAACGTGCAGGCGCCCGCCGCCTGCCACGAGGCCTGCTTCGAGCTGGCCGACGGCATCGCGCAGGCGCTGTTTCCGTGGCGGCGGGTGGTGGACGACGCCAACAACTTCGGACCGAAGTCGGTGGCGATCCCGGGCTCGGTGGCCGGCCTCTGCCTGGCGCTGGAGCGGTTCGGCACCATGGATCTGGCCGACGTGGTCGCGCCCGCGATCCGCCTCGCCGAGGACGGCTTCCCGGTGGACTGGTACGTGACCCTGTCCATCGCCCCCCACTGCCAGGAGCTGGCCGCCTTTCCCGAGACCGCCCGCGCCTACCTGCGCGACGGCCACTACGTCTACCGCCCCGCGGCGCTCGCTCCCGCCGACGTGCTGCGGCAGCCGGATCTCGGCCGGAGCCTGCGCCTCATCGCCAAGGATGGGCCGGCCGCTTTCTACCGGGGCGCGATCGCGCAGGCCATCGACGAGGAGATGCGGCGGACCGGCGGCTTTCTCCGCCGGAGCGATCTCGAGCACTATGAGGCCCGGGTGGCCGAGCCCCTGACCGTGAAGTACCGCGGGCTCGACCTCGTGTTCTCGCCCGGGGCCACCGGCGGGCCGACCGCGGTGGAGATGCTCAACGTGCTCGCCCAGTTCCCCGCCGCGAAGGTGGGCTACGAGACGCCGGGCGGGCTGCACCTGCGCGCGGAGGCGGTGCGCTACGCGTTCCTCGATCGGCTGCGCCACCTGGCCGACCCGCTCGCGGCGCGCGTGCCGTGGCGCGGGCTCGCCTCGCGCGAGCACGCGGCCGAGGTGGCGGCGGGGCTCCGCGTTGCCGGTCCGCGCAGCGAGGCCAAGCTGCCGGACGCGTGGGCGCACGACCTCGCGGTGGGCGCCCTCGGGCGCGGCAAGGCGGCCGCGCCGCGCGGTCGGCGCCGCGTGGCCACCGAGGGCGGCGACTGCACCACCCACATCTGCGCGGTGGATCGGCAGCGCAACATGGTCTCGCTCACCAACACCGCGGTGTCCCTGTTCGGCTCACGCATGGTCGTGCCGGGCACCGGCATCCTGCTCCAGAACGGCATGCTCTGGTTCGATCCGGAGCCGGGCCGGGCCAACTCGGTGGCCGCGGGCAAGCGCCCGGTGGTGAACATGGTGCCGGCCCTGGGCTTCCGGCAGGGCGCGCCCTACCTCACGGTCGGCGCGCCCGGCGGTCGCAAGATCGTCTCCGCGATCCCGCAGGTGATCGCCAACATCGCCGATGCGGGCGACGCACCCCAGCAGGCGATCGAGGCCCCGCGGCTGCACACCGAGGGCGGCGAGCTCTGGGTCGACGACCGCGTGGGCGAGCGGTCACTGGCCGCGCTCCGCCGGATGGGCCACGACGTGGTGCCCAAGCACCAGAGCTACGGCACGCTCTACTTCGCCCGGCCGGTGGCCATCCGGATCGGCAAGCGCGGGCTCGAGGCCGGGCTCGACCACCTTTGCGCCGCCGCGGCGGCCGGCATCTGACCCCGGCACCCCATCCAAGGAGGATATGCAGGATGATCGAGGAACGCGTCATCGCCTCGTGGAAGTTCAAGAAGGGCGTGCTGGACGCCAAGACCGCGAGCCTCTGCTACCTGGCCGCCAACCTGGCCGCGGGCAACACCCACTGAGCGAAGCGCGACCTGGCAGGTGCCAGGGCCGCGGGGGCGACCGAGGACGAGCTGCGCGAGGCGATCAGCTTCGCCATCCGGGCCAACGCCGCCAAGACCCACGCCGACATCCTGAAGGTCTGGCAGGACTAGGAGACGTCATGGCCGAGATCAGCCTGACCGCGGCATTTTCCACCGTGCCCGCGCCGGAGCAGGAGGCGATCCGCCGCCTGCTCACCGACACCATCGAGCAGCTGGCCCAGGAGGACCGGAGCTTCACGCGCGCGCGCGTGGTGTTCACCGAGTCCGACGAGCGCTGCGGGCTCACCGCCGAGCTCGACGGGGTGAAGAAGGAAGGCGTGCCGCTCGCGATCGACATCGAGCAGCTCGAGGACGCGCAGACCGGCGCGGGGGCCCGCGCCCAGCTCAAGGAGGCGCTCCGCCTCTACTTCCGGCGGGTGATGGGCAAGTGACCGACGACCGCGGGGTGCTCCTCTTCGTGTACGAGGGCGCCACCTTCAAGGTGGGCGACGGGGCGCAGCCACCCAAGGCGGGCTCGCTCCTCTTCTGCCGCCACCTCCATCCGCGCCCGGGCGAGCGCGTGCTCGAGATCGGCACCGGCATCGGCCTGGCCGCGGTGCAGGCCGCGCGCGCGGGCGCCCACGTGATCGCCACCGACGTGGTGGAGGCCGCGGTGCGATGCGCGCGGGAGAATGCGGTGCTGAACGGGGTGGCGGACCGAATGGACGTCCGGCTCGGCGACGGCTTCGAGCCGGTGCGCGGGCTCGCCTTCGACCTGATCTGCACCAGCCCGCCCCAGATGCCGACGCCGGCCGATCGCGAGCGGACCGACGCGATGGCCGCCGCCGACAACGGGGGCCGCGATGGCTTCCGCCTGCTCGACCGGGTGATCGCGGGCGCCCCCGCGCACCTCCGGCCGGGCGGCCGGCTCGTCTTCACCCTCTTCGGGTTCCTCGGCATCAAGGCCGCGCTCGGCAAGCTGGCCGACGTCGGGCTCGAGCCGTCCATCCTCGGGCAGGAGACGCAGGCCTTTCCCCGCATCGGGTACGAGCGGCTCGAGCACATCCGCGCGGTCGACCCGGAGAGCACCCTGCCGCGGAGCGGGTGGCCCGCGACGGTGGAGCGCTACGTGGTGCAGGGCACCAAGGCCAAGGAGGGCGCCCGATGAAGCCGGCCCGCTCGCTCATCGTCAACGCCGACGACTACGGGCTCACCGCCGGGGTGAGCCGCGGCATCCTCGACGCGCACCGTCGCGGCATCGTGACGAGCACCACGCTGCTGGTGAACCGGCCGGTGGACCCCGCGCTGATCGAGGCCCTCAAGAGCTCGGGGCTGGGCGTCGGCCTGCACATGAACCTCACCCTCGGCCCGCCGGTCGCGCCCGCCGCGCGGGTGGCCTCGCTGATCGACGGCGAGGGGCGCTTCGTGCGGGACGCGCGCGAGGCGGCGCAGCGGGCCCGGAAGGACGAGGCGCGCATCGAGCTGGGGATGCAGATCGACGAGTTCCGCCGGATCATGGGCCGCTTCCCGACGCATCTCGACTCGCACCACCACGTGGGCCGGCACGAGCCCATCCTCGAGCTGGTGCTCGACTTCGCGCGGGCGATCAAGGTGCCGGTGCGGACCCAGGATCCCGAGGTGCGGGCGATGGCCCGGAAGCTCGCGCTGAAGACCCCCGACCACTTCATGGGCGAGTCGGGGCCCGACGCCTACTGGTCGTCCGAGCGCGTGCTCACCCACCTGCGGGAGCTGCCCGGCGGGGTCACCGAGTTCATGACCCATCCCGGCTACTACGACGACGATCTCTCCTACAGCCGCTACGGGCGCCAGCGCGAGACCGAGATGACCGGGCTCACCGATCCACAGGCCCGCGCCGTCATCGAGCGGGAAGGGATCCGGCTCATCCACTTCGGGAACCTCTAGGGAGCGCCCGGCCGGTGAGCGGTGTCACGATCGGGGTGGACGTGGGCGGCACCACGGTGGCCGCCGGCCTCGTGAGCGCCGACGGCCGCGTGCTCGAGCACGTCCAGGCGCCCACGCACGAGCGCGGCCCCGGCACCGCGCTGGACACCATCGTGGAGCTGCTCGACCGCCTCCAGGACAGCGCGCGGGCCCGCGGGGTCGCGGTCACCGGCGTCGGCGTCGGAGTGCCGGGGACGGTGGACGCCGAGCGTGGGGTGGTCGGCGCCGACGTCCACTACGCCCCCGAGCTGGTCGGCCTGCCGCTCGCCGCGCGGCTCGCGCCGCGCGCGGGGGCACCGGTCTTCGTCGACAACGACGTCAACGCGCTGGCCCTCGCGGAGTGGACGTGGGGCGCGGGGCGCGGCGCGCGCTCGCTGGTGGTGCTCGCCCTCGGCACCGGCGTCGGCGGCGGCATCATCCTCGACGGGCGCCTGCACCGCGGGGCGGCCGGCTTCGGCGGCGAGCTCGGGCACGTGCCCATCGACTTCGACGGCCGGCCCTGCATCTGCGGCGGCCGCGGCTGCCTCAAGACCTACGTCTCGGGCACCGACATCGCGCTGAGGGGCGAGGAGCGCCTGGGCCGGCCGACCGCCGCCGACGAGGTCTTCCGTCTCGCGGCGGCCGGCCGGGTGGAGGCGGAGGAGATCGTGGACGAGGTCTGCCGGGCCCTCGGGGCCGGGCTGGCCGTCATCGTGAACGGGCTCAACCCGGAGCGGGTGCTGCTGGCGGGCAGCGTCGCCAAGTCGCTCCGGCCGCTCGAGGCGCGACTGCGGGCGAGCCTGGCCGGCTACGCCTTCGCGGCCGCGCTCGCCGCGACCCGCCTCGAGATCCTGAGCCTCGACAAGGACGCGACCGTGCGGGGCGGCGCGGCCCTCGTGCGCTACGAGACCGACCGACGGAGGACGACGGCATGAAGGCGATCACGCTTCACGGACCGGGAGACGTGCGGGTGGAGTCGGTGGCGGACCCGCGCATCGTGGATCCGACCGACGTGGTGCTGCGCATCACCACCAGCGCGGTCTGCGGCTCGGATCTGCACCAGTACCACGGGCGGGTCGCCGGGCTCGATCCCGGGGTGGTGATGGGCCACGAATTCATGGGGGTGGTGGAGGAGGTCGGCCCGGCGGTGCGCCTGATCCGCAAGGGCGACCGTGTGCTCGCGCCCTTCTCGATCTCGTGCGGCGCCTGCGAGAGGTGTCGCGTGCGGCTGCCCACCCAGTGCACTACCATCGGGCGCGCGGTCTTCGGGCTCGCCCTTAGCAAAGAAGCACGGGCTCTATTTCCAGTACGTTGCACTCGTCAGCATTCCCTACTCTTATGAAGAGCGCCTAGTAGAGCTGTTCCCAGGGCGGTTCGGATATCCGTTCATAGTGCATATGAGCCATTGGTCTTATCGATAGGCGCTGCTAGTGTCTTGGTGCTGCCTCTCGGTCGCATAGCCAGCACAGGACCATCCGCCCGTCCCATTGGGGGCTCGGCATGTTCTGAAAGGCGTCCCGCATGCCCCCAATTCTCGTGGTGGACGATGATGACGACGTACGCGAGCTGATCGAGCTGGCGCTGGCCGGCCAAGGTGACGACGTGGTCAGCGTCGGCGGCGGCCGGGCGGCCCTCGAACGCCTCGCGCAGCAGCCCTACGACCTCGTGGTGTGCGACCTGAGTATGCCGGGTCTGGATGGACTGGCGGTCTACCGGGGGATTGAGGGGCAGCCTCCGCCCCGGCCCGCCGTGATGTTCGTCACCGGCTACGCCGACGCCGAACCGTACGCGGAATTCCTCAGGACCGTGCAGGTCCCCGTGATGGGCAAGCCGTTCGACATCAACGTCCTGCGGGAGACTGTGCGTCGCCTGCTCGGCGGATCGTGAACCGGTGGGCTCCCGCCTCGTCCTCCCGTTCGTCACCCCGATGCAGCCGACCCTCGTCCGCAAGCCCTTCCATCACGAGGGCTGGGTGTACGAGGAAAAATATGACGGCCGGCGAATGGTCGCCTACAAACATGGCCGTCAGGTCCGGCTCCTCAGTCGCCGGGGGCGAGACCACACGGCGCGATTCTCCAAACTCGTCGGCGCCATCGCCAAGGTAGCGCCGACGACGCTGATTCTGGACGGCGAAGTGGTGCGGTTTGACGAGGTCCTGGTCTCTCGGTACAAGTGGCGCGGGCGACGAGCGACGGACCGTCTGGCGATCCCCACGCTGTACATGGCGTTCGATTGCCTGTACGCTGCCGGCCGCGATCTCCGCACGCTCGAGCTGCGGGCGCGGCGCGACTATCTCGAAGACGTGCTCCACGGCCAGCATGTCCTCTTCCCCGCGCGCCGGCTGGCCCCACATGGGCTCATGGCGTGGGCCGAAGTGCTCGAGCGCGGCTACGAGGGCTTGGTGGCGAAGGACCCCGCGTCGCCCTACGTGGGTGGGCGGACGCTGGCGTGGCTGAAGGTGAAGCAACCGAAGTACCACGAGGATGAGCGCGGCTGGGAGCCCAAGGCTAAATCGTAGTGCCCACACCCGCCTTGCTGGTGTAACGTCGTCCCGCTGGCCGCCCGCTCCGTCCCTCCTAGACGATGCGGCCAGACGAGGGCTGATGATGGACCGGCGTCTGTTTCTCTCGACCTTGGCGGGCAGCCTCCTCGCCGCGCCGCTCGCCGCCGAGGCACAGGCGAGTGAGAGAGTCCGCCGGATCGGAGTCATTAGTGCTGGCTCAGAACGTATCCCGCTCAACGACGTATTTCAGGAAGCCCTGCAGGATCTCGGGTGGATTGAGGGTCGGAACATCACGATCGACTTCCGGTTGGCCCGCGTCGATAAAGGAGCGACGGAAGCCGACATCTCTGCCATTGCCACAGAGCTAGCTGATCGGGGGGCGGAAGTGATTGTGACTCATTCGGGGCCGGTATCTGCGGCCGTCAAAAAGACCATAACAACCGTTCCCATTTGCTTTGGCTTTGTTGGAGATCCAGTCAGCTATCGGTTGGTCGCAAGCCTCGCGCACCCCGGCGGGAACGCCACCGGAGTGTCTCTACTGTTTCCTGAGCTAGCCGGAAAATGGTTGGAGTTGCTCAAAGAGGCGATCCCCGGGCTAGGCCGCGTCGGGATCCTCGTCAATCCAGCCAACGCGTTTTCACCGGCCTATGTCGGCGAAGCACAACGCGCCGCCCGGTTCTTGCGAGTACAGCTTCACATTCTAGCGGTAAGCCGTGTAGAGGATCTCGAGTCCGCGTTCTCAGCGATGACTAGAGAACGCGTACAGGCCGTGATCCCAATAACGGATACGCTGTTCTTTTTTAACCGACGCCGACTCATCGAGCTTGCGACGAAGTACCGGCTTCCGGACATTCACGAGGGACCGGACGTCCCCAAGGCCGGTGCCTTCATGGCCTACGGGGAAAGCTTTGAGGACCACATGCGGCGCCAGGCCATCCACGTGGACAAGCTCCTGAGAGGGGCGAAGCCCAGCGAGCTACCCGTGGCACAGCCGACGACACTCCGACTAATCATCAACCTCAAGACCGCCAAGACGCTCGGCCTGACGATTCCGCCGGCTTTTCTCCAGCGGGCGGATCAGGTGATCGAGTGAGCGAGTGAAAGGATCTAGCGATGCCATTTGACGGAATCTGGCCGACTCTGGCGAAGGTCGCGAACGCGATCGGGGTTATATGGGTGCTGATGGCACTCGGGGTGTTGGGCTACTTCGCGAACCTGGGAATCCAAGTCCTCCAACACGGCGGCTGAGGTACGCCGAGCCGGCCATCGCACGAGGGGGATGAGCCGCCGTCTAGTGGCTGCCCCTTCGGGCTTAGACGCTCTCCCCAGTAAGCACACCCAGCGCTCCCCCTCTGCCCGCCGACGGTGGTAGATTCGCGGCCATGATCGCCAGATTTGTCGCCGTCGCCGCCGTCTTGCTCGGGGCACTCACCGGATGCGACAGGTCACCGAAGTGGGTGTTGTGGGTCCCCATAGGAGGGGCCGCTGTTCGCGCCGAGAGTGAGCATCGGACGTTGGCAGCTTGCCAAGAGGGCGCCGAGGAATCTGCATCTCACCTTGTGTCTCGCAGACCAAGGTGAATGCCCATGGGGGTCAAGCCGTGGCCGGGAGCCGATTCCTCGTAGCGTTGCTCTGCCTTCTCACCCTCGCCACGTCCGCGTCCGCCGAGTGCGCGTGTCTTGAGTGTTGTTCCACGGCCTGCATACCTTGTCTTGCGCGAGATAATCGCACGCCTTCCGGGTCTCATGGGCGGAATCGACAATATAGATCGTTGGGCGAGCCTTCGGCTGAACCGGCGTGTCTATTATCTCAAAGCCGCCGCGCCCCCCATGCCCATGACCCAGCAGGAGAAGATGAAGAAGTGCAACGCGGACGCCTCGGCCAAGGCGTTGAATGGGTATGAGCGTAAAGGCTTCATGAGCGAGTGCCTCAAGGCTGACAAGAAGATGTAGCCGCCTCTAGGATCGCTGGGATAGACTCGACCCGCTTGGCCGTCCATCCGCCGGGCCCTCCTAGACGGGCGGCCAGCGGGGGTTCCGTGTGCACCGACGCACCTCCTTCAGGACAGTAGCTAGAAGCCTCCTCGTGCGCATTGACGGTCGGCGAGGATAGCAGCGCCATGCTCTCTCGTGCCCAAGAGGCTCGGGTCCGAGACGTCCTCGCCAATCACCTGCCGGGGACCATCCAGACGTATTGCTTGGAGCATCTGGCCGCCGTCGCGAAGATCGATCCGCCACTCTCAACGCCGCCAACGTCGATGCTTTCCCACAAGGGATTCTAGTTGGGCGGAGGTCGATATGCCTACGGACCTGGCCAGGGCGTTTTGCGTGTGGTTCTCGACAAGTGGGCTCGCCACCGCCATTGCGTTTTTAGTTTTGGCGACGCCGATGGCCGGGACCGCAGAACAAACGGAAGGGACACCGCGGGTTGGCATTCTGGCAGAGGGAGTCTCCGACCCGAGCCGATCCGAGGGAGCTTTGAGGTCGTTCGTGGAGGGCTTACGGGAGCATGGTTACGTTCCTGGCACGAACCTCGTGCTTGAGACACGCTATGCTGAAGGTCGGCTGGATCGACTCGCCGACCTTGTGGCCGAGCTGGTGCGCCTCCGCGTCGATGCCATCCTGGCTTTCTCAGAGCGAGGAGCGATCACTGCGCAGCAGGTGACGACGGCGATCCCGATCGTCATGGTGCTCGGTGTCGACCCGGTTCGTCAGGGCCTGATCGATACCATGGCGCGCCCGGGCCGAAACGTGACGGGGCTCACCGTAGATCCCGGTCCTGGGATTATCGCCAAGCGTCTGCAGCTCCTCCGTGAGATCGTCCCGGGTGCGCGGACCATTGCCCTGCTGACCGAACCTGCCCTCGGTGGCGACACGCAGCGCTTTAAACCCCTCGAGGATGCCGTACGAGCATCTGGCGTGTCGCTCTTGAAGGTCGAGGCCCGGGGGCCGGAGGACTTCGGAAGCGCGTTCGCGGCGATCAGCCACGCGCGGGCTGAGGCGATCCTGGTCTCCGGTGCTTCGGTGCTCTATTTCTCACGGCGCGAGATCACCGGGCTGGCGGCAAAGCATAAACTGCCTGCGGTCTATCCTCTCCGGGACTACGCAGAGGCTGGTGGGCTCCTCTCCTATGGCGTCCACCTGCCAGACCTCTACCGGCGGGCCGGCGGCTACGTCAGTCGTATTCTCAAGGGGGCGAAGCCCGCTGATCTTCCGGTTGAGCAGCCGACCAAGTTCGAGTTGGTCATCAATCTCAAGACCGCGAAGGCCCTCGGCCTGACGATCCCCCGCTCGCTCCTCCAGCGGGCAGACCAGGTGATTGAGTGATGGACCGGGCGCGACGGCGCGTGGGACGAGGACCATCACGCATCGGCGGCGTATGAAGCCCTCACGCAGGGAGACAGGCGGCGGGTGTTTACACAACGCTGCAAGGGACCGACTGCCATCGGCTCCGGACCGGCGAGCAACGGGGCCGGAGGGGGAGGAGGCTGCGTCATGTTCGATGTGGACGGATTTATCGCCGAGTGTCGTGGTGCCGCTGCTGCGAGTGGGTTGCCGGGTGTACTTGAAGCCGTAACGAGGGCGGTCGCTACTCCTGCAGAAGTTCTGCGGGTCCTGGGGGGGCCGCAACGAGCGGCTGTCCAAGTGCTCCACCGATCGCCCGACACTACGGTGTTCAACCTCATCTGGGGCCCGCGGATGTGTCAGTTGCCACATAACCACGGCATGTGGGCCGTCATCGGCATCTACACCGGCCGCGAGGACAACATTTTTTGGCGACGGCCAGCGGGCAATCCCAATGGCCGGATCGAGGCCGCCGGAGCCAAAGCACTCAGCGAGCGCGAGGCGATGCCACTCGGGCCGGACATCATCCACTCCGTCATCAATCCGGTCAGTCGTCTCACGGGGGCAATCCACGTGTACGGAGGCGATTTCTTCTCGGTGCCCCACAGCCAATGGGATCCTGAACGTCTTCTGGAAGAGCCGTATGACGTCAACAGGTTGTTGGCGTTGTTCGAGGAGTCGAACCGCCAGCCTGCCTCGACTTGATGTGCGACATCGTGGGCCGCATAGCCCTGCAGTCGAGCGGACGCGCTACGCGCACCGCTCACCGTACCGCATCGAGACCTACGTCGGTCGGAATCGGGCGGCCCTGCTCATCTACTCCTTCGTGGGATACATGGCGCGGGACAGCCGAGACCAAGGAGAGTTCGGCTTAGGAGCGGCGGGTGTGTACTCTAGTAAGGGCATGTCCCAGCGGGACACCTGCCTAGTCGTCACCGCCGAGACGTGGTTCGCCATGATCGACCGGGCGGTCGCCCCAGGGCTCGACCAGCTCCAAGAGTACAAAGTGCGCTGCCGGATCGTCATGGCTGGCGCCGAGGTCTTGATGGTCCACCCGTACGAGCTGGCCGAGGGCCCGGGGTCGTTTCGGCGGCTCGACAACGGGCCGGAAAGAGGAGCCGTTGGAGCGCGAGGGCCGGTAATACCAGGCAGCCACAAGTCCTCCGCCGGATCACGCGGGAGGGCGCGGCACTTCTGGCGCCAAGCCGGGCCAAGTACGACCCTCTCCCCCTCAAAGGCGATACAGGAATCATCATAGGCATCGGGTCCGCGCAAGCCCTTGATCGTCTCTTCCAGAACCTCCGCGTCGAGCCCGGTCACCTGTTGGAGTTCCTCGCGGCTCATCGTCCGGTGGACGGTCTTGGCGGAACGATAGCGACTGCAGAGCGCTACGAAGACCAAAGTTTCTTCCTTGGCGCCCATATCTGCGCTGAGAATCATACCATCGCCTTAGGCTGCTCATCGGATGCCCACGCCCGGCCTTCGCCCGACTGGGAGAGGGACTGGACCTCTAGCGGTCGCTCCATGCAACCAC
>JBGQHJ010000018.1:0-48364 GCA_041497895.1 Methylomirabilia bacterium
ATGGCCCACTTCAAGTGCCCGACCGCGATCGAGTTCCGCGAGGCGCTCCTGCGCACCGCGACCGGCAAGCTGCAGAAGTACAAGCTGCGCGAGCCCTTCTGGGCCGGGCGCGACCGCCGGGTGAGCTGAGGCGCGGGACTTCGATCGCGAGGCCTCGCCGGGCTTATCTCCAGCCCCGGCGGCCGTTCTCCTGCCACGACTTGCTGCCGGTGGCGTGCACCGGGATGCTCTTGAGGAAGAGCAGCGCCATCGCGTCCGAGTCCACGCGCCAGACGACCGCGGAGACGTGGACCGGGTTGCCCTCCGGGGGATGGAACTGCACCTCCACCGGCGTGCCGGGCTGCATCTCGCCGCGTGGCCTGAGCTTGGCCCCGTTGGCGCTCAGATCGATCGTGTGGCAACGGACTCGGCGGCTTCCCGACGTGACCCAGGCGGTCCACGACACGCCCGCCCGAGAGTGAACGCGACGGCTGCGCTGCTGCTGTTGGGTGTCCATGGCGCTAGACGGAGAGCAAGGGCCGCGCCATTCGGAATTGTCCCAGGAAACAGCCAGTTACGATCGGGGACCCGCACCGGTCGGCTTCCCAGGATGGTAACGGCGGGGCACATTGTGGGTAAGCAAAGGGACGATTGACAGCAGGCACGGCTCGGCGCAGCATTCGGGGGCCGCGCAGAAATTTCCTCCGGGAACAGGAGACCGCCCGATGAGCAAGACTCGTTCCGAGTGGAGTGAAGAGGTAGCCCGCCACGCCGACGATCTGCTCGCGCTACGGCGTGACTTCCACCGGCACCCCGAGCTGAGCCACCAGGAGCGGCGCACCGCGGAGATCATCGCGGAGCGCCTGCACGCGGCGAAGCTCGACGTGCGCACCGGGGTGGGTGGCACCGGGGTGGTGGGCGTGCTGCACGGCGACCGGCCGGGCCGCACCGTCGCGTGGCGCGCGGACATCGACGCGCTCCCGCTCACCGAGCTGCTCGACGCGCCCTTCGCCTCGGGCACGCCGGGCGTGATGCACGCCTGTGGGCACGACGGCCACACCGCGGTCGGCATCACGCTGGCCGAGATCCTGGCCGCGCGGCGCGCCGAGCTGCCCGGCACCGCGGTCTTCCTGTTCCAGCCCGCCGAGGAGGTGCTGGGCGGCGCGCGACCGATGATCGAGGCGGGCGCCCTCGAGAACCCGCACGTCGAGGAGATCTACGGGCTGCACTTCACGACCCAGCAGCGGGTCGGGCAGGTCCAGGTGCGACCCGGGCCGTCGATGGCCTCCGCCGACGCCTTCACCGTGGAGGTGCGCGGCACCGGGGGGCACGGGGCGATGCCGCATCTCTCGATCGATCCCATCACCGCGGCGGCCAACATCCTGCTCGGCATGCAGAGCCTGGTGTCGCGCGAGATCCCGGCCCAGGAGACCGCGGTGCTGACGGTGGGGCAGATCGTCGCGGGCACCAAGGGCAACATCCTGCCGGATCGCGCGATCATGCGCGGGACCATCCGCGCCTTCGACGCGGGGGTGCGCGACCACCTGGTCAGGCGGCTCGGTGCCTTCGTCTCGCACGTCGCGCAGGCCTACCGGGCCGAGGCCGAGATGCGGCTCGACGGCGGCTCGTGCCCGGCGGTGGTCAACCCCGCGGCCGAGAGCGCGTTCGTGCGGGAGTGCGCGAGCCGCGAGCTGGGCGACGAGGCGGTGACCGACGGGCGCGTGGTCATGGCGAGCGACGACATGAGCCTCTTCCTGCGCGAGCGGCCGGGCTGCTACTTCCGGGTCGGCATCGGGCCGGACGCCGGCGCGGCCCGCCCGCATCACGCGCCCGAGTTCGAGATGAACGAGGCGGGGCTGCCGGTGGGCTTGCGGGTGAGCCTGGCCGTGATGCGCTCCGCGCTCGGGCGCTGACAACCGCGTCCGCGATGGGGCGGCTCGACGGCAGGGTGGCGGCGGTGACCGGCGCCGCGTCCGGGATCGGCGAGGCCACCGCGCGCCGCTTCGCGGCCGAGGGCGCGGCGGTTGCGCTCGGCGACATCGACGCGGAGCGGGGACGGCAGGTCGCGGAGGAGATCCAGGCCGCGGGCGGCCGCGCGCGGTTCGTCGAGATCCACGCCGGGCGCGAGGCCGACGCGGCGCGCTTCATCCGGACCGCGCGGGAGGAGCTCGGGCGGCTCGACGTGCTGGTGAACAACGCGGGCATGCGGCTCTACCAGACGGTGGTGGAGGCGAGCGAGGAGAGCTGGGACGCGATCCTCGCGGTCAACGTCAAGGGCTACGCGTTCTGCGCGAAGGCGGCCATCCCCCTGATGCGCCAGGTGGGTGGGGGCAGCATCGTGAACGTGGCGTCCATCCGCTCGATCGTGGCGGGCGGCAACATGGTGCAGTACGACACCACCAAGGCCGCGGTGGCCGGCCTCACCCGCGCGATGGCGCAGGACCACGCCGCGGACGGCATCCGGGTCAACGCGGTCTGTCCCGGCCCGATCTTCACCCGCTTCCACGAGCGCCGGGCCGCCGCCGCCGGCCGCACCGCGGAGGACTTCCGGGCCGAGTTCGGCCGCGGCACCATGCTGGGGCGGGCGGGCACGCCCGGCGAGGTCGCGGCCTGCATCCTGTTCCTCGCCTCCGACGACGCCTCCTACGTCACCGGCGCCTCGCTCTACGTCGACGGCGGGCACACCGCGCGCTGACGGAAACGGCGGCCGGGGCCGTCCGGGCCGTTCACTCGTCGAAGCCGCCCGGATGGGGCCGCGCGACGAATCGGGTGAACCGATCCGGTAGCTCCAGCTCGAAGCCATCATCCTTGCGATACACGACGTAGCAGCGCGCGCGGCCGTGGTCCCAAACGTGCCAGCGGCGGCAGAGCCGGCCCTCCGACGAGATCTCCCAGGTCCCCACGTCCACCTCCTTCCCCGACGCCCCGTAGAGCCGACCACCCGCGGCGAAGAAGAGGCGCTGGGGCCCGACCGCGAGGACGTGCCCGCCGATCTCGGTGGCGAGCTCGCTCTCCGTCAAGACCACGCGGGGGGGCGTCGGCTCCGGCGCCGCCACCGGGGCGCAGAAGGGCCGGAGGGACTCGCCGGCCTGGATCATGGCATCGACGTCGAAATCGAAGCCGTCGGCGAACCGGAAGACGGAGACGCCGTTCGGCAGCAGGGCGACGAGGTTGCCGCCGTATCCGATCATCTCGGGGATCTGGAAGAAGCACCCGGTGCTGGTTCGATAGGGGACGGACCAGAACGACAGGTGATAGCGCCCGGCGCCGAAGCGGTTCCGCAGGCCCGACGGGAGTCCGCTCACCGGGTCGGTCCGGTACAGCGCCTCGGCCAGCTTCGTCGCGCTCAGGAGCTGGACGCCCTCGTGACGGCCCCCGTTCTGCAGCAGCGTGGTCAGCTTCGCGACGTCGTCCACGGTCGGGTAGAGGCCGTAGCCGAGCAGGGGCACGCCGCGGCGCCCATCGCTCTCGATCGTGTGCATCGCCGGCGCGTGAAGGATCCCGATGGGACGGAACACCTCGGTCCGCACCATGTCCCAGAGATGCGCGTCGGGGCCCTCGCGGCGCTTGAGATAGGTGTCCAGCGCGACCGCCAGCACGAGCGTCTGGGTGGTGTTGTAGCGGAAGATCTCGCCACGGTTCCATGGGTACTTGCCGTAGGAGAGCGCGATCTCGAGCTTCTCGCGGAGGGGACGCTTCACGATCCAGCGGAGCATCTTCGGCCCGTTCTCGTCGGCGGACGTGCTCCCGTCGCGCTCCCGACCCTCGTCCCCGATGCCGGTGGCCATGTCGAGCGCATCCGCGAAGGTGACGCCGTCCCAGCCCGGGTGCGGCTGGCTGCCCGGGGGCAGGTAGTCGACCAGCTTCTCGTCGAGCACCGCGTCGCCGTACTTCTGGGCCAGCCGCAGCAGCGCGACGGCGGCGCCCAGTGATTTCGTCACCGAGAACACGCCGTGCCGCATCTCGCGGCAGTACGGGAACGGGCCATAGCGGGTGTTGCAGCCGCGCACGTAGAGCACGCCGTCGACCACGAGGCCGTTGGCGCTGATGTCGGCCGGGGCGGGGTCGCCGTCGAAGGCCGCGAGCGCGGGAGTGGCCGGCAGGGCGGCCCAGGGTTGCATCGGCGTCTGGCGACGAAGCTCTTCCGCGAAGTCGGCGCGCAGCGCGGCCTCGTTCGCGATCGGCCCCGGGACGTAGGTCAGCGGCAGGTAGCCCCAGAAATCGAGCCGCTCCCACGCCGACGTCTCCTGCACGACCTGGACGCGGAGCGCGGACACGTGCGTGTCGTCGAAGAGGAACGTGGCCACGCCGTTGTGCGCCCCGTTGTGCACCGGGTTCACCAGGATGAACGGGAACGAGGCGCGGGACATGCCGGCGTCGCCGGGCTCGGACCACACCCGTCCCGGCGAGACGATCAGCCTCCCGGCCGGCGGCACGAAGTCGCGGATGACCGGGACGAGATGCTCGCCGGCGGTGAAGAACTCGAGTGTCACGGCCTGGGATGGCGCCGGCAGGCTGGGGCAGCCCTGGCTCGAGGCGGAGATCGGCGCGGGCCCGATCGAGAGCGTGCCCGCGAGCGTGTGTTTCGGGGCGCCCCACGCCCCGATCGGCCGGAAGTAGTCGTTGTGGACCGGGCCCGGACCCGGGAGCGGGGGCGCGAGCAGCTCGGCGGCGGTCAATCGGTCGCGCGTGGCGGCGGGAGGCGTCACCGGGGCCATGCGCTCCGCCCGCCCACACTCGACCTGGGACGTCTCGGCGAGGCGGGTCAGCGTGCCGTGGCTGCCGCGGCGGTCACTGACGGCGGAGGCGAGCGTGTCGGCGTCGAAGCGGTACGTCAGCTCCACCCGGTCCGGCGTCGGCAGCGTGAACCGGAGGACGCCGTCGACCACGCGGCCGGTCGCCCGCCAGGAGGTCGGGTGGTGCAGGTCCCAACCGAGATACGAGCCGCGGCTGTGGACGACCCGGGCGTAGCCGTTCGGGAGCACGTCCTCGACGATGAGCGTCTGGCAGAGGATCTCGTCACCGGTCGGGTCCAGCCACACTCCGCTCCAGGCGCCCGCGAATCGGGCCGCGCTGGCCGGTACATCGGGCCCCGGCGCGGTCAGGTGCACGGCGTCGGGGAGCGGGGTCGAATTCCGGCAGTCCTTCGTCGCGGCGGCGGCCGGCGGGGCGAGCGCCAGCACGAGCATCAGCAGGGGGCCGAGTCGTCGCAGCACGGGCATCCGCGTCCTCCCGTGGATGAGGGTCGGTCGGCCTCGAAGATAGCGCGACCGCGGGGGATTGGCGAGGAGCCCGCCGGGCGGAGCCGTTCTCGCTTCCTACCGCCCGCGGCCGAGGAGGTCTCGCAGGCCCCGCACGACGACGAAGGCGAGGAACAGGTCGATCAGCACGGCGCCGATGCCGAAGGCGACACGCCCGGACCATTCGTTCTGGCGCGACGAGATCGCCACGAACGGGATCGAGATGCCCCCGCCGAAGTGGCGCGGGCCAGGGCCGAACGCGACCCAGTTGAAGATGGCCGCCATCGCGCCCACCACGCCCGTGCCCAGCAGGAAGGTCCGCCAGGTGGTGCGCGTGGCCGCCTCCGGCGCCTGGTCCGGCGGCGTGGTGAGCAGCAGGATCCCGACCAGGAAGAACGCGAGGCCGGCCGCTCCCACCACCCAGTGCGGTGCCTCGAACTTCGACTCGTCGGTGGGGATGATCCCGAGGGCCACGAACAGGATCACCAGGCCCACGACGCCGAAGAGCGCGCCGACCCACGCGGTCGCCCGGGCCGAGAGCATCTGGGGCGGCATCGACCCGGGCCTAGGGGCTCTGGACCTCGCGCACCGCGCCGGGCAGCCCGGTCGAGCCGGTGTTGAGCCCGGCCTTCCTGAGCATGCGGCTGCCCGCGTCGTGGCCGAAGAGATCCGGGCCGAGCGCGGTGAGGCCGCCGTCCACCACGATGACCTGGCCGGTGATGAAGCGCGAGTCGTCGCTGGCCAGGAAGAGCGCGGTGTCGGCGATGTGCTCGGGCAGGCCCAGGTCCGGCCACGGCTGCTTCTCCCGCGCGAGGCGCTCCCACGCCTCCTCGCGGCGCCCCATGGCGAGCGGGGTCTTGATCATGCCGGGCGCGATCGCGTTCACCCGGATGCGGTGCGCGGCGAGCTCGGCCGAGACCGAGCGGCTCAGGTTGGCCACCGCCGCCTTCGCCGCCGAGTAGGCGTGGGGGCCGGCGCCGCCGCCGATGCCGGCGATCGACGCGGTGTTGATGATGCTGCCGCCGCGGCCCTGGGCCTTCAGCCGGGCCGCACCGTGCTTGATGCCGAGGAAGACGCCCCGCACCAGCACCGCGAAGGTGAAGTCCCACTCCTCGACGGTGGTCTCGCCGATCGGCCCGAACGCGCCGCCGAGCCCGGCGTTGTTGAAGAGGCAGTCGAGCCCGCCGAACCGCTCCACCGAGAGCGCCACCAGGCCCGCCACGTCCCGCTCCGCCGAGACATCGACGCGGAGCGCGGCGAGGCGGTCCGTGCCGCCCTGGGCCTTCGCGAGCGCGACGGTCTCGGCGAGACTCGCGTCGTTCAGGTCGCCGATGACCACCCGGGCGCCCTCGCGCAGGAAGGTGAGCGCGCTGGCGCGGCCGATGCCGCTCCCACCTCCGGTGACGATGGCGACCTTGCCGTCGAGCCGTCCGCTCACGAGGCCCTCCGCTATCCGCGCGGCTTCACCCAGGTCTCGGACCACGCGAGCGTGGCGCTGCTGCCCTGGCGGTCGCCCCGCATCTCGGCCCACACCTGGCCGGTCGCCACCTTGCCGTTGACCTCGAGCTGGGCCGCGCGGGCCGGGAAGAAGGTGCTGAACACGCCGATCGGCCGGTCGTTGAAGCCGGGAGGGGCGTTGAGCACGAAGGGCTCGATGCAGTCGTACCACGACATCGTGACGCGGGCGTCGGTGGCGGTGACGGTCTCGGTGGCGGTGGACCAGGGGCCGCCGTGCCGGTCGAAGCGCGCCGCGATCACCGGCAGCGACGTGTCGGCGAAGGCGGGGAAGAGCAGCTTCTCGATGGTCGTCTGCAGCCACCGCGCCACCGCGATGTTGTCGCTGTAGATCCGCACCCGTCCGTCCGTCAGCGTGGACTGGAGAAAGAGCGCGTGGCCTCCGCCGGACGGGCACCAGAGCACCCGCCAGTGGCTCGCGCGGTCGGAGAGCGTCTTGCCGCCGTCCGGGCTCAGGCGGATGAAGGAGTTCTCGCCGGTCATCAGGACTTGGTTCGGATCCACTGGCGGCATCGGGGTCGTCTCCCTTGAGAGGTTTGTGTGCGTGGCCGCTCCCGGCGCGGTACATTCAGCCGGCAGCGGCAGCCGGCAGCGGCAGCCGGTCCCGACGAAGATACGAGGGAAGCCCGCTCGGAGCAAGCGGGGAGAGGAGAGCGACGATGGCCCCACGCGGCCTGTTCCTGGTCCGGATGGACGTGGCCCACGACCACGAGGCCCGGTTCAACGAGGTCTACGACAAGGAGCACGTGCCCCTGCTCCGGGCGGTGCCCGGGGTGATCCGGGCCAGCCGCTACCGGCAGCCGTCGCCGACCGAGCCGCGCTACCTGGCCGCCTACGAGCTCGAGAGCCTCGCGGTGCTCCAGAGCGCCGAGTGGAAAGCGGCCGGGGAGGCGGGCCGCTGGCCCAAGGACATCCGGCCTCATACCATGAACCGGCATCTCACCGCCTACGAGTGGGTGGGGAGCAGCCCGGGGCTCGGCTACCGGACGCCGTACGTCTTCTGGGTCATGATGGACATCGAGCCGCATCGCGAGGCGCTCTTCAACGAGCTCTACGACATCGAGCACGTCCCGCTCCTGCTGAAGCTGCCCGGCTGCGTGAACGTGGCCCGCTACCGGACCGAGACCCCGGGCGAGCCGCGCTACCTCGCGGCCTACGAGGTCGAGCGGACCGACCTGCCCATGTCCACGCTCTGGAACGACACCTCGGACATCGGCCGCTGGAAGCCCGAGGTGCGACCCTACACCTACAACAAGAAGTACATCGTGGGCGAGCGCCTCTGATGCCGACCGACATCGCGCTGACCGGGCTGGCCGTGCCCCTCGCCGAGTTCCCCGCGATCGCGCGCGAGGCGGAGAGCCGCGGCTATCGCACCGCCTGGGTCGGCGAGGCCTCCGGGGCCGAGGCCATCGTGCTCTCGACCCTCATCGCCACCCACACCACGAGGATCGGGATCGCCAACGGCGTGATCCCGGTGCAGACCCGCACTCCCATCGTCTACGGGCAGGCCGCGGCCACGCTGGCGCACCTGGCGCCCGGGCGCTTCGGGCTTGGCCTCGGGCTGTCGAGCGAGATCATCGTGGGCCAGTGGCACGGGCTGCCCTTCACGCCCTCGATCCAGCAGATGCGCGAGGCGGTGCAGATCATCCGGACCGCGGCCGCGGGCGAGCGGGTCAACTTCGAGGGCAAGTTCTACCGCCTGAAGAACTTCCGCCTCGCGATCCCGGCGCCGTCGCCGCCGCCCCGCATCTACCTGGCCGCGCTCGGGCCGCGCATGTGCGAGCTCGCCGGCGAGGTGGCGGACGGCGTCCTACTCAACTGGATCCCGCCCTCGGCGGTGGCGACGTCGCTCGCTCACGTCGAGGCCGGCGCCAAGCGCGCCGGCCGCCGCCTGGCCGACCTCGACGTCGCGGTGTACGTGCGAACCTGCGTCACCGACGAGCGTGGGCCGGTGCGGGAGTCGCTCGCCCGGGACATCACCGGCTACGCGATCGTGAACGCCTACGCCCGGTTCTTCGAGGAGTGCGGCTACGCCCCGGAGGTAGCCGCGGTGAACGCGGCGTGGAAGGCGGGCGATCGCGCCGCCGCGGTGAAGGGGATCTCGGCGCGCGTGCTCGACGGCCTGGGCGCGGTGGGTCCGGCCGACCACTGCCGCGAGCAGCTCGCGGCGTTCGCCCGCACCGGGGCGACGCCGGTGGTGCTGCCCTTCGCGCCGCCGGGCCCGACCGCGCGCGCCTCCCTGCTGCAGACGTTCCGCACCTTCCCCTGAGCCGCTGCCGCTGAAGCCTCGGGAGGTCCGTCTCCGGGACCGGGGCTCGTGCCAGCCGAATCGGGCGCTCCGCCCCGTATGACGCCGATCATAGTGACTCTCCTGGAGTGCTTGTACTAATAGGTGCACGGTGCTTCCGGCGCGGTTTCGCGCCGGCACGAGCCTTCCGAGTCTGGCGTGTGGCGTTCGGCTGTTATTTCGAGGAACGAGAGAGGGGGAGAACATGGCGCCTCGGTCCATCGTCCCAGGTTTCCTGAGCATGGTGGCAATGGTCACGGGTTTCGGGTTGGTGCCGATATCGACCCACGAGGCGTCCGCACAGAACCGCCCTCCCGCCAAGCCGGCGGCGGTCGCCCCGGCCCAGGCGGGGGCTCCCATCGAGGCCGTGCTGACCGGCGCCCCGGAGGTGCCGCCGCCGATCACCCGACGTGATCCGGCCAAGGTGGTCGTCCACCTGGAAGTCCGCGAGGTGAACCTGCCCATCTCGGACGGTGTCGAGTACACCTTCTGGACGTTCGGGGGCCACGTGCCCGGCAAGTTCATCCGGGTGCGCCAGGGTGACACCGTCGAGTTCCACCTGCAGAACCATCCCGACAGCAAGATGCCGCACAATATCGACCTGCACGCGGTGACGGGGCCCGGGGGCGGAGCCACCAGCAGCTTCACGGCCCCCGGCCACGAATCGCAGTTCACCTTCAAGGCACTGAACCCGGGCCTGTACGTCTACCACTGCGCCACGGCCCCGGTCGGGATGCACATCGCCAACGGGATGTACGGCCTGATCCTGGTCGAGCCGCCCCAGGGCCTGTCGAAGGTCGACCGCGAGTTCTACATCATGCAGGGCGACTTCTACACCGTGGGCTCGTATCGCGAGAAGGGCGCCCAACCCTTCGACATGCAGAAGGCCATCGACGAGCGGGCCACCTACGTGCTCTTCAACGGCTCGGAGGGCGCCCTGGTGGGGGACAAGGCGCTCAAGGCCAAGGTCGGCGAGCGCATCCGGATGTTCGTGGGCAACGGCGGCCCGAACCTCGTGAGCAGCTTCCACGTCATCGGCGAGATCTTCGACCGCGTCTACACCGAGGGCGGCTCCCGCTATCAGGAGAACGTCCAGACGACGCTGATCCCGGCGGGTGGCTCCGCCATCGTTGAGTTCAAGGCCGAGGTGCCAGGAACGTACATCATCGTGGACCACTCGATCTTCCGGACCTTCAACAAGGGTGCGCTCGGCATGCTCAAGGTCGACGGCCCCGAGAACCGGCTCGTGTACTCCGGCAAGGAGGTCGACGTGGATTACATCAGCGAGAAGGCCGGGCCCTCGTCGCCCGCCATCGCGTCCGCCGCCAGTGCGCTCGAGAAGGGCACGCTCGACATCAAGACGCAGATCGCGGCGGGTGAACAGCTCTTCAGGGGCACCTGCTCGGTCTGCCACCAGCCGACCGGTCAGGGGCTCCCGAGCGTGTTCCCACCGCTGGCGAAGTCCGACTACCTCATGGCGAACAAGCAGCGGGCGATCGAGATCGTGCTCAAGGGACTCACCGGGCCGGTCACGGTCAACGGCAAGCCGTTCAACTCGGTCATGCCGCCGATGAGCCAGCTCCGGGATGACGAGATCGCCAACATCCTGACGTACGTGCGCAACGCCTGGGGCAACCAGGGGGACCAGGTGACCGCCGCCGAAGTGACGGACGCCCGCGCCAAGATCAAGCTGCCCCCAGGGGCGGCCCGCTGAACCATGCGGCACCTGGCCTTCGTCACGCTGGCGCTCGTCCTCGCGGGCGCCGGCGTGCCGGCGGCGTCCCCGGGCGACATGGCGCGAGTGGGCCCAGGGGTGCTCCACCCGGTCTACGCGCCCGCCCCCGGGGTGACGACCGTCGACGTCGCCGCCTTCGCGCTGGACCGCCTGCCCGTCACCAACGCCGAGTTCCTGAGCTTCGTCACCGGGCACCCCGGCTGGCGGCGCGACCGGGTGGCCCGCGTATTTGCCGACGACGGCTACCTGGCCCATTGGACGGGCCCGACGGAGCTGGGGCCCGACGCCCGCCCCGAGCAGCCGGTGACGCGTGTGAGCTGGTTCGCCGCCAGGGCCTACTGCGGCGCCCGGGGCAAGCGGCTGCCGACGGAGGTCGAGTGGGAGCTCGCGGCGGCAGCCGGAGATACGAGCCCGGATGGTGCGGCCGAGCCCGGATTCCGGGAGCGGATCCTCGCCTGGTACGCGAGGCCGGCGACGGGAGCGTTGCCCGACGTGGGCGGCGGGCCGCCCAACTTCTGGGGGATCCGCGACCTCCACGGACTGGTGTGGGAGTGGGTCCTCGACTACAACAGCACGCTGGTCTCCGGCGACAGCCGGAGCGGCAAGAGCGCGGATCGTATCCCGTTCTGCGGGACGGGCGCGTTCACCGCCGGGGACAACGAAGACTACGCGGGCTTCATGCGGCTCGCCTTCCGGAGCTCGCTGGAGGCGCGGTACACGACGCGCGCGCTCGGGTTCCGCTGCGCGAGTGACGGCGAGGTCGCTTCACGATGAAGGCCATGGCAATCGCGGTCGCGGGCCTCCTGGCCGCCGGGGTCGCCGTCGCGCCGCCGGCGGCCGCCCAGGATCATCGCCACAAGGCCATGGAGGCGGCTCCGCCGCGGGGAGACTCCATCTACGCGCTCTCGGCGTCGCTCGTGGACCAGCGCGGTCGGACGGTCGGCCTGGACCTCTTCCGAGGCCATCCCGTGCTGATCAGTATGTTCTACGCGACCTGCCCGGACGCATGCCCGCTCCTGATCGCCGATCTGCAGCGGATGGAGCGCGAACTGCCCCCCCGTATCAAGGCCGATCTCCGGATCGTCCTGGTGAGCCTCGATCCGGAGCGAGACACGCCGGACGCCCTCCAGGCGCTGGCGCGAACCCGTCAGGTGGATGAGTCCCGCTGGCGGCTGCTCCGGGCGCCGGAGGATACGGTCCGCGACATCGCCGCGCTACTCGGCGTCAAGTACCGCAGGTTGCCGGACGGGAGCTTCAACCACTCCTCGGTCATCACGCTGCTCGACCCCGACGGGGCCATTGTCGCCCGCGACGACGCGATCGGCGGCCCGCACGAGGCTCTGCTGCGTGGTCTGCGGGGTGCGCGGTCGACGTCGGGCCGCTAGGGTCACGCCGCGTCGGTGGCCGCCCGCAAATGGCGCCGCCGGCGTCCTACCGGGCGACGAGGTTCTCGTTGTCGTAGGTGACCAACACGACCCGCCCGCGGTCGAAGCGGACCCTTTGCTCGAGCGACAGCACCT
Source organism: Methylomirabilia bacterium (assembly GCA_041497895.1). Lineage (GTDB taxonomy): Bacteria > Methylomirabilota > Methylomirabilia > Rokubacteriales > CSP1-6 > CAMLFJ01. Next base: position 12,277 of record JBGQHJ010000018.1, read on the forward strand.
TGCCGGGCCCGCCAGCCTCGTGGGGAGTGAATGTCACACGCACATCGTGATCTCCCGGAATCACGCGCAGGTCCTCTTGCACGTTCAACGGCCGATCCGCCCGCAAGCCTGGCGATCTCACCGTCTTCTCCGCCACGATCTGCCCATCGACGACGGCCTTCAAGTCGTAGGACAGGACCTCGGTCACGCACTCGCGCGGCACGCGCATATGGACCGGGCGTCTGGCCAGCTCCTCGGGGGTGAGATCGCGGCACCGCTCCTTGACCTGGCCGGTGAGGCGCCATCCCAACCTCAGGAGGGCATGCTCCGGGGCCGCCCCCTGGGGCCACCGACTCCCCAGGGCCAGCCCGCCGAGGAGGAGGGCACTGAGCCCCATCGCGAAGGCACCGCGCGAGCCCCGGCCGAACGCCCCGAGGCGGCTCGGTGAAGACGGCCTCGGCAGGGTGTCGAGCAGCGCGGCGATCGCGGGCCATTCGCCCATCGAGTAGTGATAGACGCGAACGGGCAGGCGCGCGATTCGCCCCGGGACGGCCGGAGCCCGCTCTCCGAGGATGCGCGCGTCAGCGAGGATGGCGCCCTCCCGGTGGACGCAGTTCTGCGCGGGGCATCCGAGTAGCGCGGTCGTGCCGAAGTGACTGCCGAGATAGGACACGGTGGCGGGATGGAGCGTTCCGACGCAGTCCACTTCGAAGTGCGCCATCGAGTCATTCTGCTCGAGCCGGTCCCGCAGCCTCGTGGGGACGCCGCCGTTGTTCCGGCAGCTGACGACCAGCGCGCTCTGTCCAGGGCTCGTGGTGCCAGCCACGAGCTGCCGCGCCGAGGCGAGCTGATGGGCTGCCGTCCGGCGGTCGGGGCCGATCGCCAGGGACGCGCACGAGCCCGCGCAGATGCCGCAGCTCACGCAGAGGTCCGGAAGAACGTTGGCGAGGAGCGGGTGCACCTCGGGGTGCTTGCCCGGAATCATCTGGATCGCGTCATACGGACAGTCACGAAAGCACTGCTGGCAGCCCTCGCAGCGCTCCGGGTCGACGAAGGCCGCCGGCGGCCGGGCGCCCTCGCGGGGCCCCACCAGCCACGGCAGGGACAGGAGCAGGCTGGCGAGCAGCGCGAAGCTCGCCAGGCCGGCCGCCGGTGAGCTCTGCACCAACGGGATCCAGAAGCCGTAGAGCCAGTCCGTGTTCACGCGGCCGGGAATAGCCAGCAGATCGGCCGCCGGGGGAAGCGGAGCGGGGCAGAGCAGGGAGAGGAGAACGAGCCCGGTGAGGGCCCACCACACCACCCTCCGCTCCGGGAACCACGCCGCGCGGGCGAGCCTGGACGTGTGGAGCCACAGAAAGCCGATCATTCCCAGAGGGACGGCCACGTGCAGAAAGAGATTCATGAAGAAGAATTGCGACGGGACCGGCGTGTCTCCGACGAAGGCCCGGTCCGGGGGCTCGGGGAAGAGGGGAAGGAGCCGGAGCATCTTGGCGCCCGCGACTGCCAGCCTCTGGCCGAACTCGTCCCAGACCAGGACGAAGCCGGTCAGACCGGACACGAACATCATCCCGGCGAGCAGGATCCCGGTGATCCAGGCCAGCGCTCTCGGCCCCCACGTCTTGCCTTGGACCAGCAGGCGCAGCGCGTGAATCAGCATGGCGACGACGGCGGCGTCGGAGACATATCGGTGCAGGGCCCGGATCCACCGCCCGAGATAGGGGTCGCCCTGGATGCCGGTCATCGACTCGTAGGGGCGCCCGACCTCGTAGACGAAGATCAGGTAGACGCCGGTGACCAGGGCTACCGTGAGGCAGAGAGCGGCCAGCGTGCCGGTGCGGTGGAGCGGGTTGTACTTCGATGAATACGTCCGATCGAAGACCCGGTCGATACCCTCGATGAGGTGTGCGAGCCAGCGGGTGCCGATCGGTCGCCAGTAGTCATAGCGGCCGAGGGGCTCAACCGGCATTGGCACCGGTCCGGTCGAGCCGCGCGAGCCCTTCGCGGATCCAGGCCGGCGGGGGATTGTTGAAGGCATAGGCGAGCCGGCCCTGGGCATCGATGAGGAAGACCACGCCGGGATGGACGATGTCTCCGGTCTTCTCGTTCCGTTCGAAGGGCACCTGGTAGGCGCTGACCACGCGCAGGACCTCGGTCACGCTCGGCGAAGAGAGGACGTGGAAGTTGCTCGGGACGTCCCACTGCCGTGCGATGCCGGCCAGCGAGCTCGGCGTATCCCGCCACGGGTCGAGCGTGATCAACAAGACCTCGCTCGGCGGCACGCTGGGCGAGGCCTCTTTGATGTTCTGGACGAGGAGCGGGCACATGGTCTGGCAGTGCGCGAACACGAAGGTCAGCAGCACCGGCCGCCCCTTGAAGCGGTCGAGTGAGATCCTCTCCCCGTCTTGATCGACGAGAACGAAGTCCGGGGCTACCGCCACCTGGCGAGGGTACGCGACGGGGAGATCCGACGAGTCCGGGGCGCCCGGGGCCCACGCCGCGGCGGCCAGCCCCACGCGGACCTGCGTGAAGATCCAGACACCCTCGGTCGTCAGGCCGGCCGCGATCACCGCGAATGCGCACGCGCCGACCGGAGATCGGGCCAGCGAGGCCACGGAGGCTCCGAGCTCCGAGCCCCAGATCGCGAAGATCCCGACCAGGAAGCTCGCCGGGCCAAGGACGAGCAGCATCCAGCCGTATGGGGCAGGCAGTCCGCTCTCGAGCGAGCCGAAGCAGACGGTGCGAGCCGCGGTCAGCCACTCCGGAGGAGCCGCCGACATCGGCATGAAGGCGAACCCCCACCAGAGCAAGGTGGAGGTCAACCACAGGACGAGGACGAGCGCCGGTAGCCTCGAGGGATGCATCCGCTATCCGACCTTCCACACGAAGGACAGGATCTTCCAGTTCGCGAAGTAGTACAGGATGAAGCACGCGAGGAAGATGAACACGAGGATGAGGGTGCCCGGGGTACCGCTCTGGTGGACGGCGGCGACCGGGGCTCCCTCGTGCGCTTGAAGGGGGAGCTTCCACACGCCCTGCGGAACACCGGACAGATCATGAGAGTCGGCCAGCCGGAAGGGGCGACCGAAGAACACGGTCACCACCGCGATCAGGATGTACGCGAGCCCCCCGAGGATGGCGAGGAGTCCCCCGATGCCCATGGTCGCCTGGAAGAGCTGAACGACGGGATGGTACTCGATCTGGAAGACGGCACCCGGGGCGGAGATGTCCCAGTTCCGGCGCGGAACGCCGAAGATCCCCTGGAAGATCATCGACATCCCGAGGATGACGATCCCGATCCCGAACAGGTAGGGCTGAATCTTCGCCAACCCCCAGAACGCCACCCGCTTTCTGAAGATCAGAGGCAGCACGTAGTACGTGACGGCCATGAAGGCCAGGGCGGTGCCTCCGACGACCGTCGTGTGGAAGTGGCCGGGGACGCGCAGCGTATTGTGGGCGATGATGTTGATCTGTTCCGTCCCGATGGTCACACCGGTGACGCCGCCGAGGAAGCCAAAGATCACGATCGACAGCGCGGCCCCCGAGAACCCGGGATCGCCCCAGGGCGCCTTCTTGAGCCACTCGAACGTGCCCCGGGTGTAACCCCGTAGCCGCTGGCCCATCTCGATCCCGGCCGGCACCGTGAAGCCGTGGACCATGCTGGCGAGCACGGCCAGGTACATGGCGTAGCTGGTGTTCCAGATCTTCCACGCCGGCCCCATCCCCGGGTCGACCAGCAGGTGGTGAGCCGACGCCATCGAGATGAAGAGGATGTAGAGCGCGAAGGCCATGCGGCTGACCTTCTCGCTCACGACCACGCCCCCGACGGTGAGGGCCGCGAGCAAGTACCAGACCGAGACGTGAGCGGCGACGTTGATCTGCTGGGATGAGTGTCCGAGGCCCCACCACACCATCCGGTAGACCTCGGGATCGACGTTCATGTACCCGAGGGACCACAGCAGCGTGGGGATGTAGATGGCCGCCCCGTGCAGCAGGGTGATCACCGCGATGATGGCGGCGGTCAGGGCGCCGAAGCTCACGAGCGGGATGGACCCTTCGTAGGTGTGCTCTCGCTTGGCCACCACGAGTGTGGCGAAGAAGAGGCACGTCACGATGAGAGCGCCCACCGCGAAGAGGATGATCCCCACGTAGTAGAGCGGATCCGCCTGCAGCGGCGGATACGACGTGAAGAGCACGTCGGCCTTCCCCTGCAGCACCATCGCGTTGGTGACCGCCATGCCGAGGACCATCAGGCCGAAGGCGAGCCATCCCACTCGCGGTGCGGGCAATCTCGAGCTCAGGAGGATCGGCCCGGCAAAGTAGAGGATGGCCATCTCGAAGAAGATGATGAAGAAGATGAGCATGTTCAGGCCGTGGAGGGTCAGAAAGCGATAGAAGAGGTCGGCGGGGAGGAGGTGGACCGCCTGCCAGCGGGTCATCACGACCCCGAACGCGGCGATGAGCCCGATCAGGAAATTCACGACCGCAACCACCGCGTTGACCTTGACGAGTGTCTCCGCGTGCCAGTTGACCTTGAGGCCCGTCACGTCGCAGGTCCGGAATCGGGTCGCCAGTCCGTTGATCGCGGTGGACATTGTGGGGGGCTCCTCTCGCGCTACTCGACGACCACGACCTTGCCGACCATCATGTGGTGACCGAGCCCGCAGAACTCGTTGCAGATGATCCGGAAGTCTCCCGACTTGTTGGGCACGATCTTCAGCCCGTAGTCGTAGCCGGGGATGACCTGGAAGTTGAGGTTCACGGGATACAGGCTGAAACCGTGGTTCAGGTCCACCGAGGAGAGGTGCAGCATGTATCGCACGCCCTTCGTCAGTCGCAGGACGGGATACCACCGCCACATCTGCGCCATGAGGTAGACGTCGGCGCCCGGGGGGGGCGCCACCACCGGGACGCCGTGATCCTCCCCGACCTTGTAGTCGGCGATGAACTTCTCGACCCGCGCCGAGAAGTCTGCGGGGTCGACTCTCGAGCGGACGCCGGACGGGTTCTGCCCGCCGCGGAAATGCCAGAACGGCATCATCGCGAACAGGATCAGGCACCAGACGAAGGCGATGCTGACCCACATCTTCTCCTGCTTGCCGGCGGGCAGCCACCAGGTGCCGCGCGGAGACACGATCGCCGAATGAGCTTCGTGCTGTTCCATGCGCTCCTCCTCTCGGGGCCGGGTCATGGCAGCACGGCCTTCGGCAGGGTCAAGATCTCGTACAGGCCCCAGAGCGTGTAGAAGCCAAACATCACGACCAGTCCGGCCGCCAAGAGCAGGAAGGGGCGGTCGAGCAGTCGCTGGCCGAGCGGGGTCGGGTTCTCAGCGGGTTTCGGCGTCGGCACCATGGAATTGTCCCCCCGATCATCCCTGCGTCACGATGGCGAAGGCATCACCGGTCAAGTGAACGCCTCTGGGAGCGGTGGTGGGTATGATCCCGCTCATATTCGGCCACGCGGCCGTGGGCGCGGGGCCCGCGACCCGGGCGGGCTCCGCGGGGGCGGCTCCGGGTGGGCCGGGCGCGTAGGCTACCTGAACAGCGACAGGCCGAGCAGCACGATGACCAGGGCGACGAGGACGTTGAGCCTGGCCAGCCACGAGGCCCGCGCGCGAGCCCAAGGGCCGGCGGTGGGGAGACCGGCCCGGGGCCCCAGAAGGAAATCGTGGATGGCGCTCAGGACGAGCGCCAGAGCGACCAGCGCGAGCTTCCACTGCAGTCGCGGCGAGTGAAGCAGGAAGGGGTGGAGCCACAGATTCGCGAGCCCGGTCGCGATCAGGATGGTGAGCGCGATCCATCCCACGGAGCGGAAGCGCCGGCCGGTGGCCTGGACAAGCCGCGTCCGGAGCGCGCGATCGTCCAGTCGGCGCACGACGGGCACCAGCACCAGCGCGATGAAGAGCATGCCGCCGATCCAGGTCATGGCGGCGAGCACATGGAGCCAGAGCACGAGGAGCGGCACGCGCGGAAGAATACCACGCGGGCTCGCGGCGCCTCAGTCGGCCGGTGGCTCGTGCACGCAGCCGGGATCCTCGGCGAGCGGGTCTCCGGTGAGGGCGTAGGCGCGCGCGCGGCTTCCTCCGCAGCGCTCGCGCCACTCGCAGCGCCCGCAGCGCCCACCGAGGCGGGAGGAATCCCGCAGCGCGACGAACAGGGGATCCTCGCGGTACACCGCGACCAGGTCGTCCCGGCGCACGTTGCCAGCCGGCAGGGGCAGGAAGCCGCTCGGGCAGATGTCGCCGACGTGGTCGACGAAGACGAAGCCGTTGCCGTCGGTCACCGCGCGGGTCGCCCGCATCGCGCGCGGGGACCGCGGCCGGCTCGACTCCGCGCCCCGGGCCGCCGTACCGGCGCCGACCACGCGGTGGTAGTGGGGAGCCTCGGTGGTCTTGATGCCGAACGGCACCCGCGGCTGCAGATCCGCGGCCCACCCCAGGACCCGCTCGATGTCGTCGGCCGGGAGCGCCTGATCGGCCTGGGCGCGGCCCACCGGGATCAGGAAGAAGAGCGCCCACAGGACCACGCCCCAGCCCGCGACCTGCTCGGCCAGCGCGGGCAGGTCGGCCACCGTCTGGCGGCACACCGTGGTGTTGATCTGCAGCGGCAGGCCGAGGGCGCGCGCCTCCTCGACGATGCGCAGAGTGTGGCGGTGCGAGCCCTGGACGCGCCGGAACGCGTCGTGGGCGGCGGCGGTCGCGCCGTCGAGGCTCACCGCCAGCCGCGCGAGCCCGGCGTATCGAAGCGCGCGCAGCCGCTCCGCGGTCGCGGCCCCGGTGCCGCTCGGGGTGAGCGACATCGTGAGGCCGACGCGCGTGCCGTGGGCCACCAGCTCCGCCACGTCGGGGCGCCGCAGTGGATCGCCGCCGGTGAGCACCACGAGCGGCGGCGGCTCGCCGAAGGCGGCGATGCGCTCGAGGAGCGCCCGGCCCTCCTCGGTGGTGAGCTCGCGCGGATCGCGGCGCGGAATCGCCGAGGCCCGGCAGTGCACGCACGCCAGCGCGCACGCGCGCGTGGTCTCCCAGATGACGATGAACGGGCTCCGGTCGAACGCGCCCGCGCCGGGGAGGCCGGGGCGCGCATGCACGGCGGCTTCCTGGCTCACGATCGGCTCTTCCGCGCGGCGCATGGTCCCCGGCTCCTCTCGAGCAGGGTAGCGCCGGGTCGACGCGGGCCATATGACCCTCGTCATAGAGCGGCTCCGCGGGCGGCCGCCCGCTAGCGGGGCGCGGCGGCGGGCGGCATCCGGACCCGCCGCCACATGTTCAGCACGAACAGCGCGGTGCCGGCGAGCTGGCCGAGTCCTCCCAGCGCGATGAGCCCGCGGAAGCCGAGCACCCCCGTGGCGGCCACGAGCACCTCCGCGCCGGCGCGCGCCACGGTGGCGACGGTCATCGTCCAGTAGACCGCCTCGGCGAGCCCGGGCCGGTAGCCGGTGTCGTCGCGGGCGGGGCGGGGGAACATCCAGGTGGCCACGCCCATCACCATCATCAGCATGAAGCCCACCAGCAGCAGGTGGGCGTGGGCGGTGACGAGAAGACGCGGCGGGTAGCGGTCGAGCCAGAACTGGGCCACCACGATGTACGCGCCGAGCGCGAGCCCGACCATCAGGAAGACGAAGCTGGTCTTGATGTATCGCCGGACCAGCGGCGTCACGTCGGCATGTCCCTCGACAACATCGCGGGCAGGATAGCACGGGCTTGGTACACTCCGTGGGTCTGGAGGGCGACTCGACATGCGCGTCGTGCGGCGACGATCCGGCTGGGCCCTCGGCCTCACCCTGGCCGTCGCCATCGGCGCGCACGCGATCGGGGCGCACGCGCAGTCGGGCGAGCCCGCCGCGGAGAGCACCGGCCCGATCCCGCTCGCCGAGGTCGCGGCGCGGGCGGCCGAGATCCGGAGCCTGCTGGAGACCCAGGCCGCGGCGATCAGGCCGAGCCGGGAGATCCAGGCCATCCTCGAGCGCCTGCCCGCGCTGGCCACCGACCTGCGCGCCCGCCTCGACGAGACCACGGCGCGGCTCGAGGCGAATCCGCCGCTGCCCGTGATCGAGCAGCTCGGCAGCGTCTGGGAGGCGACGCGCGCGCGGCTCCGCGGCTGGAGCGACGCGGTGACCCAGTGGACGAGCCGCGTCGACCAGGAGCGCGCCCGGCTCGCGAGCCTGCGCGAGAGCTGGCTGCGCTCGCGCGAGGCGGCCGCGGCCGCGGGCGCGCCCAAGGTGGTGCTGGACCAGATCGACGGCGTCCTGGGCGGGCTCAACGCGGCGCGCACCCGCGTGGAGGCGCGTCTCTCCGAGCTCCTCGCCGCCCAGTACCGGCTGGCCCTGCTCCAGCGGCGGAGCGACGAGGGGCTCGCGCGCATCGCGCAGGTGAAGGCGGACCGGATCCGCCGGCTCGGCGAGCGGGACGGGCCGCCCCTCTGGAGAGCGGTGCTCTGGAAGGGCGCGATGAGCCAGGCTCCCGCGGCGGCGCGCGACGTGATCGCGGCCGAGCAGGCGGTGGTGACCGAGGTCGCCCGTGAGCACGCCACCCGGGTCCCGCTGCACGCGCTCTTCTTCGTCATCCTGGTCGCGGTGCTATGGCGCGGCCGTCGCGCGGCGCGCCGCTGGGTCACGGACGACCCGGGCGCAGGCTCGGTCGCCCGCGTCTGGAGCCGGCCCATCTCCTCGGCCCTGGTGCTGGCCTGCTTCGCGGCCCCGTGGATGTACCCGGCGGCCACGCCGATCCTGGTGCGGGTGGTGACGCTCCTGGCCATCGTGCCGGTCGGGCGCCTCATCCGGCCCTCGCTCGACCGCGTGCTCACCGCGGCGCTCTACGTCTTCGGGGTGCTCTTCCTCGTCGACGGGATCCGCTCGGTGCTCACGACCGCGCCGCTCTTCGAGCACATGCTGTTCCTGGCCGAGATGCTGGTCGCCAGCCTGGTGATGATCCGGGTGCTGACCACCGCGCGCCGGCCCACGCCGGCCTCCGACACCGACCTGATGGCGGCGGCGGCCCGCCGGCTGGTCGGGCGCCTGCTCCTCTGCGCGTTCGTGGGTGCCCTCGTGCTGGGCGGGACCGGCTACGTCGAGCTCGGCCGGTTGATCGGGGCCGGGGCGCTCGGCAGCAGCTACTACGGCCTGGCGATCCTGGCCGCGGTGCAGGTGGCCCGGGGCCTGGCCGGTGTGCTGCTCCGGAGCCGCGTCTTCGCGCTCCTGTCCTCGGTGCAGCAGCATCGCGCGGTGATCGAGCGGCGGACCGTCCGGGTGCTGCGCTGGGCCGGCGTGCTCGCGTGGATCGCGGCGACCCTGAACGCGCTCACCCTCCTGTCCTCGACGGTGACCGGGGTCCGCGCCGCGCTCGCCGCGCAGTGGGGCTGGGGCGCGATCCGGATCTCGCTCGGCGACGTGGTGGTGTTCGCGCTCACGATCTGGCTGTCGTTCGTGGCCGCGGGCGCGCTCCGCCTCCTGCTCGCCGAGGACGTGTTCCTGCGGGTGCGCATGGCCCGCGGCATCCCCCTCGCGCTGTCGGCGGTGATCCAGTACGCGGTGATCCTCGGCGGCTTCACCCTCGCGCTGGCCGCGCTGGGGGTCGATCTCACCAAGCTCACGATCCTGGCCAGCGCCTTCGGGGTCGGCGCCGGGCTCGGGCTGCAGAACCTGGTGAACAACTTCGCCTCCGGGCTCATCCTGCTCTTCGAGCGGCCGATCCACCTGGGCGACGTGGTGCAGATCGCGGGCGTCGGGGGCGAGGTGCGCCACATCGGGGCGCGCGCGACGCTCGTGCGCACCGCGGACGGCGCGGAGGTGTTCGTGCCCAACTCGGTGCTGATCGCCCAGGCGGTCACCAACTGGACGTACTCGGACCTGCGGCGCCGGATCGTCCTGCCGGTCCGGGTGGCCTACGGGGCGGTGCCGCAGCGGGTGAGCGAGCTGCTGACCGCGATCGGGGCCCGGCACCCCCAGGTCAGCGCCGAGCCCGCGGCCGCCGCGGTGTTCATGGGCTTCGGGGAGAACTCGCTCGACTTCGAGCTGCGCGCGTGGACCGATCGCTTCGGCGACGCGGAGACGATCCAGAGCCAGCTCGCCGACGCGGTCTACGCCGGGCTGAACGAGGCCCGGATCGAGCTGCCGGTGCCCCGCCGCGACGTGCGGCTGCGCACGGTCGCGGCCACCGAGCCCGGAAAGGACTGAGGCCCTTGGCGCTCTCGCCCCTCGCCGGCCACCCCGCGCCACCCGCCATGCTGGTGGACCCGGCCCGTCTCGAGCGCGAGTACTACGCGCGCCGGCCCGACGTCGACGACCCGACCCAGCTCGTCGCCTTCGGCACCAGCGGCCACCGCGGCTCGCCGCTGCGGGGCTCGTTCACCGAGGCCCACATCCTGGCCATCACCCAGGCCATCTGCGACTACCGGCGCGGGCAGGGGATCGATGGGCCGCTCTACATGGGCAAGGACACCCACGCGGTGTCGCGCCCCGCCGAGCGGACCGCGCTCGAGGTGCTGGCCGCCAACTCGGTCGAGACCATCGTCCAGCGCGACGACGGCGTGACGCCGACGCCGGTGATCTCCCACGCCATCCTCGTCTACAACCACGGCCGCGCCGCGCACCAGGCCGACGGCATCGTGGTCACGCCGTCACACAACCCGCCGGAGGACGGCGGCTTCAAGTACAACCCGCCCAACGGCGGGCCGGCCGACACCGACGTGACCGGCTGGGTGGAGCGCCGGGCGAACCAGCTCCTGCGCGAGGGGCTCGCCGGGGTGAAGCGGGTGTCCTTCGCGGACGCGGCCAAGGCCCCGACGACCCACGCGGAAGACCTCGTGATGCCCTACGTGCGCGATCTCCGGAGCGTGGTGGATCTGGACGCGGTGCGGGCGGCCGGGCTGCGGATCGCGGTGGATCCGCTGGGCGGCGCGTCCCAACCTTACTGGGAGCCGATCAACGCGCTCTACGGCCTCGACATCACGGTGGTCAATCCGACCATCGACCCCACCTTCGCGTTCATGACCGTCGATCACGACGGCAAGATCCGCATGGACTGCTCGAGCCCCTACGCGATGGCGCGGCTCGTCGGGCTCCGGGACCGGTATCGCCTGGCCTTCGGCAACGATCCGGACGCGGACCGGCACGGCATCGTCACGCCCGCCGCGGGGCTGCTGAACCCCAACCACTACCTGGCCGTCGCCGTCGACTACCTGCTGACCCACCGCCCGCAGTGGTCGACCCGGGCCGCGGTCGGCAAGACCCTGGTGAGCAGCGGCCTCATCGACCGCGTGGTGGCCGCGCGCGGGCGCCGGCTCTTCGAGGCGCCGGTGGGGCTCAAGTGGTTCGTGCCGGGCCTGCTGGACGGCTCCCTCTGCTTCGGCGGCGAGGAGAGCGCGGGGGCGACCTTCCCGCGCCACGACGGTCGCGTGTGGACCACCGACAAGGACGGTCTGATCCTGAACCTGCTGGCCGCCGAGATCACCGCGCGCACCGGGCGGGACCCCGGGGAGCACTATCAGGCGCTGATCGCCCAGCTCGGCACGCCGTGGTACACGCGCATCGATGCCCCGGCCACCGCGGCCGAGAAGGCCCGGCTCGGCAAGCTCTCCCCCGAATCGGTGAAGGAGTCGCGGCTGGCCGGCGAGCCGATCACCGACAAGCTCACCCGCGCCCCCGGCAACGGCGCGCCGATCGGGGGGCTCAAGGTGGTGGCCGCGAGCGGCTGGTTCGCGGCCCGGCCGTCCGGCACCGAGGACATCTACAAGATCTACGCGGAGAGCTTCCGGGATCAGGCCCACCTGGACGCCATCGTCGGCGAGGCGCAGGCGATCGTCGGCAACGCCCTGCGCGCGCCCGCCTAGGGCCGAGAGAGGACACCATGGATACCCGCGACCTGTTCCTGGAGCAGCATTCCGCGATGCACATGGCCGCCGTCGGCGGCAACAAGATGTCGGCGGCCGAGCGGACCTTCGCCGGACTCACCGACGAGCAGATGCGCGTGCGCCCGCGCGAGGACCTCAACTCCCTCGCCTGGCTCATGTGGCACATCGCCCGCGCCGAGGACATCCTCGTCGGCCAGGTGGTGGCCGGCGGCGCTCAGCTCTGGGACGAAGGCTGGAAGAAGCGGCTCGGGGTGAGCCGCCCGGACTTCGGCATCGGCATGACGAGCCCCGAGGTGAGCGAGCTCACGCGGCAGATCGACGTGGGGGCGCTCCGCGAGTACCGCGACGCGGTGGGGCGCCGCACTCGCGAGATCATCTCGACCTTCAAGCCCGAGGACTGGGACGGCGCGGTGAAGGCCGACGCGGTGGAGCGGACCGCCGCCGCCGGCGCCTTCGGGGCGCGCACCGAGGCGCTGTCCAAGGCCTTTCCCGGCCGCTCGCGTAGCGCGGTGCTGAGCGGCATCGCGCTGTTCCACTCCGCGGGCCACATGGGCGAGGGGGTGACCGTCCGGGCCGCCGGCGGCTTCGGCACCGGGATCTGAGCCGCCGGGCCTAGCGGCTCGCGCGGGGCGGGTGCGCGCGGACGGTCGCCTCGTCCACCTCGGTGCCCCAGCCGGGGCCGGTGGGCAGGCGCAGGTGGCCGTCCGCGATGTCGGGCCTCACGGTCACCAGGTCGTCCTGCCACGGCACCATGTCCGGGTCGATCTCCATGATGCGCAGGTTGGGGACCACCGCGGAGAAGTGGGCGTTCATCATGGTGGCGAGGTGGCCGTAGAAGTTGTGCGGGGCCACGTTGACCTCGTAGGTGTCGGCCATCGCCGCGATCTTGAGCGACTCGGCGACCCCGTTCCACGGGGTGTCGATGATCGCCACGTCCACCGCTTGCTGCTCGAAGAACGGTCGGTAGTCGCGCCGGCCGAAGAGGCACTCGCAGGAGGCGACCGGGATCGTGGTGCGGCTGCGTACGTAGGCGAGCGCCTTCGCGTCGCGCGTGTCCATCTCGACCCAGAAGAGATCGAAGGGCTCCATCGCGCGGGCGACCTTGAGGAACCCCTCCGTCTTGTAGTTGAAGTTGAGGTCGACCAGGATGTCCATACCGGGGCCGGCGCCCTGCCGGAAGGCGGCGAGCTGGGCCGCGATGGCCTCGAGCACGGGGCGATCGGCGTTCAGCTCCGGGAAGCCCTCGCCGCGCGCGAAGCCGGGCACGTGGGCGCGCGGCTGCTCGCCCAGCAGTAGCACGTTGGTCTTGAGCGCGGTGTAGCCCTTCGCGGCCACCTCGCGGCCGATCGCCACGATGTCGTCGAGGGTGCGCACCGGCGGCAGCCCCATCTCACGCGCCCGGCTCACCCGGTAGGTGGCGCAGTGCGACCAGTAGAGCCGGATGCGGTCGCGCACCGGCCCGCCGAAGAGCCGGTAGACCGGGATCCCGAGCGCGCGCGCGTTGACGTCGAGCAGCGCGTTCTCGATGGCCCCGATGGCCTGCTGGATCACCCCGCCGGCGGCCTGCCGGCGGAGCGCGAACATGAGGGCGACGTGAGCCTCCCAGGGGCGGGGATCCTTGCCCACCAGGGCCGGGGCAAGCTCCGCGATGACCGTGGAGACGCCCGGCCCCCCGAAGGACTCGTTGTACTCGCTCCACCCCACGATCCCCTCGTCGGTGCTGATCTTGAGGAAATCGAGGTTGCGCCAGCCCGCGTCGGCGTGCAGCGACTCGATCTTCGTGATCTTCATGCGGGGCGGGCTAGCGCTTGCACCGGGGACTCTCCGGCTCGGCCTGGCAGTACCGTTGCCAGATCGGCTGCGTCTTCTCCTGGTAGCACTTCTGGAACGGCGCCCACTCGTTGCCGCTCGAGTTCATCGTCCGGGTGTAGACCATTCCCTCGTTCGAGACCCGCTCGACCCAGAGCGAGCCGTTCTCGCACGTGCGGGCCGCGGTGTAGAGGGCGCTGTTCCGCTCGCTCTGGGCCGGGGTCACCACCGCGCATGCGGCCAGCGCGGTCACCGACGACGCGAGCAAGCCGCCCATCCGGATCGAGCGAAAGATCCCGATCATGGAGCGACCTCCCGGCGCGGTGACCGCGCCCCGCGGCTAGTAGCGCCCGTGGCTAGTAGCGATAATGGTCGGGCTTGTAGGGTCCGGTCTTCGCCACGCCGATGTAGCGCGCCTGGGTGTCGGTCAGCTCGGTGAGGTGCGCGTTCAGCTTCTTGAGCTGCAGGCGCGCCACCTTCTCGTCGAGGTGCTTCGGGAGCACGTAGACCCCGACCGGGTACTTGTCCGGGTTGGTGAAGAGCTCGATCTGGGCGATGACCTGGTTGGCGAACGACGAGCTCATCACGTAGCTCGGATGTCCGGTGCCGCAGCCCAGGTTGACCAGCCGGCCCTCGGCGAGCAGGATGATGCGCTTGCCGTCCGGGAAGATGATGTGGTCGACCTGCGGCTTGATGTTCTCCCACTTGTACTGGCGCAGCGAGGCGATGTCGATCTCGCTGTCGAAATGTCCGATGTTGCACACGATCGCGTTGTTCTTCATCCGCTTCATGTGGTCGTGGCCGATCACGTGGAAGTTACCGGTGGCGGTCACGAAGATGTCCGCCTGGTCGGCCGCCTCCTCCATGGTGACGACCCGGTAGCCCTCCATCGCGGCCTGGAGCGCGCAGATGGGGTCGACCTCGGTGATCCATACCTGGGCCGACAGCGCGCGGAGCGCCTGCGCCGAGCCCTTGCCCACGTCGCCGTAACCGCACACCACCGCGACCTTGCCCGCCACCATCACGTCGGTGGCCCGCTTGATGCCGTCGACGAGCGACTCCCGGCAGCCGTAGAGGTTGTCGAACTTGCTCTTGGTCACCGAGTCGTTGACGTTGATCGCGGGGAACTTGAGCCGGCCCTCCTTGGCCATCTGGTAGAGGCGCTTGACCCCGGTGGTGGTCTCCTCGCTCACCCCGCGGATCTTGCCGAGGCGGGTGGAATACCAGGAGGGATCCTTGGCGAGCTTGGCCCGGATCGCGGCGAAGAGGGCGGTCTCCTCCTCGTTGGACGGGCGCGCGACGGCGGAGGCGTCCTTCTCCGCGACCGCGCCCAGGTGCAGGAGCAGGGTGGCGTCGCCCCCGTCGTCGAGGATCATGTTGGCGTGCCCGCCCTGGGGCCACTCGAAGATGCGGTGGGTGTAGTCCCAGTACTCGTCGAGCGACTCGCCCTTGCGCGCGAAGACCGCGGTGCCGGACGCGGCGATGGCGGCGGCGGCGTGGTCCTGGGTCGAGAAGATGTTGCACGAGGCCCACCGGACGTCGGCCCCGAGAGCCTGGAGGGTCTCGATGAGGACCGCGGTCTGGATCGTCATGTGGAGCGACCCCGCGACGCGGGCGCCCTTCAGGGGCTGCTGGCTCGCGAACTCCTCGCGGATGGCCATGAGCCCCGGCATCTCGGTCTCGGCGATCTGGATTTCCTTGCGGCCCCAGTCGGCGAGGCTCAGATCGGTGACGACGTGGTCTTGCGGGTGGGTCGACCTGGTGCTGGCGCTCATCTCGCGCCCTCCTTTAGGTTCAGGGAGTTTGCGAGCGCCGTTGTCTCTAGCCGACCGAGCGGCCGGCCGCTCCGAGCCTGGCGGGAACGCTCCCGTCGCAACGCTCCTCGGAGCCGGGTGACGACCGACAGTATACATGATACAAGGGCAGCCGAGGAGGAACCCCATGCTCACCGCGGCGGACTTCATTCGCGCGAACCTCAAGCGGCTCCACGCCGGCCTCGACAAGGTGATGGCCGACCTGACGCCGGACCAGCTCCACGCGGTGCCGGCGGGCCACCCGAAGGCCAACACCATCGGCTGGGGCGTGTGGCACTACACGCGCACCGAGGACAACATCGTGCGCTGGGTCATCCAGGAGCGGAAGCCGCCCATCTGGGTCGAGGGCGGATACGGGGAGAAGCTCGGCCTGCCGCCCGCCGCGCAGGGTACCGGCATGTCCTCCGCGGAGGCGCAGGCGCTCCGGATCAAGGACGTGGCCCTCTTCCGGGAGTACATGGGGAAGGTGTGGGCCGGCACCGACGAGCTGATCGCGAGCGCGTCGCCCGCCCTGCTCGAGAAGATCATCACGGTCAAGCCGCTCGGAGACATGTCGGTCGTCCAGTGCCTGGGGCAGGTGGGCCTCACCCATGGCATGACCCATCTCGGCGAGATCGAGCTGGCCCGCACCCTGGTCGGCGCCTGAGCCGATGCGCTTCGGCTGGCTGACCCTGTCGCACTCGCCGTCCGCCGACGGCGATCACGCGGCGATCGAGGAGCAGCTCGCCCAGGCCTGCCACGCGGAGGACGTGGGGTTCGACTCGGTGTGGCTCACCGAGCACAACTTCACCGGCGAGGCGGTCTACTGCGACCCCATCCCGTTCGCGAGCGCGCTGGCGGCGCGCACCGCGCGCGTGCGCATCGGGTTCGCGGTGATCCAGCTCGCGCTGCGGCACCCGATCCGCCTCGCGGTGCAGCTGGCGCTCCTCGACAACCTGAGCCGGGGACGGCTCGACGTGGGGGTCGGCCGCGGCACGCTCTACAACGAGTACGAGTTCGTGGGCTACGGGCTGCGCAGCGACGACAGCCGGGAGCGGAGCGCGGAAGCGCTCGAGATGCTGACCCGCGCCTGGACCGAGGAGCCGTTCGCGTTCCGGGGGAAGTTCTTCCAGGCGAGCTTCCCCGCGCTCCGGCCGCGCGTGTACCAGCGTCCCCACCCGCCGATCTGGCGCAGCGTGGTGACGCCCGCGTCGTTCGAGGAGTGCGGGCGCCAGGGGGTGCCGATCCTCACCTCGCGGATCCCGCTCGGCGCGATCCCGGAGCGGCTGCGGCTCTACGAGGAAGGTCTGGTGGCCGGCGGGCACCCGGCCTCGATGCGCGAGCGCCTGCGGCGCGACGTGGCGGTGTGGCGCCACGTGTACGTCGCCCCCAGCCAGGCCCAGGCCGAGGACGAGCTGGCCGGCACGCTCGCCCACACCCGCCGGCACATGCTCGAGGCGCGCGAGGCCAACAACCCGAGCGACTACCGGGTGGATCCCGCGGTGGTGAACCCCTTCAACGACCCGCGGGTGTCGGAGGAGGACGCGGTGCGGTTCTCGCTCGCCACCGGGGCGCTCTACGGCACGCCGGCGCGCGTCGCCGAGCAGGTGGCGGAGCTGCGCGCCGCGGGGGTGCATCACGTGCTGGCCCAGATGAGCTTCGGCTACCTGGGGCACGAGCGCATCATGGCTTCCATGCAGCGCTTCGGCCTCGAGGTGATGCCCGCGTTCCGGTAGGGCCCGCCCCGTCCGGCGCGTCTTCTCATTCGGATCTCACCGTCCTCTCATCGGGCGGTGGTATCCGGAGCGCATGAGAGCTCCTCGCGGACCCTTCGCCCTCCTCACCCTGGTCGCGCTCGCCGGGATCGCCGTCGCCGGTACCGGACGGCCCGGCGCGACCGATTCCTACCAGGCCATCGCCCTGTACGCCGAGGCGATGTCCATCATCCACGACCGGTACGTGGACGAGCTGCCGTGGAGCAAGCTGGTGCAGGATGGCATTCGCGGCGCGGTCCAGGGTCTCGACCCGGACAGCACGGTCGTCGCCGCGTCCCCCACCCGCCCGGCGACGACGGGCGCGGGCGACGTCGGGCTCGCCCTGACCCGGCGCAACGGGGGTCTGAGCGTGGTCGTGGCCCGTGACGGGATGCCGGCCCAGGCCGCGGGCATCCGAACCGGTGACCGCATCCTCACGCTCGAGGGCGAGCCGGTCCGGGACATGGCGCCCGACGCGGCCGCGGCGCACCTCCGTGGCCAGCCCGGCAGCCCGATCACGCTCACCGTCATCCGGAGCGGCTGGGCCGAGCCAAGGCCCTTCACCCTCACCCGGGTCAAGACGCCCCGGGTGGACATGAGCGAGCGGGCCCTGGGGAACGGCATCCTCTACGTGCGGCTCCCGCGCCTCGACGACGCGACCGCGGGCGCGCTCGCGCACGTGCTCCAGACCACACCCGCGGAGCAGGCCACCGGGCTCGTGCTCGACCTGCGGGATATTCTGGGCGGCCGGATCGAGGCGGTCCCGGCGATCGCGTCCCTGTTCCTCGATCCGGGCTGCCTCGTGGCTCGCGTCGAGAGCCGCGCGGCGGGCGGCCCGACGGCCCTCACGACCACCGCGGCGGCGATCCGGTGGACGCGGCCGCTGGCGATCCTGGTGAGCCCGGGCACCGCGTCGGCCGCCGAGGTGCTCGCGGGGGCGATGCAGGACAGCCGGCGCGCGGTCATCGTGGGTGGTCCCACGTTCGGCGACGCCACGAGCCGGTCCGCCATCCCGCTCGCGGACGGCTCCACGCTCGAGCTCACGACGGCCCGGTACCTGACGCCCGAGCGTCACCCGATCACCGGGCACGGCATCGCTCCCGACGTGGTCGCGACCGCGGCGAGCCCGGGCGCGGATTCCGAGCTGGAGCTGGCCTTCGAGGTGGTGAAGGCGGCGAGCATTCTCGAGCACGACTCGGCCGGCGGGACCGGGCCGGCCCCCATCCAGGCCGCGCTCGGCCGCTGCGAGGCGCCCGCCAGCTGAGCAGTGACTCGTTTCCCAGGAGGTGCGCGATGGATATCATCCGGGCCGGTCTCGCGGTGCTGGCGGTGACGTTGCTCGGGGCGAGTGGAGCGGGAGCGGCGGAGCAGGTCTACACCGCGAAGCTCGACGGCGCGTCCGAGGTTCCCAGGACCCAGAGCAAGTCGACCGCGGCGGCGACCTTCACCGTCTCCCCGGACGGCACCAAGATCGCGTACACGCTCACGGTGCACGATCTCGGCGACATCACGATGGCGCACATCCACCTGGGGACCGCCGGCAAGAACGGCCCGGTGGTGGTCTGGCTCTACCCCGCCTCGGGGAAGCCCTCGCTGATCAAGGGTCAGGAGAACGGCGAGCTCGCGACGGGGGAGATCACCGCGGCGAGCCTGAGGGGGCCGGAGAAGGACAAGGCGCTCAGCGTGCTCGTCAAGGCGATCCAGGCCGGCGACGCCTACGTGAACATCCACACCGCCCTGCACAAGGCGGGCGAGGTTCGCGGGCAGATCAAGTAGGCCGTCGCGGGCCGGTCAGGCCCACGACGGGGATCCGCGGCGCGCGACCGCGGGCGGGGCCGGTGGTACGATGCCGCCACCATGGCCTCGCTCCACCCCTGGCATCGCTTGAGCGTCCGGTCGGTTCGGCTGCGCGTGCGCTACCCCGGGGCCGGCGCCGAGTCCCGTGATCTCTACGCCAAGGTCGTGGGCGTGGAAGCCGGCGACGGCGTCCATCGCGCGCGGGTCCACCTGACGTCGGTCGACGCGGTCGATCGCCGGGCCATCGAGTCACTCATCACCCGAGTCTAGGAGCGCTCCCATGCGAATCGCGAACGACGTGACCGCCCTCGTCGGCAACACGCCCCTGGTCCGGATCCGGCGCCTCACCGAGGGCGCGGCCGGCCAGGTGGTCGCCAAGCTCGAGTTCTACAGCCCGGCCCACAGCGTCAAGGACCGGATCGGGGTGTCGATGATCGACGCGGCCGAGAAGGCCGGCCGCATCAAGCCCGACACCATCATCCTCGAGCCGACCAGCGGCAACACCGGCATCGGGCTGGCCTTCGTCTGCGCGGCCCGCGGCTACAAGCTCGCGCTGCTGATGCCCGACAGCATGAGCAAGGAGCGACGCATGCTCCTGCGCGCCTACGGGGCGGACCTGATCCTGACCCCGGCCGCCGAGGGGATGCCCGGCGCGATCAAGCGCGCCGAGGAGATGGCCGCGGGCGACTCGCGCTACTTCATCCCCCAGCAGTTCGAGAACCCGGCGAACCCCGAGATCCACCGGCGCACCACCGCCGAGGAGATCTGGCGCGACACCGACGGCCAGGCCGATATCCTGGTGGCCGGCATCGGCACCGGGGGCACGATCACCGGGGTGGGCGAGGTGCTCAAGGCGCGCAAGCCATCGTTCCGCTGCGTCGCCGTCGAGCCGGACGCCTCTGCGGTCCTCTCGGGCGGCGTCAAGGGCCCCCATCCCATCCAGGGCATCGGCGCGGGCTTCGTGCCCGCGGTCCTCAACACCAAGATCTACGACGAGATCATCCGGGTGAAGAACGACGACGCGTTCGCCTTCGCGCGGCGGGCCGCGCGCGAGGAGGGCCTCCTGGTGGGCATCTCCTCGGGGGCCGCCCTCTGGGCCGCGGTCGAGGTGGCGCGCCGGTCCGCGAGCGCCGGCAAGATGATCGTGGTGATCATCCCGTCCTTCGGGGAGCGCTACCTCACCACCCCGCTCTACGCGGATCTGGCCGACTAGCCGGGTCCGACTAGGCCGCGCGGAGGTACTTGGCGAACCACTCGAGCAGGATCCGGAAGCGCTCGAGACGGTGGCGCGGCTTGCCGGAGCGCGTCAGCTCGTGGTTCTCGTCGGGGAAGCGGACGAAGACGACCTCGCGCCGGAGGGTCTTGAGCGCGACGAAGAGCTGCTCGGCCTGCTCGATCGGGCAGCGCAGGTCGTCCTCGGAGTGCAGGATCAGGAGCGGGGTCGTGATCTCCTTGGCGTAGGTGAGCGGCGACCGCTCGAGGTACTTCGCCATGTCCTCCCAGGGCAGGACCCCGCCCAGCTCCACCTGGTTGAAGACGAACCCGATATCGCTGGTGCCGAACATGCTGGTCTGCACGTTGACCGCGCGCTCCGAGCACGCGGCCCGGAACCGCTTGGAGTGACCCACGATCCAGCTGCTCATGAACCCGCCGTAGCTGCCGCCGAGCAGGCCGAGGCGCTCGGGGTCGATCCAGTCGAAGCGGCGCAGCGCCTCGTCGAGGGCCGCCTGCACGTCGGCGGCGTCGCCGCCGCCCCAGTCGCCGACGACCGCGGAGGTGAAGGCCTCGCCGTAGCCCTGGCTGCCACGGGGATTGGCGTACAGCACGCCGTAGCCCGCGCCGGTCTGGACCTGGAACTCGTCGAAGAAGGGATAGCCGTACTGGGCGTGGGGGCCGCCGTGGACGTTCAGCAGCAGCGGATAGCGGCGGCCCGGCTCGAGCCCGTGGGGCTGCATGATCCAGGCGTCCACCGTGAAGCCGGCGCGCTCGAAGCGGAACCGCTCCGGTCGAGCGAGCGCGACCTCGCGGGTGAAGGCGTGGTTGAGATCGGTGAGCCGACGCTCGCCGCCGCCGTCGGCCCCGCACACGAACACCTCGGCGGGCGCGCCGGGCTCGCTCGCGGTGAACGCGAGGACCCCGCCGTCGCGCGCGGCCGAGTAGCTGCCGACCACGCGCTCGCCGGCCACCACGCGGCGCGGGGGCCCATCTCCCGGCCCGACCCGGAAGAGCCCGAGGCTGCCCTGGTCCTCCGCGGCGATCGTGAGGGCACGGCCGTCGCCGCTCCACATCGGCTGGACGCCGAGCGGCCCGCAGGAGCGGTCGAAGCCCGCGGTCCGGCACTCGGGGGCGCCGCCCGTCACGGGAACGGTGAAGAGCCGGAGGTTGCGACCGAAGGCGTTGCGACTCGCGCGGCCCACGTAGGCGACCACGTCCCCGGCGGGGGAGAAGGTGGGATGGCCGGCCGGCCCCTGGGTCCCGGTCAGCCGTCGCGGCGCGCCGCCCTCCGCGGCGATCAGCCAGATGTCGCTCGCGTCGTCGTGGTCGCGCTCGTCGTGGCGCGCGGAGGCGAAGACGAGCGCGCGGCCGTCGGGCGACCAGGCCGGATCCGCGTGGTCGTAATCGCCATCGGTCACCTGGCGCGGCTCGCCCCCGTCGGCGGCCACCGTGAAGATCTGCGGCCGCCGGTCGTAGGTGAAGCCCTCGCCGTTGAACCGGTACTTGAGCGTGGTGAGGACGCGCGGGGGGCGCGACTTCCGCTTCTCCTCATCGGACTCGGGCTCCACCCAGCCGCCCACGCGCGAGACGAAGGCCAGGCGGCTCCCGTCGGGCGACCACTCGGGAGCGCTCACGCCGTGACGGAGATCGGTCAGGCGCGTCGGTTCGCCGCCGGCCACCGGCATCACATAGAGCTGGCCCTTCTTCTTGGCCTCGCGCTCGGAGACGAACGCCAGGCGCGCGCCGTCGGGAGACCAGCGCGGCGCGGTGTCGCGTCGCGGTCCGGTGGTGAAGCGCCGGGGGTCTCCGCCCGCGGCGTCCACCAGCCAGATCTGGGAGAGATACTCGTCCCGCTCCTCGGA
This sequence comes from Methylomirabilia bacterium, assembly GCA_041497895.1. Lineage (GTDB taxonomy): Bacteria > Methylomirabilota > Methylomirabilia > Rokubacteriales > CSP1-6 > CAMLFJ01. The sequence goes on from JBGQHJ010000018.1 coordinate 34,329, forward strand.
GAGCGTGGTGACGACGAAGGCGACGATGCGGCCGTCGGGCGAGACCCGGGCGTCGCTCACGAAAAGGATGCGGGTGAGGTCGGCGGGCACCATGCCGCGGGACGGGGTCATCGCGACCGCATCATACCGCGAGCGCTCAGGCCCGGGGAGCGGTCTACTCGGCGTCGGGCTCGCAGTCGCTCGCGCGGAACAGCAGGCCGTAGGCGCGGACGCCGCAGGTCGGGGGCTCGACCTTCCAGGCCGCCCGCCACCCGGCGACCGCGCGGCGCGCGTGAGCGGTGACCACCGGGTTCATGCAGACCAGCCAGCCGATCAGCACCCAGGTCGCGCAGCGGATGAGGAAGGCCATCATGGCGTGGTTCACCCGTCCGGTCTGCGGCAAGGGTGATGCCAGTGGCCGCCGGCTCGTGCGATCGCGCACTTGCGCCGGGGCGGCCCGGGAGCGCTGACGCTCTCCGTCACCGGGTGTCCCAGGCGAGCCTGGGAGAGACCGGCGCTAGGCCGGGAAAACGCGGTGGGCGACAATACGGGGACAGGAGGATCCCTCATGCTCGCCTTGCTCGTCGCATTGATCGCGCTCCTGGCCGCGGCCCCCGCCGCCCTAGCGCAGGTTCAGGTGCACGTCGACATCGGCATCCACCTCCCGGCGCCACCCCGGCTGATCGTGGTGCCGCAGGTGCCGGCGGTGCAGTACGTACCGGCGCCGGCCGCGCCAAGCAATCTCTTCTTCTACAACGGCCAGTACTGGGCGTTCGCCACGGGTGGGTGGTACGTGAGCGGCGGCTACAACGGCCCCTGGGTCGTCGTCGCGCCCCAGTTCGTGCCGCGGCCGGTCCTGCTCGTGCCGGTGCAGTACTACCACGTGCCGCCCAGCCACTGGAAGCAATGGGAGCGGGCCCGCGCCCCGCACTGGAAGGAAGAGTGGGGCCCGGAGTGGGCCGACAAGCGCGGCTGGAAGGAGCGCGACCAGGGCCGTGATCGCGACCGGGGCCGGGACGACGACGACCGCCCGGGCCGCGGGAAGGGCAAGGGGAAGGGGCACGGGCGGGACTAGGCGGTCGTCTAGTCCTCTAGCAGCACGCAGTGGCGGGGCTCGACGGTGAGGTAGACCGTCTGGCCCTCGTCCACCGGATCCACCGTCACGCCCCGCACCACCAGCGTCCGGCCGTCCCAGTCGACGTGGTACTGGGTGAAGTCGCCCTGGAAGACGCGCCGGCGCACCGCGACCGGCCACACGTTGACGCCGGCGGCCGGACGCTCGCGGGAGAGCCGCACGTGCACGGTGCGTACCGAGAAGCACGCACGCGCGCCCACCCGTCGCCCGTACGCGGTGCCATGGACGATCGCGCCCCCCGGCGTCTCGAGGGCCACCAGGCCCGGGCCGGCCAGCTCCGGTCGCGGCCGGCCCTCGATCAGGTTGGCCGAGCCGACGAAGTCGGCGACGAACGGGTTGCGGGGCAGGTCGTAGATCTCGGCGGGCGTGCCGATCTGCTCGATCGCCCCGTCCCGCATGACCACGATGCGGTCGGAGATCGCGAGGGCTTCCTCCAGGTCGTGGGTCACGTACACCGAGGTGATGCCGAGCGCCCGCTGCAGCTCCTTGATCTCGAGCCGCATCTCGGCGCGCAGCTTCGCGTCCAGGTTGCTGAGCGGCTCGTCGAAGAGCAGCACCGCGGGCCCGAACACGAAGGCGCGCGCCAGCGCCACCCGCTGCTGCTGGCCGCCCGACAGCTTCGAGGCGCTGCGGGCCGCCAGCTCGCCCATCTGCACCAGGCCGAGCGCCCGGCCGACCCGCTCCGCCACCTCCACCTGCGGCAGCTTCCGTACCCGCAGGCCGTAGGCCACGTTGTCGAACACGGTCATGTGGGGCCAGATCGCGTAGGACTGGAACACCATCGAGAGACCGCGCTGCTCGGGGGGCACGCGGACGCGCGGGGTCGACGAGAAGACCGGCTTGCCGTCGATGCGGATCTCGCCCGACTCGGGCTGCTCGAGCCCGGCGATGGCCCGGAGGGTGGTCGTCTTGCCGCAGCCCGACGGCCCGAGGAGGGTCACGTGCTCGCCCGCCGCCACGTGAAAGCCGACCCCCCGCACCGCGGTGACCGCGCCGTAGCGGACGACGAGGTCGCGGACCTCGATGGAGGCGCGGCGTCCCGGCGCGAGCGGATCGGTCACCCTCACTCTCCCGGCGGCTGGGTGGCTCGCCGGGCCACCGTGAACAGCAACCCCAGGGCCACCGACACCGCCAGGGTCTGCAGCAGGGCCATGGCCGCGGTCAGCTCGGTGCTGGTCGAGAACCACGACTCGACGATGGTGGGCGTGATGACCTTGGCCTTGGGGCCCATCAGCAAGATCGAGGCGCCGAGCTCGCGGACGCTCGCGATGAACAGCAGCAGCCACGCCGCGATCAGCCCGGGGCGCAGGAGCGGCATGGTGACGGTGCGCATCCGGTAGCCCCACGACGCCCCGCACATCTGGGCCGACTCCTCGAGCGAGCGGTCGATCTGCAGCATCACCCCCGCGATGGTGCGGAGGCCCAGGGGCAGGAACACGGTGAGGTAGGCGATGAGGAGCAGCCAGAGCGTGCCGTAGATGGGGATCGGGAAGATCAGCCAGGCCCACAGCATGCCGAAGGCGAACACGAGCCGCGGCACCGCCTGCGGGAACATCAGCACGTACTCGATCACGCCCACCCCGGGCAGCCGCGACCGGTAGATCATCCACGCGAGGAAGCCCATCAGCACCACGCCGATGCTCGCGGTGGCGAGGCCCAGGAGCAGGCTGTTCCACAGCGCGGTCCGCACCGCGTCGAGGGAGAACGCGGTCTCGTAGTTGGCGAGCGTGAAGTTGCCCGCGCGCGGGAACGCGGTGGCGAGGCGCTGGACCGACGCGTAGAGGAGCGTGACCACCGGCAGCGCCACCGCGACGGCCAGGTAGGCGACGCACACCCCGAGGAGCGGCCAGCGCAGGCCGGCCACGTCCATGGCGCGGGCCCGGAAGGCCTTGCCGGTGATCGTCGCGTAGCTGCCCGCGCGGACGACGCGGCGATAGACGTACACCATCGCGAACATGACCCCGAAGAGGGAGACGCCCATCGCGGCCGCGCGCGGGAACTGCGGCGGGTACTGGGAGACGAGCTGGTACATCGCGGTCGTCACCACGTAGAAGCGGCTCGGCAGCCCGAGCACGAGCGCGGCCGAGAACGAGCTCAGCATCTCCGCGAACACGAAGATGGCGGCGCCCAGCACGCCGGGCAGCACGAGCGGCAGCGTGATGCGCAGCATGGTCCGGAGACGGCCCGCCCCCAGCACCTGCGAGGCCTCCTCGAGGGCGGGATCCATCGACTTCATCACCGCGCCGATCATCACGAAGGCCACCGAGCCCTCGAAGAGGGCCATCACCCACGCGATGCCGTAGGGAGTGGTCACGTCGATGAGGTGGTCGTGGCCGCCCGCGGCCCGCCAGACCTGGTTCAGGAACCCGCCGCTGGGCGAGCCGATGAGGCTCCAGGCGAGCGCGCCCATGAGGGGGGTCACGTAGTAGGGCAGGGCCATGAGTTGCTCGAGCGCGCCGCGGCCGGGCACGTTGGTGCGCGAGAGGATCCAGCCCATCACGAAGCCCACCACGACCGCCATCGCCGTCGCGGCGACCGCGACGGTCACGGTGTTGGCGAAGATGTGGCCGTAGCGCGGCAGGTCCGCGAAGTTGTCGAGCCCGTAGGCCTCGGGCGGCCGGGCCTGCGGATCGCCGACGCTCAGCGAGGCCTGGATCAGGAATGCGATCGGGTAGAGGACGAGGACCGCGGCCGCGCCGCCCACCAGCACGCTGACGAGCCGCGGGCCCGGCCGAAAGCGCCGGGCCCGCGCGAGATCCGCCACCGGGTCGTCCCGGCCTCAGAGCCCCATCATCGCGTTCCACTCCTTGACGAAGGCGCCGTGACTGGCCTGGAAGTCGGCCCAGTCGGAGGGGAAGAGGAGCTTGAAGTCGGCGAGCTTCTTGCCGGTCGCCATCGGCGGCGCGTCGCTCCGGACCGAGCAGTAGAGCAGGATGGTCTGGGTCTGGTACACCGACTGGCCCCGGTTCGAGATCGCCCAGTCCACGAAGAGCTTGGCCGCCTCCGGGTGGGGCGCGCGGTTGACCACGCCGATGAGCGCGGGGGTCGCGGGCAGGCCGTCGGCCGGGGCCACGAAGTCGATCTCCGCGCCCTTCTCCTTGAAGAGGGTGTAGCCCGCGTACTCGGCGAGCGCGCACACCCGGTCGTCGCCCTTGGCGAGCCGGTCGAAGAGCTGGGCGCGCGAGTCGAAGCCCTTGGGCCGCTGCTTGGCGAACTCCGGCCAGAAGTCGGCGCCGTAGAGCTTGCGCAGCGTGTACCACTGCATGTGCTGCATGCCCGAGGTCGAGAGCTTGGCGCTGATGCCGTCCTTGTAGGCCGGGCTCAGGATGTCCTTCCACGTCTTCGGGGCCTGCTCCGCCTTCACCTTGCCGCGGTTGTAGGCGATGCCCGCGAAGGTGACGCCGGCCCACGTGAAGTAGCCGCCGGGCGTGCTCTGGTAGGCGGGCTTGAAGGCGGCGTGCTCCGGGGATACGTACTGCTCGTAGCCGCCCTTCTTCTGGAAGTCGATGGCGGGGGAGATGTCGGAGAGCTGTAGCACGTCGACGCCGAAGCGGCTGGCCGAGCGCTCCGCGGTGATCTTGGCGTAGAGCGCCCCGGTCTGGGCGCGCACGTAGTTGGTCTTGATCTTGGGAAAGTCCTTGCGGAAGCCCTCGAGGAGGGCCGCGATGCCGGCCTCGCCGTCGTGGCCGTAGTAGACGATCTCGCCTTCCTGCTCCGCCTTCGCGACGTCCGCGCCGGTGTGGAAGTCGAGCACCTTGGTGCTCTTCGCGGGGCTCTGGGCGGCGGCGGGGCGAATCGCGCCCAGGAGGGGCGCGGCGGCCAGCAGCGCGCCCGCCTTCAGGATCTGACGACGACCGACGCCATCGGGCTCGTGATCGGACATGGGGGCTCGTCCTCCTCGACGGGGATTGAGCGGGAGCGGTTCCGTGCTCCCGCGGAATTGCCGGTAGCATATGCCAGATCGCCCGCGCCGCCGCCGGGTTTTTGGCGGCCGCGCCGCCACTACAGGTACCAGCGCCGGAAGATCTCGAAGACGTTCAGGTCGCCGCCGCGCCAGTAGTGGTTGGCGGGCAGCGAGAAGGTCCGGCGCCGCCCGTCGTAGTGCAGGCGGGCCGGGCGCTCGGGGACGTTCGGATCGTAGGCCTGGAACACCGCGCCCTCGTCGGTGCGCGCGCCGTCGAAGATCACCATGCCGTGGTTGATCGCGAGGGAGGGGAAGCGCAGCAGGTGGACGATCGGGGCGGAGTCGTGCCGGACCGCCTCCAGCAGCTCCCGGGCGGTGCGATGCTGGTGCCGCCGCGAGACCGGCACCACGATGTGCCAGTGGCTCCGCAGGACGTAGGACCGCCAGGCCCCACCGCACTGCCGCTTCAGCAGCGACTCCCGCGCGACGCTCATCTCGCGCAGGCCGACGAAGCCCGGGATCACCACCTTGTCGTCCGTCCCGGACGGCCGGCGCGGGCTCCGGGCCAGGACCGCTCGGATGAGCCGGCCATAGGTGTCGTCGTCCGCCCGCGGGGCGGTCGGATCGAAGCGGGCGTGGTAGAGGAACTGGCGCGCCGCGCGGACCAGCACGAAGCAGCGCAGCGCGTACTCGGGCGCCGGGACGCGCCGCCTGGCCGCGGTGGCCCCGGTCGCCGCGTCGAAGTGGTACTCCCAGACGAGCTCGTTGGGGAACGCGAAGGTATCGCGCTCGAACTCGAAGCGCCGGCGCACCGCGAGCATGACGGGCCCTAGCGTACACCCGATTACCTCTCGCGTAATTGCGGGCATGACGCCGCGGTCCGAGGATGGCTGATGAAAGGAGATCCATCATGAGCAACGGAACGGTGAACGAGCTCCGGAAGAAGAGCGAGGCGGCCGGGGAGCGGATCGCGCGGCAGCTCGCGGGCATGGAGGCCCATCTCGAGCGCAGCCACGCCCCCGGGCAGTGGACGAGCCGCCAGGTGCTGTGCCACCTGCTCTTCGAGCCCGGCTTCCGGCCGGTCGGGCTGCTCGAGCGCTTCGCCTCGACCGAGCTGCCGCTGGTCGAGATCACGCCCGGGGTATGCACGGTGACCCCGGAGCGGAGCCGCATGACCCTGGCCGAGCTGATCGCCGCGCTGGACGCGCAGCGGCGCGAGGTCTTCGCGTACCTGGAGACGCTCGAGGAGGCGGATCTCCGCCGCAAGGCGCGCATCCCCCTGTTCGAGCCGCTCATCGGCACCGACGAGATCACGCTGCCGATCTTCGTCGGCGCCATGTTCGACCGTCACTGGAACGGCCACGCCGACCAGCTCGCCCAGATCCGGCAGGCGGTGGGCCTGCCCGAGACGCAGTAGACTGTCCCGACCCTGGAGGAGAGAGACCATGCACTCGTCACGCTTCCTGCGACGCAGCCTGCAGCTCGACGGCGTCGCGTCCGGCCTCTGCGGGGTGCTGCTCCTGGCCGCCGCCGGGCCCGTCTCGGCCCTCATGGGCCTGGCCGGGCCGGGCATCGCGCGGACCGTGAGCGCGCTCCTGGTGCTCTACGCCGCCGCGCTGCTGTGGATCGGGGCGCGCGCCACCGTGAGGCACGGTGCGGCCGCGGCCGCGGTGGTGCTGAACGCGCTGTGGGTGGCCGACAGCGCGGTGGTGATCCTGGATGGACCGCTGACCGTGCTCGGCAACCTGGCGGTCGCCGTGGTGGCGGTCGCGGTGCTGCTCTTCGCGGTGCTGGAGGCGGTCGGGCTGGCCCGGTTGCGCCAGGCGATGCCGTGACCGCGGGACGCGCCCACGCCTACGACGTCGACACCGCGGTGGAAGCCGTCGCGGACCGACCCGGCGAGACCGGGCGGTTCGCGGCGGTCATCACCGATCGCTGGAACGTGCTCGGCGGCCGGCCCAACGGCGGCTACGTGCTGGGCGTCGCCGTGCGGGCGCTGGCGCGGGCCATGCCCATGCCCGACCCGCTCGTGGTCTCGGCCTTCTTCCTGCGGCCCCCGCGGCCGGGACCGGTCGAGGTGGCGACCGAGATGGCGCGGGCGGGGCGACGCATCGCCACCGGCGGGGCGCGGGTGATCCAGGACGGCAAGGAGACGGTGCGGGTGACCGCGGCCTTCGCCGATCTCGCGGCCGCGGCCGGGCGCACCGTGACGCTCGTCGAGAAACCGGCGCTGCCGCCGCCCGGAGACTGCATCGACCTGGTGGCGCGCGGCGCGATTCCCGGGCCCACCATCACCGAGCGCGTCGAGTATCGCGTGGCCGAGATGCCGGGCTGGGCGATGGGCCGCCCCCAGGGCCGCGCGAGCATGGAGTTCTGGATGCGGTACCGGGACGGGCGCGACGCGGACTCCCTGAGCCTGCCCGCGCTGGTCGACGCGGCCGCGCCGGTCGTGCTCGACCTGGGCGAGAGCGGCTCGGCCACCGTCGAGCTGACGGCGCACGTGCGCGCGCGCCCGGCGCCGGGGTGGCTCGCCTGCCGCTCCACCACTCGGTTCGTGGCCGGCGGCTTCCACGAGGAGGACTTCGAGATCTGGGACTCGACCGGCGCGCTCGTGGCCCAGTCGCGTCAGCTCGCCGTGCTGCGCTGAGCCGACGCCCGGTCCCGCCGGGCCCGTCGGGAAGCGCGATGCTATGATCCGGGCGCGAGAGATGGATCAGCCGGACGACATCGCGGGGCGGATCATGCTGGTCGTGGACGCGGGCCTCTCGGCGGCCGCGCGGGAGATCTGCGAGGAGGCCGCCGCCGCTCTCGCGCAGCGGACCGGGATCCCGGTCACCCTCGCCACCGTGCCGATCGAGACCCTCGACGCGACCCAGCCGCTCGTTCGACGCGGTCCCGCCCGCATCCGGGAGCTGGCCCCGCCCGCCTCGCCCGACGCCGGCGCGATGGCCGCCGCGCCGTTCGTCTGGCGCGAGGGGCGCCCGGACTGGGGCGCGATGTGGACGACCTTCTGCGACCTCGCGCTCTACGGGGGGCCGCCGCACCGGGGCCTCGAGCAGGCGCTCCGCGCACCCGAGCCCGGCGGCCCGGCGAGCGCGTCGAGCCCGGAGATGCTCGCCGAGCTCGAGCGCGGCATCCTCGAGACCACCGGGCTCGAGGCGGCGCCGGCCGGCCCGGGGATGATCGCGATCCGCTGCGAGAGCCCCCGCATGGCGGCCTGGCTCTGCGCGGCCATCCTCCTCGAGAACGTGGACGCTCGGGTCGAGGGCGAGCGGTTGCTGCTGCCCGCCGGCCCCGATTTCCGGCTCGAGGACCAGGTGAAGAGCGTGATCACGGTGGTGGCCAAGACGCACCACTACTGGCGCGAGCACCTGGAGACCGGTCGCCGGGCGTGACCGGCGACACCGTCGTCATCGCGGGCCTGCCCGCGCGCGATGATCGGGCCGAGCTCGCGGGGTACGAGGCCGACGCGGTGGAGCTGACCGCGCAGGAGCGTCGGCGGGCCCGGCGCCGCGTGGTCACCCGCGCGGGCCGGGTCTTCACGCTGATGCTGCCGCCGGGCGAGGTGCTCGTGCCGGGCCGCCTGCTCTATGTCGGGCCCGGCTGGTACGTCACGGTGGAGGCGGCGTCGGAAGCGCTGCTGGCGGTGAGCCCGCGGAGCGAGCGGGAGGGCATCCGGGTCGCCCTCGAGGTCGGCCGGCTCCACGCCGCGCTCGCGGTCGCGGGGGACCGGCTCCTCGTGCCCGACGAGCCCGCGCTCGAGCGGCTACTCGGCCGGCTCGGGGTGCGGTGGGCGCGCGTGCACGCGCCGTTCCTGCCGATCACCACCGGGTCGCCCCACTGACGGAGAGATCGGGCGTGACAACGCCCGCGGGGTTGGGTATCTTCCACGTGCCGAATACGGAACGTCATTCGACACTGGGAATGGTCAAGGGGACATGGGCCGGGAGAGCGGCCGGGGATCAGCCGGGAGATCGGAAATGAGCGGGACGCGCAGCATCCGGGGACGGGTCGCGGTCGTCGGGGTCGGCGAGACCGCCTACTACAAGCACGGGCGCGCGCCCGAATCGGAGTTCGCCCTCGCCCTGCGGGCGATCCTTCGCGCCTGCGAGGACGCGGGGATCGATCCGCGCCAGGTGGACGGCTTCGCCTCCTACAGCAACGACCGCAACGATCCCTCCCGGCTCGCCGCCGCGCTGGGGCTGCCCGAGCTGCGCTTCTCCAACATGCAGTGGGGCGGGGGTGGGGGCGGCGGCTCGGCGGCGGTGGGCAACGCGGCCGCCGCGGTGGCGGCGGGCTACGCCGACTGCGTGGTGGTCTTCCGCGCCCTGGCCCAGGGCCAGTTCCAGCGCTTCGGCGCCGCGCCCCCGGGCGGCACCGTGTCGGGCGAGGCGGCGCTCACCTTCCCGTACGGGCTCATCTCGCCCGCCCAGCGCTTCGCGATGCGGGTGATGCGCTTCATGCACGACCACGGGGTGCGGCAGGAGGCGCAGCGGGCCATCGCGCTCGCGTCCTACCATCACGCGCAGGCGAACCCGAGAGCGGTCATGCACGGCCGGCCCCTGACCGCGGACGCCTACGACGCCTCGCGGTGGATCGTCGAGCCCTTCCGCCTCTTCGACTGCTGCATGGAGAACGACGGCGCCGCCGCGCTGGTGCTGGTCTCGGCCGACCGCGCGCGCGACCTGCGCCGCCCCCCGGCCTACCTGCTGGGCGTGGCGCAGGGCTCCGAGTACCGCAACGCGGCCCGCGGCCACAACGCGCCCGTCTACGCGTCCTCGAGCTTCACCACGGTGGCCCCGCACCTCTGGGAGATGGCGGGCCTCGGGCCCAAGGACGTCCACGTGGTCCAGAGCTACGAGAACTTCACCGGCGGCGTGCTGATGAGCCTGGTGGAGCACGGCTTCTTCGCGCCCGAGGACGCGAACGACTTCCTCACCGTCGAGAACCTGATCGCGCCCGGCGGGCGGCTGCCGCTCAACACCAGCGGCGGCAACCTCGCCGAGTGCTACATGCACGGGCTCGAGCTGCAGATCGAGGCGGTGCGCCAGCTCCGCGGCGAGTCCACGAGCCAGGTGCCGGGGGCGCGGGTCGGCCTCGTGATCTCGGGTCCGATGGTCACGCCGGTCTCCAGCATGCTGCTCGGCACCGGAGACACCCTGTGAGTCCCGCGACCTACCTGCCCGCCGGCCTGCCGCGGCCGGTGGCCGAGGCCGACGGGCTCGACCGGCCCTACTGGGAGGGCACGCGCGCCGGGCGGCTCTCCGTGCAGCGCTGCCGGGGCTGCCGCGAGTTCCAGTGGGGACCGGAGTGGATCTGCCACCGCTGCCTCGGGAGCGACCTCGAGTGGGTGGAGGTCTCGCCGCGCGGCCGCATCTACTCCTGGGAGCGCGCCTGGCACCCGGTGCACCCCGCGCTCAAGGATCACGGCCCCTATATCGTCGTGCTGGTGGAGCTGCCCGCCGCGGGCTCCGTGCGCATGATCGGCAACCTGCTCGGAGACCCCGCGCAGGATGTTCGGATCGGCGCTCCGGTCGAGGCGGTGTTCGAGGCCCACGACGACGCCACGCCCCCGTTCACGCTCGTGCAGTGGAGGAGGACCACCCCATGACCCCGCCCCCCGTGACATCCACCGACGTCGTGGTCAACGCGCCCAATCTCTGGCGTCTCGACACCCCCGGCCACGCCGGCTGGCCTCGCAGCGCGCAGCCCGACGACCCGCGGAAGTACTTCATGGTGTCGGCGGACTGCCACGCCAACGAGCCCCACGATCTCTGGGCCACCCGCATCGAGGAGAAGTACCGCCACCGCGTGCCCAAGGTCATCACGGACGAGAACGGGGTGAAGTGGCGCGTGTCGGAGGGCCACCGCCCGGACCGGCTGCGCACCGACGCGCTGGAGGGCGAGGACGGCCTGCGGCAGCGGGTCGGCGCCGACCCGGTCGAGCGCCTGCGCGACATGGACCGGGACGGCATCGACGTCGAGGTGATCTTCCCCAACAAGGGCCTCGCGATGTGGGCCACGCCGGATCCGGCCTTCGCGATGGCCCAGTGCCGCGTCTACAACGACTGGGCGGACGAGACCTTCGGCCCCTACCGCGACCGCATGGCGCCCGCCGCCGCGCTCGCCACCGGCGACCTGGAGGGCTCGATCGCGGAGGTGGCGCGCGCGGCCCGGCTCGGCTTCCGGCTGCTCACGCTGCCGTGCAAGCCGATCTGGGGCGGCCACGACGTGGATCATCCGAACTACAACCTGCCCCTGTTCGATCCGCTGTGGACGGTGATCCAGGACGCGAACCTGCCGGTGACCTTCCACGTCTCCACCGGGCGCGACCCGCGGGCCGCGCGCGGCAACGGCGGCGCGGTGATCAACTACGTCTCGCACTCGCTGTCGCCGACGATCGAGCCGGTGGCCAACCTCTGCGCCTCCGGCGTGTTCGAGCGCTTCCCGCGCCTGCGGGTGGCCACCATCGAGGCGGGCATCGGCTGGGTGCCGTGGTTCCTGGGCGCGATGGACGAGGCGTATCGCAAGCACCACTTCTGGGTGCGGCCGAAGCTCGCGCGCCTGCCGAGCGAGTACTACCGCGAGCACTGCTGGGCCTCCTTCCAGGAGGACCCGGCCGGCCTCGCGCTCGCCGAGCCGATGGGCCTCGCCGATCGCTTCATGTGGGGCAACGACTACCCGCACCACGAGGGGACGTGGCCGCACTCGGCGGAAGCCATCGAGCGCACCATGGGCCAGCTCTCCGAGAGCGCCCGCGCCAACGTGCTCGGGCTCAACGCGGCCCGGTTCTTCGGCTTCGAGGTGCCGGCGGCGCGCCGGTGAGCCCGGCCGCGCTCCCGGCGGCGCGCGCGGCGGGAGCCCTCCGCGCGGCGGGCCGCCACCGCGCCGCAGGCAGGGTGGTGGACATCCTCGAGCTCGTGATGTCCACGCGCGAGGGCCTGGCCCTGCGCGAGCTGAGCGCGCAGCTCCTGGCCCCCAAGAGCAGCCTGCTCCCGCTGCTCCGCACCCTGGCCGCTCGCGAGTACCTCGAGCAGGGACCGGGCGGCGAGTATCGCCTCGGCCGCCGGGCGCTCGAGCTCGGCCTGGGCCGACCGACCCCGCGCGGGCTGCCCGAGATCGCGCGGCCCGCGCTGCGCGCCCTGATGGAGCGCTCCGGGGAGAGCGTGTTCCTGGGGACGCTCAGCGCGGACGGGGCGGCGGTGGTCTTCGTGGACAAGGTCGACAGCGACCAGGTCATCCGCTACGCGGGCGGGGTGGGGGACCGCCGCCCGCTCCACGCCACCTCGAGCGGCAAGGTGCTGCTCGCGTTCCTGCCCGCGCCCCAGCGCGAGAAGATCCTGCGGCTGCTGCCGCTCAAGCGCTACACCGACCGCACCATGACCAGCCTGCCCGCGCTGCGCGCCGCGCTCGAAGCGGTCCGCCAGACCGGCCTCTGCGTCAACCTCGACGAGCTCGCGGTGGGCGCGGCCGGCATCGCGGCCCCGATCTTCGATCGCGACGGGGTGGTGGCGGGCGCCTGCGCCATCGGCGGGCCCACCGACCGCGTCCGTCCCCGGCTTCGCGCCCTCTCCGCGGAGGTGAAGGCCACCGCGCGCGCGATCTCCGCGCTCCTCGGCCACCGGCCCGGCGCGGCGCCTCCCGGGAAGGACCAGCCATGATCACGAAGTTCGCCACCGTCTACCCCGGTCACGTCGACCTGCCCGACATGGGCCAGATGGCCACCCCGGCCAACGAGCGGCGCTTCTCGAACGAGCACCTGGCCACCGTCTTCGAGAAGACGGACGACGTGGCGCGCGTGATGGACGAGTGCGGCTACGACGCGCTCTGGCTGGCCGAGCACCACTTCCAGCACGAGGGCTACGAGTGCCTGCCCAACGTCCTGATGCTGGCGGTGCACCTGGCCCGCGTGACCCGGCGCCTCCGCATCGGCTGTGGCTTCAACATCGCGCCCATGTGGCACCCGCTGCGGCTGGCCGAGGACTTCGCCACCGCCGACATCCTGACGCGCGGCCGCACCATCTTCGGCGTGGGCCGTGGATACCACAGTCGAGAAGTCGAGACCTTCGGGGCGCCGATCCTCGACGGGGAGGCCAACCGCGAGCTGTTCGAGGAGCAGGTGGAGATCATCCTCAAGGCGTTCGACCAGGAGTCGTTCTCCCACCACGGCAAGCACTACACGCTGCCGCCCGCGGTCCCGTACCGCGGCTACGAGCTGCGCGAGATCACCCTGGTGCCGCGCCCCATCCACCGGCCGGTCGAGTGCTGGCAGCCGATCGTGAGCGCCCGGCCGCGCGCGCTCGACTTCATGGTACGCCACCGGATCAAGGGCGTGATCGGGGGTGGCGCCGCCACCATGGCCGAGGGGCCGGTGCACGGCTACCGCGAGGCGGCGGTGCGGGCCGGGCGCGACCTGGCCCTCGGCCAGGACCTCTGCCTCGGGATCTTCTTCCACCTGGCCGAGACGCGCGAGAAGGCGATCCGCGAGATCACGCCGTACTACGAGGAGCACGTCAAGATGTTCGGCCCCCTGGGCTTCGTGCCGGGCATCACCCCGGCGCAGGTGGAGGCCTCGTCGCGGCGGGGCGGCTGGGGCGCGGCGGGCGTGCCCACCGTCGAGCACTACACGAAGACCGGGGCGTGGTTCGCCGGACCGCCCGAGGACCTGGTGGCCTACCTCAAGGATCTCGAGTCGCGCTTCCCCGGACTCGAGCACGTCAACATGAGCATCAGCATGGGTACCCCGAAGGCGGTGATGCTCGAGCAGCTGCGCTGGTTCGCGAAGGAGGTCATGCCGAAGTGTTCCCGGTAAGTCTTACCGCGCCCGCCCTCCCCCGCTCGCCCATTCACCCGCTCCGGCCTCGCCTGCGCCGCCGCGCGTGCGGTTGCACGAGAGTTGCTTCCTCCTCCACGGCAAAGGAGGAGTTCCCATGGACGCGATCAAGTTCCTCGAGCAGGAGCACGAGAAGGCGAAAACGGCGTTCGGCAAGCTGCTGGAGGCGTCGCCCGCCGAGCGGG